>PCVE01000006.1:0-19892 GCA_002762705.1 Candidatus Woesearchaeota archaeon CG11_big_fil_rev_8_21_14_0_20_43_8 | reverse complement strand
GCAATCCCTCTGACATCAAAGGCAAATTCGCGACCTCAAGCTTTGTGGCAGAGCTGACTGGGCTGCTATTAGTGCCCCAATCGATTGCATAGAACGCAGTATCATATGTATCATTCAATGTGGCGTTCAATTCAGGAGTATCATCAGCTATCGTTGATCCATGCAATGGTTTTAGTATCGTTATTATGTTCGGTGCGATGTTGAATTCTATATAAGCAGACCCAGTGTTGCCGAATGTGTCATTGCAATAGAAAGTGACATTATGATGATCATAGACGACAAAAGTCTCACTTTCGTTCCAGTGGGACATGTTGAGCTGGTTCATAGTCTTGTTTGTCGCTGCATCATCAAGCGTATAACCGCACCAGGTCACTTCTTTGTCCACACTGATATTGAAGTCACGTTTCCCTGCTTCGTAGGTGGTCCCTAACGGTGTCTGCACAGTTATAACCGGAGACACTTTTCTTTCCTGCACGACTATATCATCGAAATACACCTCTCCTTCTCTTGCCAAGAATCCAATCGAGCCGCTGAAATGCGCAGGTTCGCTCGTCGCCTGCCACCACCAATCCGTCGCATTGATCGTCCAGTCGGCGGGTTCAGCATCACCATCTTTCCAGACTGTGGCATTGATGTAGATGAAAAGTTCATTGACATCTGTCCAAATCCTGAAGCGATACCAATCATTGATTGTCGGAGTCAGGTATGTATAGAGGTCAGGGACAAGATCGAAACCAGAACCAAAAGAAGTCAATGTGAATCCATTGACTGTTCCGACCTTGTTGAAATATATCTGATACCATAATTTTGTCGTGCCGCTCACGCTCATATTCGAATGGAACACTATACCCATACCCCAGTCTTTTGAATTATTCTTCGAGACTTTCATCCTGCCTTTGATCTCATATTGAGACCAGGCAAGGGCACCTGTTCCATTGTATTCTACATAATGGGTGCCTTTTCCTTTCGAGACATTCCCAAGATACATCTTCTCTGTGCTGTTGTCATAGACTGACCAGCTGTTGACTACTGCCATCGTCGAATTCCTTTCCACATTGAAATCAGTCGCCTTGTCTCCGTGGCTGTAACTCTCGAAATCCTCATAAAGCAGATAACCATAGTTCCTTGCGACAGCCACATCGTTTCCGAAATCAAATTCCTGGATATGCACGCCAGTCGTGATGATCTTGTTCACAAGCTCAGCAGTCTTGTCATCGCAGTTCCAGTCTTCGACAAAAAGGCTCTTGACTCTTCTGCTGTCTGCTATTGTCAATGAAGAGAAAGCGATCTTGCTATTGTCATCCAATATCAGATAAAGATCAGATTTATGTGATATCCCTCCACAAGTCAGATCATTGAAGACTAGATCATCCTCTGTTGTGCCGGAATCTTTTAAGAATTCACTCCATGTCGTCCCGTTTATAGCAGTGACAGTGAGATTGGCAGTCCCTGTCGTATTGAACCGGACAGTCCAGAATTTATACAATGTCGGATAGCTCTGCACATTGAGGATCGTTAGGTCTATCTCGACAGTGAAATTCTGTTCAGATAGATGCGGCGTTATCCATTGGATCTTTTCGTATAGGCCATTACCATCTGCATCGATCAATGTCACATTCATATACTTGTATTCGGGGTCACGGATGACATCGACTTTCCTGCCATCAACTGTCCAATAAAGATATATCTGTTCATATTTGGTCTCTGGGATCGTTGTATAGCTCAGGACATTCTGGTAATGCACAGAAACATTGCTTGCGATCTGGACATCTTTTTTCCAATAATGATCTTTTTCAACGCTTTCGGTCTCTTTTTTCTCAGGCGCATCTGTCACGTATTCGATAATCTTGTCAGTTGCATTGTCAAGAAGCAGAACTGGATCCACATCTGAAGCACGGATATCCAACTGTTCGATAATCTCCTTCTTTTTTTCTGGAAGACTATCGGTCAATGAATCCAATTCTTCATTGATACCTGATCTCTCGAATATAAGAGGGATCTTCTTAAATATACCTGCGGCTTTGATGTCCTTGTCCTGGCGAGCGATCCTCTCTTTTACGTCCTGCACTTTCTTTGCCAGCTCGATATCGTCAAGCGTGATTATATCTCCTTTATGAGATAATCGCACTTGTCCATCAGGGAGTTTCTCTTTTGTCGCAAGATCGCTGACAGTGAGATTGACAAATTCACGCGGCAGTCCGAATGTAGAGTTCTCAGAATCTCTTATTATCTTCTTCCAATGCACTGGTTTTCCTATCTCTGCAGGTGATTGCAATGTCTCGACTGGTTTCATCCTGATTATCGGAAGAACCATCATCTTACGGTCTCCACCAAGCTCCAGCATCAGTCTGAAGTCATCTGAATGATATGTGAACGAGAAAGTGAGTCCACGATCACATGAGATGTCTGGAAGCACGAGACTCTTCAGAAGATCCCATTTATCTGGATAATCGATGATATTTCCATCACTGAATCTCTCTCCTTCCAATGATTCCCAGATCGCTGTGTATCTTATATCGACTTCACCACACCAGATACCATTCATATCCTCATATGAAAAACCATCGCCAAGCGGAGTCACTGAGAAATCACCGACAGCATGCAGATCTAATGAGATATTCCAGGCACCTTCGGACACATTGGATGAGATCACATCATAAGCATCAGAAAGCCAGGTCTCAAAGACAGCTTCCATGTCAAGTTTAGGGATCTGCCAGCTAAGCGAAGAGACATTCTGTCTGACAGAATATGCAGTCTCATTGTCCACACGAATTATCCTTTCGCCATCGACAAGATAAAGCGCATATCTTGCATCTGTCGAAGATGGTAATGTTGATTCTACATCCACGGATGAATATTCTAATGGGGAGCTGACGATGAATCTCTTTCGGTATCGTGATATCTGACTTTCATTCATTGATGGAGGAGGAGTCAGATATTCTATCTCAAAAAAATTATCTTCTCCTTCATTGCCTGGCAATATGATCTGGATGCCTGTCGATGTCTTCTGTCCAGAACCATCAAATATCTCTTCAGACATGTTCACATCTGGGATCATTTTCATTATACTGACATTTGAAGCCGATGACGGCAGGGTGAATGTCACATTGCCGACAGAAGATATAGTCCTTCGCCACCTGACAGGTTGACCGATATATGCCGTATCCTGAATCAAGATATCTGAGAGCACAGCAGAACTTATGTTCTTGATGACGTAGACAGATATCGGATTCGTGAATACTGTGTTCTCGCCATCAAATACAGTAATGACAAAATTATCAGCACCAGTGAAATCCAAAGAAGGTCTGATTGTGAGAATATCATCTAGCACAATTACATCAAGATCATCAGTAGTACTTGGGAAATATTGCACAATGCCTTCATCATGTACATAATCAGACAGATTGAGCGAAAAGACTGAGTTAATGGCCATGGTGATGTTTGGAATGGTCGTCACTATGGGTGCTTTGTTGACATCGACACTGAATAGATGCTCTTCATTCATAGGTTCAGCATATCCAGACACCCTCATGAACCTGAAAGCATCCGCAGCGACTTCTGTTTTTGTGCCAATTGTCGACAATTCTACATAGCTTGTCTTATCAAGTGGATATGCACCAAGATATATCCAGCCATCCTGCGCAAGCTGTTGATCGATAGTCACTCTTTCGATCCCAGAACTTGTGGCGATCAAGACAGGAACTGATGCATCAAATGACATTGAGGATGGAAATTCTGTATATATCTCATAATTATCCTTCTCAAGATCAGGAAGATACTTGATTGTTTTGCCTTTATTCATATTCCCATCACGCAGATAGTCTTTTCCATAATATCCTGGAACAGTGTTATCTGCAGTCCAGGTCCCGGTCTGGATCACATTTCCATCATTGTCTATGATCACCGAATTTTCCCATGAAGTGGCGTTCGATCTGGCGAATCTATCATAGTAAAGATATATCTCTTTCAATGAATTCTTCTCAAGCTCACCAACATAAACGAGTATGTCGCCCTCCATCTTATCCCGATCAAGATCCAGCCATTGGAACGGCACTTCTTTTAATACAAATCCTTCCCTATGCTCTGGCGCCACAGCAAGCAGGCTTTCAGTGCTCACATCAGATGGAAGTCTGACATGCGCTCTTGCTGTGAAACCAAGATGGTCTTCATTATCTTTTTCCTGTATACGTATAGGTAATCTGTAAAGCCATGTACGATCATACCAGCTTCTATCCATGACAACAGTGATATAATCATCATCAGGTGATTCATCAGCCCATGTCGAACCATCGATATCCAATAATTCAGCCTTCAGAAATAATGACAGACCTTCAAGATTGACATTCAATGGGATCATGAATAATCTGGATCTGTCATTTCTTATGCTGATCTCTTTTGTCTTCTCCCATCTATTCGTGCCATCTGTCAATGTGACTTTTATCATGGCTTTCTCTTCTATGCCTTTATTTGTCAATTCTATAGCGATAGAACCAAGCGCCCCCTCTCTAAAAGAAGGCATGATCACATCACTCATCGCAAGATCATGTCTTATGATATTTTTCTTTGGTATGATATAAAGCAAATCATCTAATGCACTTTTCACCCTTGGATCTCTTGAAGATGACGCAATGACATTCACCAGTTCCATTGATCCCACTTCTATCAAAGGCAATCTCACTCTCACGATGAACGATATCGTCTCAAGCGGTTTAAGATATCCGGTATCGATCCTGCCATCGCCATCCGTATCATTGAATTCCTGACCATCGCCTCTTAGAATAGTGACTTCACTTACTCGTGAGGATGCTTCTAGGTTCACTATATCTGATGATTTTTTTCCAGCATTTGTCACTTTATGCATAAATTCATAAGTTGTCTCTGAAGGGCTATATCCCTCATCTGGCGCTTCGATAAATACCTGCGGAGCATCAGAGTTTATCACAAACACACTTTTCTTTGTCTGCAACATCGAAGAACCATCTTCTACAGTGATGTGGACGGCGTATTCTCCAGCTGGATATCCAGATAGACTTATTTTTTTACTAAGATACTGCCAATACTCACCTTCTGTTATGACATCCATGCCGCTATGGAATATCTCAATCCCATCTTTATCCTTGACTATCAAAGTGACAGCTGAGATATCTTTGATCCCAAATGGAGAGATAACTTTAGTCTGTACATCGATTATGGAATCTGGTCCAAATATATTCATCGCCTGTGTCCCGCCAAATATTGAAATCTTTTCGAGAGTGACATCCTCAGATATCATGAAATCAATATATGATGAAGCCAAAAGCTGCGTTGAATTAGATAAAATGACATCTAAGATAAGCGGTTCGTTGGTGATTATCATATCTGAAAGATCGAAATACGCATCCCCATTTATTATTTTGGCTATCGCGATCCGTTTTGATGGAGTATGTAAGATTGCCTCTGCATCACCAATGATCGGATCACTTGAATCTATATGGAGATGTGCATGATTTGACAGATTGATACGCGGAACAATAGATGTGGCGAATGAAACTGTTCCGTTAGGAAGGACTATGCTCCTGTTTGATTCAATGAGTGATAATCGGCCATCAGCACCCTCAAATCTTAAGAAAAGCCGTTTGGTTTTTGGTACATCAAGCAATATATCGTATAGATTAGAATATCTATCGAAGAAATAGAGATTATCTTGTTCAATATAATGATTCAGGACATAAGAATTATCTCCTTTTATACTCACGACATCTGATCCCGGCAATAATCTCACTTTGAATATATAAGTTATATCTTCAGTCTTGTTGATCATAGCGACTTTAATTTTATGTTCAGTATCCAAAGGATCTATCTTGATCTTTGTATCAAAAGATGATTTCTGCAAATCAAATGGGTCTTCTCCAGGCACGAAAATAAATTCAAGCATATATCTATTGTTCGCTATTGGATTACCATCAATCTCTTTTGGTATAATCAATCCCGCGGTCTTTAATTCCAATGGATATCTTTTTCCTTTGTCTATTATCCAACAAGACGAAAAATTTAGACCGCGATCAGATAGTTCACTGAGGTCGACTTCGACACTGCCCGCAAATTCAGGGATGTTCATCTCTGCAAAGGCAAGCATCTCAGATGACTGGACATCGACAACAGGTATGAGTGAGGCCATGTCCAGACTGATCGTATTGATGCGATCATTTATCTTTATCACGCCCCTATATTCTGAATAAAGATTCTGTTTCAATGCTTTGACAAGCAACTTGAATGTTCCAGTGGATCTCATCGTGAATCTACTGATATAAACACCCGAATCAGATTCTTTTGAAGAGAAGACGCTTTCTTTTCCATCCGAGTCGACCAGAATGAAAGAGACCGTCCCATTCTCAAGTGGGATTCCATTAAAAGTTACATCAGCAGACATCACAATGTCATCGCTTATATTGTACTGGTCCTGATGATCAACAGATATCTTCAGCTTGTCTGTTGGCTTGAAACGGATCTCAAAAAGATCCTCTGCGACGAATTCTTTTCCTTTGTAATCTGTTTTGGCAAATGCTTTGTACCCACCAAGCTCGATTGTGCCTTGCATATCACAATCAAACTGACACATGCCCTCGCATTGAATTGTGCATAGCTGTCTGAAAAATGGGAATCCATCTGGTGAGACATACAATTCAATATCGCCTTCGACAAGTTCAGTTCCTTTCTGTACAATAGCCGCCCCTGAAAGAGTGACCTTTCCCCCTTCATAATATTGGATCTCACCGATATCGATATCGAACAAGAATTCCTGTTTGCTGACAATGAATGTATCGCTTATCGAATTCTCCTTGCCGTCTTTCTCGATGAGTGCCTTGACATTGTATGTCCCGACCTCATTAGGCGCATAGTTCAATTCATATATCCCCGTGAATGAACCGCTGAGATTATATTCGGTCGTCACATTCGAAGGTGTCGAGATCTCGATCTTCGAAGGGATCGACAGGATAAGTATGTTCTCGATGTATGATGCGACCCTGAAATTTATCTCTTCACCAGGACCTATCATTGTCGCATCTTTCTCAAGGACGATCTTTATCGCTGATCCATCAGAAGCACCAAAAGCGAAAGAGAAAAAGCTATGTATAAATATTATAGAGAGGATTATTATAAGTACATATAAGTATAGGTTTCTCAAGCCTCTTTTTTCCATATTGCATAACTACTGGAAGAACTGACCCTTTCTTCCCAGCACTACCCTTACTTTTTTCCAAACCCCCCTACAAATAGTTCTACAATACTATATTATTCTCTTAATATTACCTATATATACTTTATGGTTTAGAACTTTTTGGAGACTAATCGATTTTCTCACAAGACTGTGAAGATAAATATTTTTTCTACGTTCCACCTTTTGAAAGGAACAAGAGAATATACCCCATAATAGTAGTTATAAAAAATAAGTCTTATTTATAATTTATCGAAACATTTAAATACCTAACCGACCAGTGAAGACTATATACTGAAAATGCTCAGAACAAAAAAAAAGGGAATTATGGGTATTGGTACCCTTATAATTTTTATTGCTACGATTCTTGTTGCAGCCGTAGCAGCAGGCGTTATTATCTCGACTGCTGGATTGTTACAACAAAGAAGCCTCATTGTAAGTGATGATGCTAGAAAAAGATTAGTCAATACAGTAGAAATCATTTCTGTGATTGCGGAAGGCAATTCGACACAAGAAAACTTGAGACATTTTGAGTCCCTTCTTCGGTTAGGCCCAGGATCAAACCCAATCCAATTAAGGACAATGGGCATATCGATGCTCACACAGACATGGACATCTGCTGCGTCATTATCACATACAAGTATTGATAATTATAGTTATAGGATATCCTCTTCTGTAAATACAACAAATTGGGTTTCAGTTCCTGACAGAGATAGTGATGGTGTCAATGAACTTATCCAATTGTTTATAGGTGCTGATGGATATCTTGATGTGAAGATGAATCTCAGCAATCCATCATTAGCAGATGCATATGCGACCGCCAACCTTGGTAAAATAAATTTTTCAGGCACAACATCACAACAATTAACAAACATCGAGGCTGCATTTTTTGATGACTCACAGAATTTGTATGGTTACATAGTAGTGCATGGCTATAACAATGGTAGTCAGTTGCGACCAACATCGTCAAACATAACGATACAAAATTTCGTCGATACATGCAATTTTGATCTGCTCGAACCAGAGAACCATTGGTGTTATCAAATCAAATTAGGAAACAGTGATACAGTGCTTGAAGCAGGTGAGACAGTTAATATTTTATACACCCCGAAAAGAGGCCATGAACTTGGGACAGATGATGAATTTGAACTTACATATTATCCAGACAGAGGTGCACTCAGCAGAATCAATAGAAAGACACCTGATGTGATCACCGCGATCAAAGTGTTTATTTTCCCATGATTTTTTTGATTCTATATTCGGTTTTTTATCATTTTTATCCAGATATAGATAGAAATAAATGATCAACGATCAAAAATAGAAAAAATTATCTATTAATAAATAGTAAATAAAGTTTTTAAAGGACTTTTTGCAATCAAATTAATGAAACATATGGGATAGGGGTAAAGTATGATAAAAGAGATAATTGGAAAGATAGATGACGCCAAGGTAGAGACTATCAGACAGACCATCCAAGAGAATCTTACTGAAGATTTCAACCCCGATGAAGCGATCAAAGAGATGAGCCTTGAAGGCGATTCATCCATCCCCACACAAGAGACCGAACCTGCATTGAACAACAAACAATATCAATATGAGGTCAAGAAAACAGAAAAAATCACTTCTTTGATCATGGATCAGATAAAAGAGCTTATCGAGATCGATAATAATTTCAATAACAAGATGACTGAAGTCGAGTCAAAGATTGATAATAATAATACGACGCTTGAGAAACTTCAGAAGACTGTCGAAAGTTATAGAGACAAAATTGAGCTTCTTGAGAAGAGCATGGAGAAATTCATGGGCCTTTATGAAGTGATAAGCAACCAATACAATCCTTTTGTCACACCCGATCAGAACCAACAACAATTCCAGACCCAGCAGATGCAACAACAACCGATGATGGGACAACAACAGATGCCAATAGGACAACAGCAGCAGATGTTTCATCCACAGCAAAATATGATGCATGCACAAAATGGGACGATACCACAACAGATACCGATTTATGGACAGCCGGGTATGATGCAACAGATGCCGATACAACAACAAGTCCCGACACATAATAATATGATGCAAGGACAATTTCCACAACAGCAATCCAATCAACAGAATCAAAATAATCTGAAAAACCAGAATGTCATGGGATAGGTAGGAGGGAACAAAAATGATTAGGGAACTTCTTGGGAAGATCAAAAACAAGCCAAACACAAATGAACAGACCGGAGCCATACAACAGACTGATAATCTTAATGTCTCATCAGACAATGTCCATCAGAACAAAGAAGAGATGATAATGGAACAGATCAAGATGCTCATCGAGATCAACAAAACACTCAACAACAAAGTCAAGAGTCTTGAGACACGGGCAGAGAAGCTTGAACAGATGCTCAGCAGATACGCACAGCTTGTCGAGCATATAATGGGCCAGAAAACTGCGCAGAGCGCACCAGTCCCCCCACAGGCACCAATAACAGCAACCCAACAAGCCAACGTAAGTTCACCAGCAGTCAGTCAGCCTACGATGAGCGCTCCACCAGCGGCCGCGCAGACTTCTGCACCAACAAGTTTCATAATAGATGATGTGCTTGACAAACCAGCGCAGGCACCGATCCCGCAAAATAATCATCCATTATACAAGAATGCGGATGAAAAAGACTTCTTCAGACTGCATGACGGCACATTCGTAAGGAATAGCATAGAATTATTGAATTCGCTCAAAATGATGGATGATAATGTGTTCAATTATTATGTCAATCAAACAAAGAACGATTTCAGCACATGGATGCGATATTGCTTAAAAAATGATATCCTTGCATCAGAAATCGCAAAAACCAGCTCAAGAGCAGGTACTATAAGAGTGATTGAATCATTCATCTGATTGCCATATATCTTTTTGTTTTGGAGAGACTTGAATAGGAATATCAAAGAATTCTAGATAAATTAGTGAGAATAAATCCACAATAGTATACAAAAAAGTATAGAAAACGAAAGTTTTAAATATGAGATTCTGGCATATTAATACTGTAATACCGAATAACTATATTATGATATAAGGGGTTGATTTAATGGGTTTTGGCACGATTGTCGCAAATATAATTATGTTCATCTCGATACTTAGTGTCGCCACTGCACTTGTGATCGTGTTCCATAATTATACTGAAGAGACGACAGCTGCCATGAGCGTCAGGACAGATAGCCTGAAAAACACACTTGAGACTGATCTGACAATCACAAATGTGGTCTACAACTCTTCGACAGGCGTCACCACAGTCCATGTCCTTAATACTGGAAGCACAGAACTTACAATCAACAAGACAGATATATTCCTTGATGGACGCTTCATCCCAAGAGATGAGAACAAGACGATCAATGTCGTCCCATCGACTTATATACGGAACCTGCGGCTTTGGGATCCAGATGAAGTGCTTGAAGTGACAATCAACAAAACAATCCAAAATGAGACAACACACATTTTAGATGTCGTCACTGAATATGGTGTGAGAGACAGCGAGGTCTTCTCAAATTAGAAGACCAAGGAGATATACGAGATGAGCAAAGTCCTATCATTGGCGCTCAAAAGAGACGAGCTCAACAGGAATCTAGGCGGAGGACTGCCATCAAACTCATTGATCCTCATGGAAGGAAAAGAAGGGACAGGAAAAAGCATACTCGCACAACGATTCGCATATTCTCTCATACAGAATGATACAAAAGTGACCTATATAAGTTCTGAATTGAACACCGCTGAATTTGTCCAGCAGATGGCATCTCTTGATTATGACATAAAGCATCACATGTTGAATGAAAAGATAATGTTCATACCGATGTTCCCATTTTTGGGAAGAGTGAAACTCGAACCGAATTTCATCGACAAGCTCATGAATGCAGAACGGCTTTTCAAAAACGAAGTGATAATCATAGACACTTTTTCATCATTGCTTGTCCAAGACAACATATCTGAGAAAAAAGCGTTTGAACTTATCAAATTCTTCAAACAGATAACATCACTTGGTCACACGATCATCTTCTGCGTCGATTCGGATCATCTGAACGAATCATTATTGAGCATGCTACGTGCGACGGTAGATGCTTATTTCAAGATCGAGATAAAGACTTTCGCCGGTGAATTGGTAAGGGTCATATTCATACAGAGATTCAAGAGACCAAAGGACATATACATCACGAGCATCCCGTTCAAAGTAGAACCAGGAAAAGGACTGGCGATAGAGATAGCAAGCTTCACTTGATGATCAAAAATGGGAAGAAGGAAAAAACTGCCGATAACTGAAGATTTTTCTGAAGCTATGAGCAAGTTCTCACACCTGAAAGAATACGTCAAGAAAGTTACACCAAAGATGGGTGAACCAGAATATCATCTTGCGCTGGATAGAAATCTCAAATTCATAGATTTTCCAAATATCATATATCCTGTCGGTGATCCGATGTTTGTACATATCTACAAAGAAAGAGGTATAGAAGGAAAACAATATGTTGTCATTGAACCATCCATGGGTGATGATGTAAGAAAAAAATATGATGAAGTTATGGATCGGATGATCGAGCTTGCCAACAGGCTTCCGGTCCCTGACAAGACAGAGAATATCGGACCTGTCCTGATCAAGATATTCGATGAAGCAGTCCAGATCAAAGGAACGAAAGAGACAGGTATAAAAGGCATGTTCTCGAACAAAAAAATAGTATCAAAACCAGAATATGATATCATGAGATATTTTCTCCTGCGAGACAGAGTAGGATACAGCAAGCTTGAACCCTTGTTCAACGACCCATACCTTGAAGATATCCACTGCGTCGGTGTCGGTAATATAAAATGCATTCATAAAGTCTTTGAGATGATCCATACAAATCTTATCTTCAGAAATGATCTTGAACTCAATAAATATATCCTCGAGACAAGCGAACGTGTAGAACGACCAGTATCAGACGCAAGAAGCGTCGTAGATGCCATCATGCCGGACGGATCCCGAGTAAATTTCATCTATGGAAGGGAGATATCTCTCGAAGGATCAAGTTTCACAGTGAGGAAGTTCTCAGATGTACCAGTCAGCATAACGCAGGTCGTCAGCTGGGGGACGATGAGCGATGAGATCGCGGCATATATCTGGCTTGCGCTAGAGAACGGTATGAACATGTTCGTCTGTGGAGAGACTGCTTCGGGAAAGACGACCACTTTGAATGCTTGTGTCGCTTTCATAAAACCAGATGCGAAAGTATACACTGTAGAGAACACCCCGGAAGTCACCATCCCGCATTCCACCTGGCAGCATCTTGTCACACGAGAAGCAGGAAAAGATACTGACGTGACTATGTTCCACCTTCTGCTTGCCGCATTAAGAAGTCGTCCGAACTATATCATCGTAGGAGAGATCAGAGGAACAGAAGGAAACGTTGCTTTCCAGGCTATGCAGACTGGCCATCCAGTAATAAGCACATTCCACGCAGGTTCGCCGCATTCGATGATCCAGCGTCTCACTGGTCATCCGATAGATGTACCGATCGCATTCATCGATAACCTGAACATCGTCCTCATCCAGCAGGCGGTATCTTCCGGCGGACACTTTGTACGACGTATCCTGTCTGTCACAGAGATTGAGAGATATTATGAAGCAGAGAACAGAGTCATCACAAGACAGGTCTTCAGCTGGGAGCCAAACACAGATTCCCACAGGTTCAGAGGACTTTATAACAGTTATATCTTAGAGAAGAAGATTGCACAGATGATCGGTTTTGAGGATCCAAGAGAGATATATGAAGAGATGATGAAACGAAAGAAGATATTGCAGGCCATGGTCAAGAACGAGATATTCAATTATTATGATGTCTGGGAAGTCATAAAGAAATTCAACGCAGAAGGCATAGCAGGACTCCCATTCACCGTCGAAGGATACGCATAGATGGAGAAAGCGATAAATAGCATCGGATTCGGGACGATTGAAGAATATCTACTCAAATTAGTGTTGCCTATATTGACGATCAGCGTCGGCATGTACTTCTTCATGCTCATATTCTTACGTGATCTCCCGTTCTTCGCACCATACTTGGTATTATTGTTCGGCGTCACTTTCGTGTTCGCATACCCATATGTAGTCCTTGAGAAAAAGAAGAACATGATCCATGAGAGCATCCATCTGTTCATCACATATATGGGAACTATCTCGACCCTCCACATAAGCAGAAAAGTCCTCTTTCAGAAACTATCGCAGAAAAAAGATTTCAAAGAGATCTCAAAGATCACAGAGAAAATCTTGTATTTCGCAAAAGGATGGAATTTAGGATTTGCCAAGACTTGCAGGAAGATAGCTAGACTAAGCCCATCGAAGATCCTTGAAGATTTCTTCGACAGATTCGCAGCGGCCCTTGATTTCGGTGAAGAGCTCGAGGAATTCCTTGTCGGTGAGCAGGATTCTGTCCTTGATGATTTCGAGACGACATACAAGAAATCACTCGAGAATATAAAAACATTCCAGGAAGTCTTCCTGTCCCTCACTGTCGCTTTCGCATTCGGCATGGCGACTTCATTGCTGCTGCCATTGATAATGGGAACATCCATCATCACATTGATCAAATATGCGCTCCTTGGCATGCTTATGCTTGATGCCTTGCTGATATTGACAGTCAAGACATTCGTCCCATCAGACAGTATCTGTCATAACCTTTCCATAAAAGATGAAGGGATGAAGAAGACAGAAAGAATGTTCTATATATTCACGCCGTTATCATGCGTCCTTATTGTCATGTCCATATTGATAGACCGACTTCCATTCCTTGTGAATGTCGCGATTGCACTTACCCCGATGATGGTGGTCGGTGTCCTTGCAGGCATCGAAGAGAGTGAAATATTCAGACGTGATAATGCGTTCACTGTCTTTGTCAGAGCATTCACAGGCGCGATGAGCGTCATGAGGGGCGGAGTGGTGCCTGCGCTGTCTTCACTTCGAGTCCATAATTTCGGTGTGCTCAACAGGCTAGTCGTCAACGTCTATAGAAGATTAAAATTAGGTTCAGAACGATTCAAAGGCTGGCTCCATTTCGCCGGAGAATCTGGATCGAACATGATAAATTATTTCTCGAAGATATTGATAGAATCGATCTATATGGGCGGAAAGCCGGATGCTGTCGGAAAGATCATCTCAAAGAATTTCTCACGTCTGCTCTCGCTTCGTAAGATGCGTCTCCAGCTTGCGTCTGGACTTCGCGGCGCGTTATATGGCGCTTTGGTAGGTTTTGTGGCAACAATCTATATCGCTGCAGCGATAACCGGCCTTCTTGCAGGCATGTTCGGTTCTGCATTCGAGTCCGCGAAATTAGAAGGAAGCATAGGAAGCATCGTGAACTCGATTGTCCCGCCCATACCAGATGTCAATTTCACGCTTGTGAACCTTTACATAGGAATCATGGTCATCAGCCATGCGATCTCATCGGCTTGGATCATTAAGATAGTCGATGGCGGCTATATCTATGCTATTTTCTATGACATTGTATTTATGGTATGGCTTGGCGCGATATTAAGCGTGGGTGTGCCGTTCCTTTCAAAATATCTCTTCGGAAGCATGATGCTTCCTGCGTAGAGACTTAGTTCTAAGAATCATAAAAAAGATTAAAAAAAAGATTAATAATATGACCTATGTGCGTCTTGGTTGGCTGGTTGACATTTGAATGCATCAAATGCGCCCTGAATCCTGTTTAAGAGACCATAATCACCACCGCTGGCCTGCTGTCTCATGGGATCTTGTCTTAAAGGGCTGCCATTTTGTCCCACATATTCTTGCATCATGCCATTGACAGAACTCTCAAGTGTCGCATAGACGCTTTTAGGGATAGCACCACCCATACCTGCTTGTTCAAACAGATCCTGAGCTATCGCCGTCGCTATCTTCTCTGCACCGGGCATGCGTGATTTGGCTGCCATACTATACATATTCAAAGCTGTGTCAAAGACTTCTGCTAGGTTCATCTTATATCCATCCATTTATATCTGCCTCCTTTCGGGTCATTTGCATCACCTCTGCTTGTAGTATGTCATATAGGTTTTTAAGAAAATCAGGGTTCTGGAAGGAATTAGTGAGACAAATCAATCAGAACAAAGGGAGCTATGAAGTGTGAGTTTTGGGCTATGAGATGTGGGGTATTGGTCATGACTATGTCGTATCTATTATGATCCGCATCCTCATCACTCACTCCATTACCCTTGACTCACTGCCTATAGCCGATAGGCAGGGAAACCTATATAAATGAGACTTGCCCCTCTTTGTAGAACATAATAATTCGATAGAATCAGTTTGGGGTGTATTTAAATGAAAATGCTTATCATCGGCGGGGCGGGTTTCATTGGTATTAATTCTGCAGATTATTTTCTTAACAAAGGCCATGATATCGTCATCTTGGACAATTTCTCAAGAGCTGGCACAGAAAGCAACGTGAGCTGGCTAAAAGAGACACATCCAGACAAGAAGATAAAAATTGTCAAAGCAGATATCAGATATGATCAGGACAAAATGGATACAGAGGCAGCTGATGCAGATGTCATCATCCATCTCGCTGCTCAGGTAGCTGTGACCACATCAGTCAAGAATCCAAAAGAAGATTTTGAGATAAATGCCCTTGGCACATTGAATGTGCTTGAAGCAGCAAGAAAATCGAAGAGCAAACCGATTGTGCTTTATTCTTCGACAAACAAGGTATATGGGGGCATGGAAAACGTAGAAGTTGTCGAAAGGAACGGAAGATATGAATACAAGGATTTTCGAAGCGGGGTGCCTGAGACCCAACAGCTTGATTTCCACTCGCCATATGGCTGTTCCAAAGGCACTGGTGATCAATATGTCAGAGATTATGCCAGGATATACGGTCTTAGGACTGTTGTCTTCAGACAGAGCTGTATCTATGGAAAAAGACAATTCGGAGTGGAAGACCAGGGCTGGCTCGCATGGTTCACAATCGCATCACTGCTTAAGAAACCGCTCTCTATCTATGGAGATGGGAAACAGATTCGGGATGTGCTCTATGTCGGTGATCTGATAGAGGCTTATGAGATCGCGATCAAGAATATCGATAGATGTTCTGGAAAGGTCTATAACATGGGCGGCGGCCCAAAGAACACGATGTCACTTCTTGAGCTCGTCTCGATGTTAGACACACATCTCGATGAGAAAGTCAAACATGGATGGGGCGACTGGAGACCTGGTGATCAAAAGGTCTTTGTCGCTGACACGACTCTTTTTGAGAAAGAGACAGGATGGAAAGCCAAGACAAGCCCAGAAAAAGGCGTCAAGATAATGATCGACTGGATCAAAAAAAATAAGGAATTATTCAAAAAATGAACATGAAACTGACAGTAGTGCTTCCTGCTTACAATGAAGGGGATAATGTAGAAGAGCTCACGACAAGACTTGTCTCTGTCTTAAAAAAGCAGAAGATCAAATATGATATTTTATACATCCTCCAGGGCAATGATGGAGCGCTTGAAAGACTCAGACGGATGAAAAAGAAGATTCCGCAGATACGCATGAAGCATTATCCTGAACCGCTTGGTGTCGGACCAGCATTCCGGATAGGATTTGACAATATCGCAAAAGATTCCACTCATGTCCTTACATTGGATGCGGACCTGAACCACCAGCCAGAAGAGATACCACGCTTCATCAGATCCATGGAGAAGAACAAGGTCGATCTTGTCATAGGATCCCGGAAAGTGAAAGGAGGCAAGATGATCGATATGCCTGTCTGGAAAAAATGGATCAGCAGCGGGACAAACATGATCTTCCGTGAATTCTTCAATCTGGGGGCAAAGGATCTCACATCTGGTTATAGATTATTCAAACGAGAAGTGATAGATAATGTGAAAAACAGACTTATATCACGTAACTTCGAGTTCTACCCAGAAGTCATACTGCGTGCGAGCAGACTCGGTTTCAGCATCTCAGAAGTTCCGATCACATTCAAGTTCAGGGTGCATGGGAAGAGCAAACTTGGTGTCATCAGTTCGGGCATCGGTTATGCGAAGCTATTGTGCCTTTTATTGATATCAAAGGAGAAGTAACATGGCAAAGATATATCAGTTTTTCAGGGATCTGATCGGACTCGCAAGAGTATACCAATGGTACAAGAACCTGGTCATCCTGCTTCCGCTTTTTTTCCATCGGAAGATCTTTGATATCGCCTCGATTGAGACTATCATCATGGGCCTTCTTGTGCTTTGTCTGATATCATCTGTGAATTACATAATCAATGATTCTGTCGACGCAAAAAAAGACAGGCTGCATCCTGAGAAAAAGAGACGGCCGATCGCATCCGGACGGATCAAGATATGGCAGGCAGCGATATTCGCATCGATGATTTTTGCGATAGCGATCTTCATATCTTCAAAGATGTCGAACTATTTCACATTATGCGCGGTGATGCTTTTTGTGCTGACACAATTGTATACATTCTGGTTGAAGAATGTACCGTTCGCAGATATACTCATGATCAGCACTAATTTCGTATTGCGCGCCGCATCAGGTGTGTTCCTCATAAATGCGGCGATATCGCCATGGCTCGTACTATGTCCATTCTTCCTTGCTTTGTTCCTTGCTGTCGCGAAGAGAGACGCGAACGTCAAGCTGCTTGGAAAGAACGCAGCGAAATTCCGACCGATATTGAAATATTATTCCGCCCCCATTACAAACGCGCTGATGATCGTCACAACGACATGCCTGATCATGTCATATGCACTCTATGCGTTTCTCAATTATGAAAGACAGTTGACACTGCTGCTCACGCTCCCATTCGCTTTCTACATCATATTCAGATATCTCTATCTGGTGTATTCTGGTTCAGACATACCAGCAGACCCACATAAAGCGATAAAAGACTGGCATCTCATCATTGGTGTGCTTCTTTGGGGAGCCTCGACGTTCATCGCGCTCTATTACTACAAGATCATCGCAATTATACTTTAGAATTCTTCGACTTTCTCCATTTTTTGGCGAGAAATATTTTATGAATCAAAGTCAAGCCCCATAAATACGGCCTTCGGAAGCTTTGCCCTTCGGCCTTCTTTGTCGCTTGCATCCTTGTTTGGCGCCTGTAAGAACGCGATAGATTCGTTTAATCATCATAATTAAATATTGTCAAAACCAAAAGAAAAAGGATGAAATTTTTCAGTGTTAAAAACCACTGGTCAAATGAACAGAATTGAAGATTCATCAATAAGTCTTGAAGAGCTTTCCCCACTTGCCGTTGTTGAACTTGTTGATTATTTTCTTGCCGACCAGCGGATACCAAAGATTATCATGATAGAACGCGCTTGCAAAGACACAGAGATTGAAAAGTCCTGTGTGGAACAAGAAAGGTTCGACAAAACTAAGCGGACCTTTGCGAAGCATCTGATCCCAGAATATGACCGGGCTCTTGTTTGTCTTGAATCTGAAATTGATCTTAGATATATCCTCGCCGACAACATCTATCTGATCCACATCACCACAGCCAAGCCCCATGTCGTGAGCGAGTTTTATGAATTTGATACGCATAGGATCAAAACCCATGAGCTTCGCTGATATCGCATCTATCGCGACTTGGTCAGCAGACGCAAGGATCATGTCTTTCTCTCTTGGCACCATCGTCCTTGGACCTGCGCCATCTCCCGCGACAGTCCCATCCATCACTGCGAACATGCCTGGATGGATCTCTTTTTGGATCGCGAGAAGATCGACTAGGACTTCATGGATCATCTTATGGCAATGATGCCGTTTCTTTGTGATAAGGCCGCCGAACGCATTCTTCATGGCACCCGTCATAGTGGTATGCCCATGTGTCTTCACAGTCGGAAGATGTATCACGTTCTTTCCTATGAACATCGCAGGAATCTTATGATCATCAGGAAATACTTTATCAAGTGCCAAGAGCTCTGTCTTTGGCTTGTATTTCACCCACCTTGTCTTTGTGAGCGGTTCATACTTCTGTTTATATTTCTTAAGGATAGGCATCCATCTGTTGCCTATCGCGCCTTTCATCACATCTGTGACAACAGTCCTGTTCTCGACAGGGTGGATGTTCTTATAACCATCATCGATCAGCGCCTTAAGGACACCATCGAGCTGCCAAGGCTGGGTAGAACATGAAGGATAGTACAATGACCATGATAGATTCAGTTTGAGAACAGTCTCATGGCGTTTTGAGAGGTGCTTTTGATATTCTGCCATGCGCATCAAACTGCCATAATCATCAAGGACAGTCTCAGGGCTTGTCTTCAATACTGAAACGATTGGTCTTTTCATCTTCTATACCTTTTATACAAGAACGGAGAAACCGATACAGCATTTAAATATTTCCATTAGACAGATATGAGGTATAAGGCTTGAATGCACTTGATTCCGATTTATTGGGAGGCACACTGCTGTAGGCAGCGTGCGCTCGCAAGGCAAAGATGCTTCCCTCGATATCTTACATCGAC
Source organism: Candidatus Woesearchaeota archaeon CG11_big_fil_rev_8_21_14_0_20_43_8 (assembly GCA_002762705.1). Classification (GTDB taxonomy): domain Archaea; phylum Nanobdellota; class Nanobdellia; order Woesearchaeales; family CG08-08-20-14; genus CG08-08-20-14. The sequence continues at coordinate 243 of PCVE01000006.1, read as the reverse complement.
TGGACATTAAACCATAGAACAGAAATAGTATTAGATATCTCCGTTATCGATATCTTCCTCGACAAGCTTACTTATTTTGATACCAGATTCAAGCGCTGTGTTCATGTTCCTGATCTTTGGATATGTATGCTGGATGCCTGCAAGATAGAATCCCTTGAGATCAGTGCGATGGTCGATCATGTACTTCGCATAATCTTTGTCATAGACTGGCTCTGCGTACTTTGTACGGACAACTTTTGACCA
>PCVE01000004.1:7568-20833 GCA_002762705.1 Candidatus Woesearchaeota archaeon CG11_big_fil_rev_8_21_14_0_20_43_8 | reverse complement strand
GATGTCTCGAAGTTTTATGAATCCTTGGTTCATCAGGTCAAGTAATCTTCCTGGTGTCGCGACAAGGATATCGACTCCTGCTTTTATCTGCCGGACCTGAGGATTCTGTTTCACACCGCCGAAGATGACTGTGTGGCGGAACCGAAGGAACCTTCCATATGAAGCGAAACTCTCACCGATCTGCGCCGCTAGCTCTCTTGTCGGAGCGAGCACAAGCGCGCGAGGAAAACCAGGATTTGAAGATCTCTTTGATGTTGTCATCCTCTGAAGAAGAGGAAGCACGAATGCTGCAGTCTTGCCTGTGCCGGTCTGCGCGATACCGACAAGATCCTTTCCTTCAAGAAGCGATGGTATGCTCTTTGCCTGAATAGGGGTGGGAGTTGTATATCCTTCCTTTTCGACAGCTCTGAGTAAAGGATCGATCAACGCGAGCTCTTTGAATGTGAGGTTATTTTCGTTCATCAGACGCAGAAGTGAGGGGTAGTATATAAAGGGTAATGGTCAAAGTGCCCATTTACCTTAAATGGTCTCAAAATCCATTGTAAAAGATAAAGTGCTCCCCAAAGGTTATATATAATCATGAGAACAATACAGACATAACACAAGAGGGGATTGACATGACAGATGATTATATGACACATGGAGCGAAGAAGATAGCAGACATGTACAAGCACGCGGCAAGGACGTTTGTGGAAGAAGAAGGCCTTGGTAACAAGATAAAGGGTGTGGCGAAAGTCATGCACGAAGAGACTTCTCTTGAAGCAAAGATCGCGATACCATTGGTCGCTATTGGGACAGTCGCGTCAAGCAGCATGCTTTTGATGACAGGCGGTTTGACCTATGGGGTCAATAAGTTGATCAAATATTTCAGGCACAAAAAATAGATTACGCATTCTGCGTAGAAGGTATAGCTGTCTTTCCCACTAAAGGAAGGATAGTCTTTTTTTCACCTTCATATACAAATCTGACAAGCATCGTCGAAAGTTTTTGATAGAGCTGTTTCTGGCGTCTCAAAGGGCGCCAATCGTATATGATTGTACTGATAGGTTTCCACATCGCGACCCAGCCGCCGATAAGGAATCCTTCTGCTAAGAATTCTATTGGCAATCCTGAGAACCGGAAAAGGAACACTTCACGGATAAGCAGACATGAGACAAGAACGAGAAGCCCAAGCCCAAGATCGATATATCCTTCCTTGAACTGTTTTGATATCGACTTCTGATACATATGCGCAGTATACTTGAAATAACCCTTGATAGCCACGCGGATATCATTTTCCTGTACTGATTTTTTCTGCTCTTCAGGAAGATACATAGAGAGCCTAAGCCTCTTCTGCTTTGGCAATTCTTTGGCTGATTCGACTATATATTCGACTGCATCGTCATCAAGATCCTTGTCTAAGAAAGGAGAAGGATCAAACGAGTTGAACAATTGCTTGATATCTTTCATGCGAAGCCGAATCTCAGCAAAAGTCTCTCCTTTCACAACATTCTCATCATAAGGCATGTCCATGTCAACTATATTAGAATGATGACTATATATTTCTTGTCAAATCGAGATAAGAATCACGCCGGCAAAGATCACGAACGCCCCAAGCAACCTCTTTATCTTGAACTTCTCCTTGAGAAACAAGCCACCCATAAAGAATATCATCAGAGACTGGACGCCTGCGAGCGGATAGACACGCGATGCATCTCCAAGAGATAAAGCGTAATAGATCAGGAGGGTTCCTACAGAACCGAAGACAGCGGCCAATAGGACATATCCCGCACGTCCGCTAAATCGAAAAGCACCTTTAAGCCTCTTTGCCCTTGTGAAAAATATGACCGACGCAAGGATCAAAGCAGTGAAGAAATACGTAGGGACAAGAAGATTGATTGGATGCACCCCAACAAGAGTCCTTTTGACAAGCAAGTAGTATATCGCTTCAAAAGCAGCAGCCAAGCATAGCAATAAGACACCTTTTCCAAATGTGAATCTAGAATCCTCTTTCAATATGACTAGAAGGCTTCCGATGACAAGCAATATGGCGCCGATGCTATTGATCAATGAAGGCCGCTCGCCAAGAAGGCCTATTGCAAGAATGAAGATGAATAGCATGCCAAAAGCTTGTATATAAGGTATAGCTGATCCTGCATCATTATGCTTAAGAGACTTGAAATAAAGAAGACCACAGGCAGCATAGCTACAGGCGATGATCACAGCCCAAAACAGAAGCCTCATATCAAAGACAAGCTCAAAGAACAGCAACCCGATCATAAGCATGATAAGTCCATCAAAAAGCATCTTTGCGGCATTCGTCCTTGCGATATCAAAATGCGAGTTCATCATATGCTTATCTATCGCGCCACTAATCGAATAGCTGAAGAACCCAAGCACGCTGCATAGAAGCCAAGCATCCATGATCCTCTGGATTGTTGTCTGGATTAATTAAGCTATCGCTACATCTAAGGAGGAGTCATTACAGGGACATGAAAACTTTATAAATACAGACATTATAATATATCACAGAGGGAATCCTTATGAATAAATTTCAATATTTAGAGGTATCTGGCACTAATTACAACATGGGACGGATGATAGGTGATGCGATGTCAAAAAGACTCCATGACCATCTCATATATGTACATGATTTATATGCGACGAAATTATCAAAAGAGAATCTACATAAATCCATAAGCGCATTATATGCTAAAGTAGAGACTTATTTCCCACAGTATCTAGATGAATTGAAAGGCATGGCAGATGGATCGGGCCTGTCTATAAATGACATATTCATGATCAACTCTGAAGAGAGCCTGATCAGCTACTGTAAAGGATTGCAAAAAAAGGAACCTTCAAAATGCACGACATTCGCGTTCAAATGCGATGATGGCATGTTCCTTGGACATGATGAAGACTGGGCACCAGGATATGAAAGCAAGCTGTTCATAGTAAAAGGGAACCCAGATAAAGGCCCATCATTCCTTGCATTGAATTATATAGGATCAGTCGCCGGCACTTCTGTCTGCCTGAATTCAAATGGCATCGCGTTCTCAGGCAACTCGATACTCTATGGCGCAAAAGAAGGCGTCCCTAAATCGATCATATTGAGAAACCAGGCCGATTCGAAGGATCTTCCTGATTTTGAGAGACGCGCAAGATCGATCCATGGGGCAATACCAAATCATTCCATGGCGATAGATCTCACGGGTAAAATAGTCAGCATCGAGACCTCACTTGACAAAGAGAGCTCTCACTGGTGCGAAAAATATTATGGGCATACCAATTCACCGATCCATGAATCGATGGCGCATCTGGAGACCCGTGAGCTAGTCAGCTCAGACAGACGGCTCGCGACACTGAATCGACTTCTAAATTCTGGAAATCTTTCAGAGGAACTGGCATACCAGATCCTGAAATCGCACCATGATCAAGAATTTCCCATATGTGTCCATGCAAAAGATAATAATTATGATGCTACACAGACAATCGCATCGACACTTGTGAATCTCAGAGAAATGACTATGTCTATCGCTATTGGCAATCCATGCAAATCAGAATACAACACATACAAGCTTTAGTCTCATTTGCCTTTTCTTAGAGACCTCAGGAAATGGAGCAATCGTTTCTTATGCGAGATTATATTGATATCTTCTTTTGCGTACCTAACATCTTCGACGGAATAGAACGCGCCAGGATCATATTCTTTCACAGAATGTATTATCTTCCCGATCTCATTTCGTTGTGCGATGAGATAAAGTATATTGACATCGCCTTCAACATTACAGGCCCTACTGCTTGTCATGTGGAACTGCGAATTGTTGAAATATTCCACAAGCTCGCTTGCGTCTTTCTTTGTGATTATCCAAACTATGACTTTCCCGATAGACATTCGTTCCTCGATTATTATGCCGACAAATGTCCCTGCTGAGAAACCGAACGCGTATGCGAAGAAGCAGACAAAGTTAGGCATATTGACCATGATCTGCCTTGCTGCAAAAAGCCATATGATGATTTCAAAGAAACCAAGAAGCGGTGCGATATATTTATAGCCCCGATTCACGAAGATTATCCTTATTGTGCCGATGCTGACATCAAGTATACGCGCAAAGAAGATCAATAGAGGAAGGACTACCCACACAAATATGTCAGATGCGAGGAATACAGTTATGTTCATTTTCGACCTACATTTACTCAAGCAATGTCACATATATAAACATTAGGAGTTGATATGTCCTACAGAACTGGATTTTATTCTATAAGTGAATTTGAGATTTCACCGATGAGCCAAAATCAAAAAGTTTAATATTTAAACCTAGAAATTATAATCGAAACTTCAGAAGGTGATCTATATGAAATCGGTGATAATTATATTATTTGCTGTACTGATATTCGCCGGATGCGATACCACCGGAACTGACGACAATACAGGAAAAGACACAATTACAACTACAAATCCAGATAATTCAATGATTGCTTCGCCGGATAATGGATCAATGATGACAACAGAGACTTCGGAAGTCATGACTGATCAGAATAAAGTGACTTTCGCGTTGACAGGCGAGAACTTCAAGTTCATGATGGATGGCATCGAATCTCCGACATTGACAGTGAAAGAGGGAGATCTGGTCATGATCGAGTTCTCAAGCATCGGTGGATTCCATGACTTTGTGATCGATGAATTCAATGTTGCGACAGAAAGAGTGAACACTGGCGGTTCGACAACAGTAGAATTCACTGCCGATAAAAAAGGAACGTTCGAATATTATTGCAGCGTCGGAAGTCATAGAGCCAACGGGATGTTCGGAAAACTGATTGTCACCTGATCAGTTCTTGAGTATCCTTGAAAGAAGCGATTTTTTTGTCTTCTTCTCCTTCTCTTTGACAGATTTCTTCGCAGGCTCTTTTTTTGTCTCAGCAGTTTTCTCAGGCTCCTTTTTCACAGGTGTTTTTGCCGGTTCTTTTTTCACATCTGGTTTTTCAGGTTCATTTTTCACTTGTGCCTTTACCTGTGGCTTGAGCTCTTTTTGCAGGACTTGGGATGCTTTGGCCGGAACAGGATCCTGTACCAAAGGGGCAGCAGCAGATACAGGTGCTTTGTCTGTCATCTGTTGTTGAGGATTTCGGCTATGTCTGGAATGGAAATTTGGCCTTCCTTTGTTATAGACGAAGAAATCTCCTTCTTTTATCTCATGATAATAATCTGCAGCCTCTAATAGTATCCGTGCGGCATTCTGCCGTACTGCCGCAATCTCGACTCTGACTCCTTCTGATTTAAGGTGTGTCACAAGCTCCACATAATCTGAATCACCAGACATGATTATGATTGTATCAACTTTGCTAGAAAGCTGGGTAGCCTTGATTGTCAATGGAATATCCGCTGATTTATGGCATGCTACGACAGAACCGTAATAGTTCTCATGCAGACGCTCAGCAAGCTTGTTTGATATGTTCCTGCCTTCCTTGAAATAGATGAGCCGGTTAAGTCCGCGGCCGTTAAGGAGCTTTGGGATCACAAGATCGAAATTGAGCATCGCGTTCGTTGTGCCTGTCTTCTGATGCAGGCTTCTCTCTATGTTGTTCCCATCGCAAAGGATGGCCACATTCTGATTGATATTGATCTTTGAATTTGTCATTTTAGTATGCTAGGGACTATCTGGGATTAATAAACTTTGCCAATTGAAAGGGGTGGACAGACTATCTTTCAGAGCAATTCTCCATAAAGATAATACGATTCGATACCGCCATCGGTCCGAACAGGTAGAAGTATCTCAAAATCCGCAGACTCACCATTATAAGCAGTAGCACCGGGGTTGACAAGCGAGACGAACAATGGAAGATCACGATCCTTGTCCCATATCATGGTGACATTGAAAGCGCCATCCATCAGGTTGACTGCCGCGGAATCAGATATGCTACCTGCACAATTATTGATAGAGAATGTCTGATGGCCATTCGCAGTATTATAGGTCTCAGTGAGATTATCGATACCAGAAGAATCAGCCCACCCATAGACTGACTGCGAGAAACTCACATTCTTGTCGATCGCTTTTGTCTGGTTGCAATTGAATTCGACACTATAATTCGCGATGAATATCTTTGAGCCTTCGCCTGCGACATCCACGCCCCAGGTATAGAACACATCGCCAGATGCGTCTTCGAGTGTCCGATTGAGACCAACGGAGCCCCACAGTCCCACCCAATGGCCGGTCTGGGATGTAGTGGATATATTGATCTCAGTCATGTTCCTGCCACCGGCAAAAAAACTGCCAGCGGGACCAGCGCCAACCCATGTCTCACTTCCAAGAATGTTGAAATCCGAAGAAGTCATGTTACGTACAGAAGTGGATAACATGCTCAGAAAAACAGTAGCAGAAAGAGGGAGATGATCCTCTATCGAACTTGCATTGTAGATCTCGCCATCGCAGAACCCATTGCTATCATCATCCAGGCACATATCTGAGAATCCATCGCCATCCATGTTGCCCCAATAGTTGCCCCCTAGTGTCGGACCGCCCATGATATTGCTGCCGGAAGTCTCTGAGATATTGAAATGATTGGTCACATTACCATTCATCGAAGCGAAATTATTGGTGATGAATATGTTGTTGTAAATCGAATTGAATGATGGTTTACCACCATAGATACGCAATGGGTAGCTGAAATTTCTCACTGTGTTCGAAGTTATGGTGCCATATTGGAAATTATTGGTAAGATAGATCCCAGAAGAAGTGGTCTCTCTTCCGTCGCTGATATCATTACCCCTGATGATTATATTCTCCGCAAAATTATAATTGACATGTATCCCATCATAAAAAACATCTGAGATTACATTATTCTGGATCGTGCTGTTCCTGAGGCCATATAATATGAAACCGCTGCCGTTGATATTCCTCGCGATATTGTCTTCGACAAGGACATCTGTCACCACTGAACCCCCGTTTATCCCGATTGCGGGAGATAGACTATAATTGATGATATTATTCTTTATCAACAATCCATCTGTCTGAGATGAAATACGTATCTGGGCAGATGGATTCGATACGTCATTTGTAAAATAATTATCGACTATTCTCGAACCATCGACAATGGCGATTGATGAGAAATAGACACCCCCATTTGGGTTATTGAAAAACTTGTTATCTGTCACATTGATGTATTTGGTGTTGCTAACACGTGCACTGTATGTATTTGATATGAATGTATTGTTCGTGATCTGGACATGATAATTGAAATATGCATAAACACCGATCGTATTGTTTATGAAAGTATTGTTTATGACATAATCCGGATTCGTCCAATCCGCATGACCAGTCTCATATCCATTTTCATAATTCTGGACGATGCAATTCTTGACGGTCGTATTCTCCTTGCCAGAATTTATTGTTATACCGGTCCATCCTTCACTTGGATCGAATCCATCCAATATCGATTGATTGCAATTGAGTTCAATAGAATTGTTGTTCAATTGGATGGTCAGATTCAGATAGGTGTTCTTGCATAGCACACTCGTCTTGTTTACCACAAAAATATCGTTGTTCTGCGGTGCAACACAGGAAAGTACATTTGGAAGAAATAATAAAGTTACCACTACGATAATGACACCTAACAGGCTCCTGCTGACTTTTCTAGTCATTTGACTATCGTTCTCCATACATAAATCTACCAAACCCAACCATACGAGTATACAAATTGTTATACTGATATATAAAACTTACCCAAAATAGCCTTATCAGAAAAATCGATTATCCAAAAGCAGCCTTTTGCAGCCAAATAGACCAAATACAGCCAAGTCACGAGAGATTCTCTATCAACACTGTGGAGGAATCAAAAAATAGGGACCAATAACTGCGCCCCATTTTGATTCACCAATAGATCATAAGTCCCCACATAAAAAATCCCCATCAAAAGCCAGCTTTGTGAACAGCAAAGACTCGCCTTCCAACATGATCCCTTCATATGTTCTAATGAATCTTGATGTCAGATTGAAATCAGACTCACCAAGCTGTGAACGAATGATGATCCGCGGGATCTCTCTTCCGCTCCCGTATCTTCGAAGATATGTCGCGATGTCAAGCACACTGTCTGCTATGATCTTCTTATCCTCATTCCACTTGTCCTGCAGCGACATACCGCACACATACAGATGATGGAATTCGATATCTTTCTCTCTACATCGATAAGATATCTTCTGCATGTCTTCAGCGCCATTATTAACACCAGATAAAAGCTGCGAATTAGCATAGACAGTTATTCCTTTGCGGCGGAAGCAATCTGCCAATCTGGAGTGGGCATCAAGAAATTCAGTCTCGTGCAGGAATTGCGTCTCGACCTCCATTCTCAATGGACGGACGATTGAAAGATCTTGCAACCCAGAGATAACAGCGATCACGTCTTCTGTGAATATAGCTGGATCATAGTTGAGATTCAGTTCACGAAGCCTGATCGCTACAATGTGATCGATAGGACGAAGCATCTGCACAATCGAACATACCTTGTCAAGCACAGACACAACACCATCTTTTGCAGAGAGGATCACATCAGTTATATCCCTGTCTTCTCTGAGATATGCCATCGCGTCATACAGGTCCTCGCATCCGACATCCAATTCGACACGCGTCTTATGCTTCCTTGATAATCCAGAGATATCTGTCTTTGATATGGAAAAATTATCCCGCTGATCAAAAAGACAGGCATCTCTAAGTCTATCAAGTGTCACTTTATCAGCAGATGTGGTTATCTTCGCTGTCTTCTTCCTCTTCCCAAAAAGCAATCTCTTGTCGCCGATGCCTTCTGGCACCAGATGACGATAATCAAGTGTCCCTTCTTCATTGACTCTGCAGTCAGTCATGTCGAAATCTTCCGCAAAGGCCTTCAGATAATCAGCAGTGAAAGATGTGCGCATCCAGATTCTCTTACCATCTTGTTCCACTGCCCATCCGCTAGTGTTCATATCCACTTTACCGATCGGAGTCGCCACACAGATACGCGGCATAGCCCGATCAGTAAGACCATCTCTAAGACCCTTCGCAGTCTCAACCCCTTTTGATAGCGGCGTCCAATATGCCTTGTTTCCCTGGATCGCGCTGCATGGGATATAGATATAATGCACCTCAGCTCCTGCTGAACGAAGCAGACCATAAAGCCTTATGAGCACAGATGGATCTTCATTGCAATCTTTTAAGAACGGAGTCTGGACATAGACAGCGATGCCACCCCTGACAAAATCACTGATCAGATCAAGGCTCTTTATGGAGATTTCATCGTGATGGATAAAATGCGTGGCGATCTCGATCCGTTTTCCCAGATCCCTAAGCTTCCTGCCTTCTGTCTTTAGATATTCCATCCAAAAACCATCATCTTTGTAGAACATATCCGGATAATATGCTATATTCCTCGTCGCGATACGGAGTGTCTGTATATGCGGTATCCCCTTCAGTCTATCTATCGCAGCCATAAGAGTCGCCTTGTTCATGAAGACATCTCCGCCAGTCAGGACAACTTCCTTGATCTCTGGATGCGCTGCGATATAACCTACAGCATCTTCGACATCTTTGATTGTAGGCGCGGATTGGTTCCTGCATTCCTTATGTTTTCTGAAACAGAAACGGCAGTAGACTGGACATGCCATATTGAGCACAAAAATCGGGCGGTTCTGATACATACGTTCAAGAAGCCCTTTGTGGAATTGACCAACCCAAGTATTTGTCAGGCCTTCAGGATCGAGCTCATCTACAGAAGGCATATATTGGAAAGCCACATCTTTTGACAGCCTCATCTGCCGCACTATATGTTTTGAGAATCGTACAGGATATGTGTCTAACACTTCCTGCATCTTCTCTTTATCCCGCACAACGACATTCGTGACAGATTCAAGTTGACTTACATCATGGATGGTGATCAATTCTTCACCAGACATGATCTCATCTAGTATCTCCATAAGAAACAGATGCGGGATGTTCACATTACCAATACTGATCGCGTCACTCTCGCCAGTCTTTCGCTTCAGAAGCTTTTCTTTCAATTCTTCAAAGAAACCATCAGAGTTATCTTTGTATCCTGTCTTCGATAGCAGGCCATCAAAGCTTATGTTGCCAAATCCTATCCCGAGCAATCTCTCACAGCCGTATCTCTCAAGAAAATCAACGGCACGTTTTTTCAGCATCTCATCTTTCATCTAGAATCACCTAATCAGACAGACAATAGAGGTCCATCTCTTTTCAAAAGATATCATAGCCCAAGAAGCATGACTCTAAGCTGCTTATCGATATAAGAACATCGCTTTCGCATGCACACATCGACAAACCAAGTCATAGACGCGGACATGAAGATGTGTAGTATTGTCCTTCCTTAAATAGCTTTTGGTGCAAAGAGTACACGCAAGAATCAGTCATTTAGAAGAACTATTCTTTCCTATCGATAAGCAGATACATAGATCCTGCGATGAACAATATCGCAAATATGATCAATGCTTTCTCATATGGAAGCAACTCATGGATGAAATCTATCCTTGATCCTGCCTTTGTCTGGACAAGCATCGTGAGATAATTCGACTTGTATAACTGGATCTCTTTTCCATCCATATAGGCCTTCCAGCCAGGATAATAATGATCTTTCAAGATAACCCAGTCGCCCTCGTTGAGACTTCCAGTCACTGCGATATGATCCCGGTTCACCAGCTCAAAGGCAAGTCTCACTGGCGGAGCGAAATCAAGGAAGCCAGTCTCATTGTCGATTATCACATAATCTTTGCCCGTATAAACGTTTTCATCATGGAAGCCAAAACCCCTATAGCTGAATGGATATGAATACAAAGTCTTCTCAGGAATATCTGATTTTATCAGCGTCGTTTTCTCTGCATAATTTGTATCGGCGACCACATATAATGAATGACATTGGTCAGAGAATATCTTCTGCATACCTGTGAAATTCAGATTACTATCAAAATATTTTTCCACCGCAACAGCAGCCTCCCCATATCCGCACTTGAAGACAAGGACATATTTAGTGAATGTCGTCCTGAAACGATTTGACAGATAAGTGATTGGATACTGGCTTGGAAAATTCTCGCTAGAATCTTTCAGATCAGCCTGTGGATATGATGGAATCGCCATTGCAGTATGTGTGACCATCCAAAGATTGGAGACAACAGGAATAGCAGGCTCGACACCAAACATGTATATCCCATACGTTATCGCACGACCTGGACCAAATGCATTGTACATCGCGTCATAATGCTGTTTGAATAGACCATTCTGCGCGGTCTCGCTCACAAATAATGTATTCTCTCCACGACTGAAATCCGCGAAATAAAGACAGATCAGAAGCAGCATTGTGAATAAGATACCACGAAATATCCTGTTTTTGCTCAGTCTGAATGCAAGAGGCATCGCCATGCATAAAGCGAGCAGTGACATGAGCATCATACGTAGATAGCTAAACTCCGGGTGCAGCTTGTTTGTCAGCAAGAGAAGAGTCAATAATATCAGCCCGAGGATAAATGCCAAGATGAAATCAGGAAGCATTGTGTCCTGCTTCTTCCTAAAGATCAGAAGATAGATGGCGCTTAGCACACCAAAGACCGCGAAGATCGTGTACAACCGATTGAGATTTATTGTGAACTGATTCGAGATAGAATCATTGATAAAAACCGTCATGAAATTCTTCAATGAGCCGATCTTGATATCCATCCCATAGAACCAACCAGTGACAGAAAGATCACGTTTATGTATGTCGGCTGTGCCATAGTCCATGTCGACTGCCGCAGGTATGAAATGGAACGCGATAAGCGAGAAGAACACAAGCACGAGCGCTCCGATGCTTGCCAGATGACCCTTTGCAAGCAGACCCTTCAGGCCGAGTCTTCGGAGCGCGATGATCACATAGAATGCGCCTACGACAAGCGCATGTATGAGGAACGTCACGATATGTGAATGAGCGTCAAGCGCCGCGATTATGCCGATGAAAGCATAAAGCCTCCAGTCAGAGAATCTTTTTTTATTTGTCAGCAGGCTCATACCGATAAGAAGCGCAGTCAGATAGACAAAAGTCGATATCTCCCTCATGTCACCAGAGAAACCAAGTTTGCTTGAGAGCAGAGGATTCGCAAGGAACAATGATGCCACAAGCACAGACACTGGCGAGGATTGTCCGAATCTCCTGCACACACAGAATATCCCGACCACCCCCATGAAGATCGAGAAGAACGCGAATCCATTCTGATTGAACACAAGGTTCTTTGAAGGGTTCATGATATGCAGAAGCGCTATCCGTTCATAGTGATAATATAATTCATGCGTCCATGAAAGCCCCATCGATAATTTGGACGTCCATCGCGGCACCCTGCCATTTGTCGTGATCTCCTGGTAGATCTCATTGATCTGCGCATGGTTATTCACCTGATCAGAACGCGGAAGGTTGACACCCTGAAGCAGCATGCCCCAGATGAATAATGAAACGACAAGGATGACACCAAGAGCGAGCAGATCGCTGCTGTTCTTCTTGTATCCCGAAAGGATGATAGACTTCGCATCGCTCTTCAGGCCATTCAATTTCTTACGTTCTTTTATCGCAATCAAAGCGACTGGAAGGATCACAAGCAAAATCCAGATCAATGGGATGGATAATGGTATCCCGATAAAACTAAGCAACGTCAGCAGCACTTGAAACAGCCCACCGAGAGGAAGACTTATACAGACACGCTCAAGAAAAGTGAGATCCTTGATGAACAGATACGAAAAGAGATAACTTGGAAGTATCAACACAAAGAAATACCAGCCAAGTATAGGTTGCATCATCAGACATATTCCTAACACTATGATCCCAAGTATGCCCAATAATGAAGATAACTTAAGTTTCATCTTATCCGTTTCCCAAAAAAGAAGAACAGATTCCTAAAACCGTCCTTGAACGTGCTCAATTTCACATCTCCGACACGTGCATAATAGTCTATAGGAATTTCTTTTGCCTTGACTTTCTTGAATGCCTCTATCTTTATCTCCTGGCTCATCGGCATCCCATCGCTTGTGAGATCCAGGTCTTTTAGTATGTTTTTTCGAAATATCCACATCCCGCTCTGTGAATCTTTTATGTTCACTCTGAAGAACAGACGCGTGAACAATGTGAGAACAGAATTTCCAAAATGATGCATGCCTGTCATCGCGCCATCTTTTAGTCCAGCGAATCTGTTTGTGGTTATGAAATCGAGATCCTCAGCAAGAAGCTGCTTGACAAATTTATGTGTATCCTTGAATGGATAAGTCATGTCAGAATCCCCAGTCACT
>PCVE01000004.1:0-7557 GCA_002762705.1 Candidatus Woesearchaeota archaeon CG11_big_fil_rev_8_21_14_0_20_43_8 | reverse complement strand
TGTCGCTTTGCTGAATCCAAGCTTGTACTGCCGGCCATAGCCACGTTCGCTCGAGATGACTCTTGCGCCTTTCTTTTTCGCGATCTTCGCGGTATCGTCTACGCTTTTTCCGTCGACAACGATAATCTCGACCTTATGGCCATCCTTCTTGAGCTTGCTGACTGGAATCTCATCGATCACATCAGCGATCGCTGCTTCCTCGTTCAATGCAGGCATGACAATTGATATTTTCATATAAGGTACACCCCTTAATTTTTGAAATGATTATAAGTCCGTTTTATCCCTTCAAAAAAATTGGTCTTAGGTTCCCAGCCAAGCGTCTTTTTCGCTCTTGAGACATCAGCAAGCGCATGTTTTGGCTCGATGACCGGCGGACCATGCACTGGTTTCACTTCGCTATTGCTGATCTTTATCAGGCTGCTCATGACATCATTGACTGAAAGATTCTTTCCTGTCCCGATGTTGAATGCTTTTCCGAATATCTCAGCATTGGTCGCAGTCGCGGCTTTCATGTTCGCTTCCACAACATCACCGACAAATATGAAATCCCTTGTCTGCTCTCCGTCACCAAATATCGTCGGGCTTTTATTATTGTTTAGCAGCTTTATCACTTTTGGAATCAGATTGGCATATCCGCCCTCTGGATTCTGTCGTGGACCATATACATTGAAATATCGGAGACAGACTGTTTCCATCTGATAGAGAAAGTGATATAATCGACAGTAATCTTCTGCGATCTTCTTATGCAGGGCATAAGGAGACATGGGTTTCAATGTGGAGGTCTCCTGGATAGGCAATGTCTCTGGCTCACCATAGACTGCTGCGCTCGATGACATTATGAACCGCTTCACCCCATGCTTCCTGCACATCATAAGAAGATTATGGGTGCCTTCGACATTCGCCTTATGTGTCTCTTCGGGATAATCGATCGAATATTGCACCATGTGGACCGCAGCGAAATGGAAGACAGCGTCGAACTTATTCTCTTTGAAGACATCATCAAGCACATCCTGCACCTTTCGCTTGATGAATAAAGCCCCTTTCTGCAGATTCTTCTCGTTTCCATGGGAGAGATCATCGATTATGACAACATCATGCCCATCTTCCAGCAGACGCTCTGCCATATGGCTGCCTATGAATCCAGCCCCCCCTGTGACTAAATATACCATCCATCATACTTCATATTATACTGCTATTTAAAGGTTATTGTGACAGGAAAACAAGCAGAGAAAGAATTTAAAAAGGATAACCAGAAGTCATATCGCAAGAACATACCCAAGATACGATATATCACTTCTCGCCGCCAAGTATCTCAGAGCCGACAACATAATCAGTGACAGCGATCTTTGTCTCGAATCCTTCTGCGACATCATAAGACTCCACAGAAGAGACAGCAAAGCCGGTTATCTCGGACGCGCCTCTCCAGTCAAAGACCGAAGTATTCACAAGTGTGCCATCAAGAAACAGGTTCTGGCCCATGCCACGTTTATAAGTATACGCTAATTGATGGGCCCTGCCATCGAATATATCGATCTCTTTAGAAGACAGCACAGGCGATCCAGCCTCGAAACGCTTGCTCTGGATATTATACGCGATGCTTAGATCCGGCTCATTCACTGAAGAGAAGAAAAGGATATATTCCCTCACGTCAGAAAACTGTTCAAGAATCTGTACCGGCGGCTTCACCATGAGCACGACAGAACCTTCATCTCCTTTTGGCAGCTCTCTTTGGCTCCCAGGGACAGCTATTGTGTTCTGCCGATGATACGTGTTCATGGCAGTGAATTCCGGCTCCACCATATCATCGCCACTGATGAATATGAAGCCGAAACAGATGATGACACCTATGACACCACATGAGACGCACCAAAGAACCAATGGTTTGATATCTACCATATAACTCACCAAAGAGTCAGTCAAATAAAAAGATTTCGCCCAAAAACATATATATCCACCCATCAAGAGTAATACAGAGGTGGTATGCATAGTATTCGATCAAATAGAATTCAACAGATTCATTCTGGATAACAAGGTCGTAGGTATTTTCACAGAACCTATAACCTTAAAATCAGGACGACAGTCCTATTTTTATGCGAACTGGCGTAGCGTTGTCTGCGATGTCTGGCTCAGTGAGAGGCTGGTCGGATTTGTGCTGGATTTCTGCAGGGATAATATAATCAATGTCGATACTTTCTACGGCGTGCCTGAAGGCGCTACAAAACTTGGCATACTCACACAGTTCCACATGGCTAAAGCCACAAGAGACTACAAAAAAGGCAGCCATGTGCTTGCCATGGGACGCGCGAGACCAAAAGAGCACGGCGATCCAAAAGACCGCTTCTTTGTAGGCGCGCCGAAGGGCAACATCGCTGTGATCGAAGATGTCACGACCACAGGCGACTCTCTGGTAAAAGCACTGGAAGGACTGAAAGAATCTGGATTCACAGTCACAGCAGTCATCAGCCTGACAGACAGGATGGTCAAGAGGGATGATAAGAAAAGCGTGCAGCAGGCGATAGAGGGCATGGGGATACCATTCCATCGCATGAGCGACATCACAGATATCCTTCCAGAGATCTGCAAGAACGCAGATAAAGAAGTCGTAGAAAAGATTATAGAGGAATTCGACCAATATGGGGTGAAGCCATTACGGCTCTCAAGATGAATTTTCTTGGCAAGGAGATATCTGGCAGATACACTATCCCATCAGGTATCATCACGACAGATGCCAAAGTCATCGAACGAATAGCGAATGAGATACCAGAGATCGGCGTCATAACGACAAAGAGCATCTGCCTTGAACCAAGAGACGGATACAGAGAACCGATCCTGCATCAGCATGCGCCGGGCTGCTTTGTCAATGCGGTCGGTCTCACGAACCCAGGTGCAAGAGCATTCGCAGGATCACTGTCCATGATCAGACTGCCAAAAGACAAGTTCCTATTATGCTCCATCTTCGGAAAGAACAAAGAAGAATTCGTGGCTGTCGCAAAGATACTTGAGCCATATTGCGATGGGTTTGAATTGAATCTCTCATGCCCACATGCCAAAGGATATGGCATGGCGATAGGACAAGATCCATCGCAGGTAGAAGATATCACGCGGGCTGTTAAGCAGGCGACAGATCTGCCAGTCATCCCGAAATTGACGCCCAATGTGGATGATATCACAGTGATAGCTCAGGCAGCGGAAAGAGGCGGTGCCGATGCGATCAGTGCGATAAACACAGTAGGTCCTATAGAGCATCGCCATGATGATCACCCTGTCCTGACAAATATCAAAGGAGGAAAATCCGGTAAAGATATATTCGACCTCGTGCTTGACAGCATAAAGAAGATATCTCAGAGCACGGATATCCCGCTTATTGCATGTGGCAGGATCTCATGCGCACAGGACGCGATGAAGATGGAAGAAGCTGGAGCCACAATCATCGGCATCGGTTCTGCCCTTGCAGGCATGAAGACAGAAGACCTCAAGGTGTTTTTCAGATCAATAGCAGATGGCAAGGATCATAACATGGAAAAAGTCAGTACAGAATATAAGAAGTTCACCTTGAAGAAGAACATCAAGCATGCGCAAGACCTCTCAGTCCTCTGCTTTGAAGAGACACTGCCGATAAAACCAGGACAATTCATCTTCGCATGGATCCCAGGAGTCGGAGAGAAACCATTCTCGGTGCTTGACAACGAACCGCTCACACTGGCCATCCAGGGACGGGGATGCTTCACAAGGAAGATCATCACGCTTGATCCAGGCACGGAGGTATATATCAGAGGACCGTATGGGAATCCTGTGAAGTCGACTAGGAAGACTATACTTGTCGGCGGAGGCTGTGGGCTCGCCGCACTCTATATGATCGCAAAAGAGAACAGAGATTGTGAGATATTCATCGGAGCAAAAGACAAAGAGCACTTGTTCTATCTCGATGAGACAAAGAAGATATGTGACCTGCATGTCGCGACAGAAGACGGCTCGCTTGGATACAAAGGCTTTATCACAGACCTTCTTCAGAAGAGGCTCAAAGAGATGTGCAAGGATGAAAGCATCATTTTCTACAACTGCGGCCCTGAGAGGATGATAAAGGCAGCGATAGAGATAGAGAGAGAATTCACGCTAAAGACAAATATCTTCTCATCTATCGATCATAGCACAAAATGCGGGATAGGCCTATGCGGTAGCTGCGCGACAAAAAGTGGGGAGCGTCTTTGCGTCGACGGACCCTTTTTCAAGAAGTAAATGCTTTTATATATGTGATACTTTCTTGTTTTGATGGTGAAGCTCAACTACCTATCGACACCAGAAGATCTCGCAGTCGCATGCAAGAAACTCTCCCGAGCGAAATCCCTTGGCATTGATCTCGAATGTGAGAATCATCTGCACAGGTACGGTTCCTATATCTCGCTCATACAGGTATCTGATGAGACTGAAGATTATATAATCGATGTGCTCAGCCTAAAAGAGATAGGCCCTTTGATAGATATACTCAGAGACAGCTCTATCCAGAAGATATTCCATGATGTCGGATTCGATTTCAGGATACTGATCCATCAATTCGGGTGCCATCCAAAGAATGTGTTCGACACGCAGCTTGCTGTGCAGCTCCTTGGATCCAATGATCTCGGGCTCGCCTCTGCTCTGGAGAACCATTTCGGCATAAAGAAAGAATGCAAGTTCCAGATGGCGGACTGGACCCTCAGGCCTCTTAGTGAAGCCATGCTTGAATACGCATCACTTGATTCACGTTATCTTATCAGATTGAGAGACAAACTCGCTGCTGAACTGAAAAAGAAAGGCAGGCTCTCATGGATGGAACAGGAATGCAAGAATCTTGAGACAAAAGAGTTCGAATACAAAGAAGGGACATATAGCGATGTCAAAGGATATTCTGCAATGACCGATAAAGGGCGTGCGATCCTGAAACGGCTCTTCAAAGTCCGTGACCAGCTCGCGCAGAAAGTCGATCGGCCGATACATTTCGTGATAAGGACAAAGACGCTCGTCGATCTCGCGCAGAACCCGATTACAGATATAAAAGCCTGGAACAATATGAAAGGTGTGCATCCGATTGTCAGGAAGATGTCATATAAATTCATAGAGGCCATTAGCAAGGGTTCAAAAGAGAAGATAACGATCACACCAGTCAAGAAGAAAAGATTCGATCCTGATCAACGGAAAATGCTCGAGAGGCTGACTGACAAAGCGGAGAAAGCCGCAGAGAGACATAAGATGCCAAAGTTCCTGATCGCATCAAAAGACCAGCTGCTAGAATACGTGCTCACAAAAGACAAAGAAATATTCCGGCCATGGCAGCAGGAACTGCTTTTCTAAAATCTCTGTTGTCTGACTAGGACATTTGGTTCTTAACAAACAAATAGGCTTAAATATCCACTAGTTATTCCCCCTAGCATCAAATCACGGAGATGATGATCAATATGGACAACAATAATGTATTACAAAAGGAGTATCACACAAGAAGCAGACGAATAAATGCTGCCATAGATCTGATTGACAGGTGTAAATTTGATATAAACCCAAGACAGAGTCAATCGAGATTAGCATCGATTCTAAAAACAACTGGTAGGGGAATTGGAAAGTTTGCATGTGTATATGGCATGCAAAAGCACTTTAGAAGACAATTCAGATACACTTTTGGTATGAGTGCTGACCCATTGTTTGATGAACCCTCTCTTCTTGAAGTTGGACTTATGCTTGGTGGAGAATTACTATATTATCGTTGCAGCGAACCAAAACAAAAATCTAGTACCGACATTTAATCAAACGTTCAGGTTTAAATCTATAAAATGGGATTTTGGTCAAGAAGAAAGAAGACAGGGAATCCTCAAAGATCTGATGAGGAAGAACAAAGAGAGTTAGAAGAAGAAAGAAAAATCAAAGAAGTATACCAACAAATCGAAGGTGTCGACCGATTCCTAGGAAGCTTAGATGAATATATCCAACTTAAGATAGAAGAAGGAAAGTTGACTGGAATAGAGACGATAGTTCCAATGTCGACAGGAAGATCAGAGAAATGGGTCTTTGATCCAAAATATACAACATCGTTGGATACAAAGATGGGCATCACAACTACATCTGAGAAGGAATTATTCTTAGAACTGATATCTAAGGGTTGTATCGGCCTTATACGATATCAACGCACATACAATACGGGTCAACCCAGATGCCTGGGGATACCAGTAAAAATGAAATTAAAAAATGAACCTTATAGGTAGGATCAGACTCAATACCTATAATGCTCTGCCTTGTATGGTCCTTCTGCTGGCACGCCAAGATATGCTGCCTGCTCAGGAGAGAGCTTTGTCAATTTCACACCTAGTTTAGATAGATGCAGACGAGCGACCTCTTCATCAAGTTTCTTTGGAAGCATGTAGACACCAACATCATGGTTCTTCTCCCAAAGCATCAGCTGGGCCAGACACTGGTTCGTGAATGAGTTGCTCATGACAAAACTTGGATGGCCTGTAGCGCAGCCAAGATTCACAAGGCGCCCTTCAGCAAGGACAATGATCTCGTGTCCATCCGGGAACAGGTACTTGTCGACCTGCGGCTTGATGTTCAGTTTCTTCACACCCTTCAAAGCCTCAAGCTTGTTCATCTGGATCTCGTTGTCGAAATGGCCGATGTTGCAGACAATCGCCTGGTCTTTCATAGCAGACATGTGCTTCGCAGTGATTATGTCTTTGTTACCTGTGGTAGTCACATAGATATCTGCTTCAGAAAGAGCATCTTCGACAGTCGTGACCTCGAACCCTTCCATCGCTGCCTGAAGGGCGCATATCGGATCGATCTCTGTCACAAGCACACGCGCGCCAAAACCCCTCATGCTCTGCGCACATCCTTTTCCGACATCGCCATAACCGCAGACACAGACCACTTTTCCTGCGACCATCACATCAGTCGCGCGCTTGATACCATCAGCGAGGCTTTCTCTGCAGCCATAAAGATTATCGAATTTGCTCTTTGTGACAGAATCATTCACATTGATGGCTGGGAACAGCAATTTCCCAGCATCCATCATCTGATACAGACGATGCACGCCAGTCGTCGTCTCCTCAGAGACGCCTTTCACTTCTTTTGACACTTTTGTCCAACGCGATTTATCGCCCTTATGCAACGACTTCAGAGCAACCATAAGCTCTCTGAAATCGTCTCCTTCATCGCTGTAATCTTTCTCAAGCAGGCTCGGATCAGCCTCGATCTCGACACCTTTATGGATCATCATTGTCGCGTCTCCGCCGTCATCCACGATGAGATTAGGACCGACTCCATCACCGAAATCAAGAGCCCTCTCAGTGCACCACCAATATTCTTTCAGGCTCTCTCCTTTCCATGCGAACACAGGCACACCGCTTTTCGCGATCGCTGCAGCAGCATGGTCCTGGGTAGAGAATATATTGCATGAGGCCCATCTGACTTCTGCGCCAAGCTCGACAAGAGTCTCAATGAGCACAGCGGTCTGTATTGTCATATGGAGACTGCCCATGATCCTTGCACCCTTCAATGGCTTCTTTGGCCCATATTTCTCTCTGACAGCCATAA
>PCVE01000140.1:4721-7250 GCA_002762705.1 Candidatus Woesearchaeota archaeon CG11_big_fil_rev_8_21_14_0_20_43_8 | reverse complement strand
TCTGTTATCTATCACTTGATGCATATCAATTCAACGATTCTTCAATACAGGACCTTGTCAAGGAATTCAAGAAGATACATGGACTAAGGATTAATCAGAAAGTATATCTTTTCTTTGATGAAGTTACATCGAAGGAATCATTCAACCAAGAATTGAAGAACCTATATGATCTTGATAACTCAAAAATTTTTGCCAGTTCATCATCTGCCTCCCTACTGAAGGATAAAAAAGCCCATCTTACCGGCAGATCGAGGATAATAGAAATCAATCCATTGGATTTTTATGAGTTCATGGAATTCAAGGGCTATTCGCCAATCAAATCAGAAAAATATCTTTTTGAGAAATATTTCAAAGAATACATGGAAATCGGAGGTATGCCAGAATATGTCTTAACTGCTGATCCTTCATATATAACGGCCTTGGTGGATAACATAATCCATAAAGATATCGTCGCTGTGCATGGCATCCGAAACATAAGTGTCATCAAGGATCTGTTCAGGTTAATCTGTGAAAGAGTCGGAAAACCGCTGTCATATAACAAAATATCAAAGGTTCTTGGAATCAATAGGGATTCTGTGAAAAACTATCTGGATTATTTCTGTGATTGTCACATGTTCTACATAATCGAAAAAGATAGTCACAGTCTCAATGAACGAATTGCTGATAACAAAAAGATATATTGCGCGGATGTCGGAATCAGGAATGTGACTGTGGGGTTCAAGGATCTTGGTGCAGTCTATGAGAATATGGTCTATCTAGAGATAAAAAATAAATCACCACGTTACATCAAAGAATCAGGAATTGAATTGGATTTCAGATTTGATGATACTGTTATCGAGGCGAAATATAATTCTAAAATTAATGAAAAACAGGAAGCATTAATGCAAAAAATCAAAATAAAAAATAAGATTATTGCTAATGGTGTTGAATTCTTTTTGAAATAGAACATTGTTTGAATGGTTCTGCGTTTTTAGAAGGGATGGATTGAATTAATCTGAAGGCTCCTTTTGTAGAAACGCAATTTATCCTTTGCTTTCCACCGGCTGTAGAAATCTCAAGGAGGGGTGGCAATTTGCCCCCATCCTTCCTTGAAGCTTTCATCACGCCGTCTCATGTCTTTTAAATAACCAGATGGGTCTTTTGAATCAGTTAAAGCCCAAATAATATCAACAGCTACAAACCACCATCCATCATTGAACCATGTTCTTCGGATATTCTTACCTTCAAATACCACTAATGCTTTTTTATCTTCCATCAAGAACGAGCATTTATTTTCAATTTATATATTCTGCGTGAGTATGTTCAGTGGGATTATCTAAATGCGAATTTTTTCCGAAATATTTACGGATAAAACCCTTAAACCAATATCTTTGGTGTCGCATCCTGTTCTAGCGAACTGCTGATTCCTTTTCCGACATAGAAAGAGCTTTTTGATAGGACACCAGACAGCATCTCAAAGAATCCTTTTCTCTTTTCATATCTGACTGTCTCTGCTGTGATATTGTACTTGGTCTCCAAAAACTTTACCGCTTCTCTTTTTCCACCTAGCGTATCTACAAGGCCAATCTCTTTTGCTTTTGTTCCACTGAAGATCATTCCATTGGCATTCTCTTTTAGTTTTTCGATATCCAGATTTCTATTGTTGGCTACAGCTTCGATGAAATACCTATGCGTCTCATCAAGCATATCCTGAAAAAGCTTACGTTCTTCGTATGTGAGCTGCCTGTAAGGCGAACCCATATCTTTGTATTGACCTGCCACAAGTCGTTCATATGATACATTGTAGTCCTGCATAAGCCCAGAGAATTCAAGGTATGATGAAATGACTCCAATGCTTCCTGTCATGGATAGTGGGCTTGCTACAACTTGGTCTGTTGCTGACGCCACCCATAATGCTCCGCTTGTCCCTATCTCCCTTATCAATGCGACTGTCGTCTTGTTTGCCTCTTTTATCGCTCGCGCGATCTCCTCAGATGCCACAGCGCTTCCACCAGGAGAATTTATGTCGATGATGATCCCTTTCACATCTTCATTCTTGTCAGCTTCTTCTATCAGCTGGATCATATCATCAGAAGACACGCTTCCTTGATCAAATAGACTTCCGCCATCCACAGATATGACTCCATGGAGATCGATGATTGCTATGTTTCCTGCTGCAACGTCTCCCCACATGAAGCTGAAGGCATATGATATGACAAGCGAGAGCAGCCAAAGCCCAGCGACGATGAATATGAGTGTCTTCCATCTGTCTTCCATCTTACATCACCACATAATCCTGGACAGTCCTTGTCTTGCTCAATATCTCTGACAAACGCCTGCTGTCTTTTGTGAAGGCCATGGACAATGGATCAGCTATCCATAGCAATATGAATGGGAACACTGGTATCAAGAAGATGCTTCGTAATAGACATTGGTATAATCTTAGATCTTTTGTGTCTGATCTTACGCGCAATTGCAGAAGCATCTTTCCAAATGACTGTCCAAGCTTGAACTCTGTCAGCGCGAAATATAATATCATGATGGTCATGA
>PCVE01000140.1:0-4703 GCA_002762705.1 Candidatus Woesearchaeota archaeon CG11_big_fil_rev_8_21_14_0_20_43_8 | reverse complement strand
ATCTGCTGAACGGCGATGCTATGACCAGATCCAATAACAGCATGTCGATGACAAATGCAAGCATCCGCTTGAATATGGATGCCGGCCCCTCTAATGTGCGCTTTTTTGGCATTGTCAATGTGTTGGTATTGATATTATATAATTGTTCTGTCGGCAGAGGCACCCTTCTGTTGTTTCTTGGATCGGACATCTCTGCCTCTTTATGGGATTGCATGGCAGAAACGCGCGCAGATCTCATTCCTTTGTGATCTCCCAGACACCGTCTTTGTCTGGTCCGATCCTCTTTATGCGACCTTCTTCTTTCAATTTTTTTAGATTCCATCCGACACTTCTTCTGCTGGGGCTTGTATTGTGTGGTTTTTGGGTTATCTCTGATCGCTTCAAGTATTTTCTCCACAGTTTTTTCATCTGTTCCATCTAATAAAATGATGGCGAATGAATTGTTGTACCTGAAAATAGGATCTGGAAGCCCAGCCAGCACTTCTATGCTTCTATCTTGCATTCGGTCGTTGAGTTTATGAGTTTCATATGTGATTTGACATCTGCGCTGAAATTCGAGATGAAGTTCTTCGAATCACTGATCAGCGGCAATATCTTATTTCTGTATCTGGATACAAACTTAAGCTCAACCACTATGTGCTTGTCATCAACACTTGCTGAGAAATCCGCATGATATATCTTTTTCAAGATGTATTTATCTGCGTCAAAAACCTTTGAGGCATCGAATATCCTAACCCCAGTTATGTAATCCTTGTCATCGATATCAGCGACAAAATTCCTGAATTTCAATGAGCGAGAATAGTTCCTATCTTTCATCCTTATGGTCAGTATATCATACTTGAAATCATACATGATCTCTCCTTTTCCTTTCAATGTCTTTGCCATTTTCTTGGTATCTCATGGTTGTTCATGAATGAGACGACCACAATCTTATCTTTTTCTACCGCAATTATGATCTCCACAATATATTTTTTTGTGCGGTAATGTATCGATAGTCGACCATTGGCTTGTCTGTATATCTTTCTTGGCTTCTGCCGATATATAAAACCAGTTAATTCTTCCTCTATAAATAGCTTTCTTTGCTGATGACATATGTGGTCCAATGCGTGTGCGCTCAATTCTAACCTCTTTGTCATCAAGTGGTGCTTTAGTTCCAGATAATCCAATTCTTCGATCGGGCGTGTAGTGAAATCATCTCTCATCTGTTTCTTTTATTGGATTTTCCTGGATGATTTATTAGTCTTGTCTCTGCATGTCCAGTGTGTCTTGTGGGTGTTGTTTCTCGGAAGTGTTTCGGGATTTGGTCTCTGTTCTTGTTTCAGAGGCACCCTTCTGTTGTTTCTTGGATTGTATTTTATTGGACATTTCCCATAAATATTATAAAACCGGACCTCTTTTCTGTGTTTTATGACAATACTAGTTACCGGCTGTGCCGGATTCATTGGGTCGCACGTGTGTGAGAGATTGCTCGCTCGTGGCGATAAGGTTATTGGTATAGATGATCTTAATGACTATTATGATCCTGATTTCAAGATCTCGAACATGAAGGGTTTTCAGGGAAATTCTGGGTTTACGTTTGTGAAAGGCGATATCCGGGATCTGGCATTGCTTAGAGATCTGTTCTCTTCGCATGATGTGAAGAAAGTGATACACCTTGCTGCCAGGGCGGGTGTCAGGCCGTCTCTTGCTGATCCTCTTTTGTATCAGGATGTCAATCTACGTGGGACATTGAACTTACTTGAATGTGCTCGCGAGTTCTCTGTTGATAATTTCGTTTTCGCATCTTCCTCTTCTGTATATGGGCGTCGTGATGTGTCAAAAGCATCTGAAGATGAGAAGGTCGATAAGCAATTGTCTCCTTATGCTGCGATGAAGAAGGCTGGAGAGGTCCTTTGCTATACTTATCATCATCTTTATTCTTTGGATGTGACTTGTCTTAGGTTCTTCACAGTCTATGGGCCGCGTGGTCGTCCTGACATGGCGCCGTATCTGTTCACGAAGGCGATCTCCGATGGTACTGTGATCACTAGGTTTGGCGATGGGACATCTCGCCGGGACTATACGTTTGTCTCTGATATCGTGTCTGGTGTTGTCGCTGCTGTCGATAGGAAGCTTGGATATGAGATAATCAATCTTGGCAATTCTGATACTGTGCAGTTGAATGATTTCATCTCTGTCATTGAAAAGCTGGTTGGGAAGAAGGCTAAAATAATTGAAAAGCCGATGCCTGCAGGCGATGTCGATGTGACATATGCTGATATTTCTAAGGCTAAGAAATTGCTTGGGTATAATCCCTCGACTTCTGTCGCTGACGGGATGCGGGAGTTCTATGAGTGGTATAAGAAAGAGCGGGCCTAAGTGGGCTTTTAGCAGAGGCGTCCTTCTTTTGTTTGCAGTGTTTCTTCTGATTGGACATCTGCTACAGTTATTCTGGATTTGCCGACAGAAGCGCGGGCCGATGGATTAATCTTCAAACCAGGCCTTTCAATCTCTGGCTGAACTTCTCCGCTCTTTCCAAAGAAGTCCTGGCCTTGTTCAGCATTGCAAGCTCACCAGTCTCGTAAGTGAGCCTGCCTCTTTTATTTTTTTCAAAGAAATAATCATGGACGAGTTCATCAGCGGTCTCTTTTCCAAGGATCTCTGCGGATTCTTCCTTTGCTTCGATGAAATCTTCTATCAGTTGCCTTTCAAATTTACCCGTCATGTAGAAAAAATGCACAATTGCATCGAATGCCAATGAATGGATTGAAAGATCTCTGCGCAATCTTATACCAGAATTCTCTAATAATGCCCTCGCCATGTAAAACATAGAGTAATAGCTTGCGTTTATAGCCCACAGGAATCCATTGAAACCTAAGAAGCCTGTCGTTTCCTGCAGCTCTTTGCTTGTTGATATCAAAAGCAGCAACTGGGCCGACTCAAGTGAATTTTTTGAGTTGCACAAGAAGAAATCTGTGTCATCTTTGCTCTGTCTTGTCTTTATGGTGCCTTCTTTTAGATAAAGCCCCACTCTTTGTTCTATCTCCTTGATCTTTTTATTGTCTAGCATCTTTCAGCAGCCTGTAGAATTCTTCTGCACCATGTAGGATGATGTGCTTGTTCAGTGATTCGTTCAGGATATTCTTCTGGCTTCTCTTCGCTGCCATCTCATATATGCTGTCTACTGCGACCACATTGATATCGAATTTTCCGCCGCAGTTATGAGCCATCTGTCCAAGGGCCTTTTCTCTTTTTCTGACTTTTTCATCATCTTCAAAGATGAAGAGGATATCGTAATCCCTGGGATTGGATTTATTTACAGTAGAGCCAAAAAGTATCATAATGAAGTATTCATGCTTTAGTTTTGATCTGACCTCCTCTCTGAACTCAGTGATCGCTTTGTGTGTGTTCAAGCATTCCTCTCTCCTGAGATACTCTATATAAGCGAGCACCTCATGATTATGGAAATAATCGATGGTCAGATGATTCTCTTTGGTGAGTCTTATTAGTCTATGTTCTTTAAGCAATGCGGTTGTCGATCTATGAACTAGCGAGACATTCATATCGAGCGTTTTGGCTATGCCGTTTATCGTGAATTGCCTGCCGATATTTGCGGTGAAATATTTCATGAGTCTTGCCTGATTTTTTGTCAGTTGTATGCCATTTACCATTGTATGAATAATCATTTACTATTTAGTATATAAGCTTTCCTGGTTTTAGTTAGATCCTTGTGCTTATAGTTTCTATCTGGCCATGTCCAGTGTGTCTTATGGATGGGATTTTGCGTAGAAGTTTCGGGATTTTGTTTTTTTTCTTTAGGCAGAGGCGTCCTTCTTCTGTTTTACTTGTTTCTTCTGATTGGACATCTGTTGCTGTTATTTGGGGATCTGTTGACAGAAGCGCGGCCGATTCTTAATCCTCGATGATCTCCCTGCTCTTGTCTAGCACCACCTTCGCTGCAAGAAGAAGCCTTTCATATATGCTGTCTTCAATAGTCAATGAGACTCCATATTGTCCAGATTCTCTTAGTTCAATGATTGTTGGATCTTCATGTATTGATTCATGATCCAGAAGGTGTACAGATTTGATCAATTCTATATCTAAGTCGATATCTTTGTTTTCAATCATTTGGTAGATCAACGCGAAAGTACATTCCTGATTCCTGCCCTCATACCCTTTGCTTGTTATGATCGCAAGCAAAGAATGGTAAATTGAGTAAAATGCGGCTGAAGCAGACCAATCTGAGTAGCCAATTCTCTTAAAATCCTTTATTGCATTGAGATTATGTTCAGATTTCCTGATATGCATCGATGCAAGATCTTTGTCTTGGTCTATCTTTTTTAATCCGCGATGAGTCCCTTTCTCTTCGATCTCTTTCTCCGCTTTTTTAAGGCACCATTTCACTTTGTTATCAGCGTGAGTGATTCTTTATCACCTCGATGTATTTTTCATATCCAAACATCACGATTCCGGTTTTTATCGCTTCTAGCAATACTTTGTCGCCTTTCTTTAGGTTATTGTCGATATCCTGCAATGTCTGCCTGATTGGATGTATCCTTTTCACATTGATTTCGTTTCTTTCCTTCAGCATTTCGTTTATCTTTCTGTTGTCTTTTGCATCATAGACTAGTACCATATCTACATCATTGTATCTCTCGCTTCTTGTGACTGATCCAAACAATATGCCTATTGTGGCTGTTTCTCCGAAGCATCTTAGCTCTGTT
>PCVE01000115.1:4452-9198 GCA_002762705.1 Candidatus Woesearchaeota archaeon CG11_big_fil_rev_8_21_14_0_20_43_8 | reverse complement strand
ATTATAAGCCCTATATTCAATATCGCAGATAGGGTCAGGATCAGATAAGGGATATACTTCTTGGTCTTTTGGTCGTCGGATTCATAGACAATATCCGCCACGACGTCTCCAGTGATTATTGGCACAGTCTTGCTCTTGGTCTCAATCGATACAGCCTGCTCGCAATCTGTCTGCTCACAGATACAAGTCTCTTTCTCATCTTTTCCATCTTCTGTTGCATTGATATATAATTTTTCTATTATTCCCATACCTTCCTGATCTATCATCGCGAGCAGATATCTAGTCCTGTCGTAGGGAACAGTCGTCTCAAATGTCAGTGTTTCATCTCCCTCTGTTTCGATCTCCATCTGTCCAAGACAGAGATATGCTGTCGCCTGTGTGCTTGTCTTCACTTTGGCATTTATCGTGATATTATCTCCTACATCGAATATCTTTTTACGTGAATAGAAACTCTCGATCTTCGGCGGACTCTGTTTTTTCTGCGTGATATTCACTTTTTTTATGACTTCTTTGCAGCTATCTTCTGAGATTCCTTCGACTGTGATGCTCGTTTCAGCTTCTGCATCAAGCCCTTTGATGGTTATGGTATAGCTTCCGTCTTGCATTTTACCATCGCAATCCGGTTTTATCATCAATGGCAGTCTGCTCTTTATCGTTTCGTACTTATTATCGACATATATCTTGGTCTTCTCAGAGATTGTCTTCTCATCGTCATGTATATATGCTTCGATAACAGTCTTCCTTGTGTCGCCTTTGTATATCTCAGCTTCGACATATAAGATATCACCGAATCTTGGCGGATAGGTCCCATATGTGGTCTCGACAATCTGGATTCTTGATTCATTGTCTGGCATTTCGATATTCTCTTCTTCGTTCTCTCCGACCTCTCCTCTCACCGCGAACAGAGATTCAGCATTCGCTGTCCCGCATCCGGAATGCAATATCCCTTTAGCGATATATGCCATGCCGCTGACTTTTGGCGACCATACTTTCGTGTTCTCGTTTGTAGTGTTCTTCTTCTGTTTCACGATGTCTCCGTAGATGTCTTCAATCCAATATTCTATTGACCAGTCTTCGATATCTCCAGTAACATCATTATGGATCTGTACCTGCTCGTCTCCTTCATAAATCGTCTTGTCTGTTGTGACTTTCAAAAAGATATCACAATCTTCTTCTCTTTCATCCTCTTTTCCTGATCCAGTCGTGTTGTCCTCCTGCATCACAGAATTCTGGTTACAAGGGGTTCCACCATAAACTTCACTTTCCATCCAGGTCTCGCTATATTCTGCAGACATCCCATTCCCATCACCATATGCAGGAATATCGGCCGATATAACTGTTCCATTGAACAATAAAGAGATCATCTCTCCCTTTGTCAATCCATTCCCTATTGTCGCGCCAGCTGAATATATAGAACAATCTAGACCACTGTAATCAAAACCCTCTTCGACGATGAGCGCATAGCTGCTGTTTGTGTATTTTTTCACGACTAATGTATCATTTGAACTAGCATCCATTATTATCGAACCGTTCAATGAAATAGCCACGTCTAATAAAATCTCTATGAATTCTTTATTGTTATCATTCCCTTCAGGATTATGCATTATCTCATTTATTTGTATCGCATCTACAAAAGACGTTGATAATATCCCAATGATTGTTCCTATGATCATAAGTGCGATATATCTCATGTGAATGGGATTGATTAGGTGTTTAATAGAACGTGATGGTCAGAATCTGTGATTTTACCGGACATGTCCGATGGATATTCGATAATGAGTTGATTTTCCGGAATCATTATGTTTCAGAACCCCTCATTCCGGAGAATTTTGACAGTACAAGGGTTATTGACACATATAAAACAATACCTTTATATATCTCTTGAAGTTTCTGCTAATCTAAGAGAGAGATAGGACAGCGTTGCTTTCTCTAGCTGGGCTACACAATGCCCATGAGGTGGTGATGAGCCATCAGCAAGAAATTAAAGCCTTTATTACCAACATTGAAAGGCAGGAAGAGATACATCCTGTTTGAAGTCATAGCAGATGAAAGCCTCGTTGCAAAAGATGTCGCAAAAGCCATACTCCAAAGAGCGAATGCGATGCTTGGCGAGATCGGGATGGCAAAATCCGAGATTAAGATGCTTTCAGACACATGGAAGGACAATAAAGGGGTCTTATGTGTCGACCATCGTTTTGTCGATGAGGCAAGATCTATCTTGATGTCCGTAACACAGATAAATGGGAAGAGACTAACGATTACCACACTGAGAACATCAGGTGTCATCAACAAGTTGAAAATTTGAGGTGAATGAAAAATGCAACCAATGCCACACCAATTAATGGGATATGACCGTGCAATAACAATGTTTAGCCCGGAAGGAAGACTTCTTCAGGTAGAATACGCGAAGAAGACAGTCAAACAGGGCAGCAGCGCAATCGGCATGGTTTGCAAGGACGGCGTGCTTCTTGTCACAGACAAGAGGATACTGGATCCTTTGATAGTGCCCGAATCTATCGAGAAGATATTCAAGATCGATGATTCGATCGGCGTCACAGTCGCAGGTATACTGAGCGACGCAAGAGTCCTTATCGAAAGGGCGCAGCTGAAGGCACAGCAGCATAAAGTGACTTTTGACACATCAGCAGATGTCCTGACTATCGTAAAAGACATATGTTCTTTGAAACAGATATGCACACAATCAGGTGGTCTTAGGCCATTTGGCGTCTCTCTTCTGGTCGCAGGGATTGATGAGAACGGTCCAAGGCTTTTCGAGACAGACCCGACTGGTATCTTCTTTCAGTTCAATGCAAGGGCCATAGGCGAGGCAGAGAATGAGATCGAGGAGATCCTGCACAAAGAATACAAGAAAGATATGAGTATAGATGATGGTGTCAGGCTAGCTGTTGACATGCTGAAGAAGACTCTTGGCGAGAAATTCAATATGGAAAGGATCGATATCGCTGTGATAAGAGAAAGCGACAAACGGTTCCATAGGCCATCAGTCGATGAAGTCAAAAAGATTGTAGGTGGTCAGTGATGGTCGATGTTGACCAGGCTATAATTGCGCGATTGAAATCACATGGCGTGAATTTCGAAGTGCTCGTGGATTGCAGGAATGCGATCTTGGTGAGAGAAGGAAATGTGGTATCTCCACAGGACCTGATGGCAACTCAAGAAATATTCTCTGATGCGAAGAAAGGTCTGAGGGTATCTGATGACGAGCTTCAGCAGGCGTTCGCGACGATAGATCCTTTAGAAGTCGCAAAAAAGATCATCGCGAAAGGCGAGATCCAGCTCACTTCAGAATATCGTGCAGAGCTTCGGGAACAAAAGCGAAAAAGGATACTTGAGATCATACATCGAAATGGTGTGGATCCTAAGTCTGGTCTGCCGCACCCGATGAAAAGGATAGAACTTGCTCTTGATGAATCAAAAGTAAAGATAGATGAATTCGGTTCTGTTGAAAACCAGGTCCAAGATATCTTGAAAGGTCTTAGGGAAGTCTTGCCTATAAGATTCGAGAAAAGGAAGATCGAAGTCATCTTGCCTGCTGATGTCGCCTCAAAAGCATATGGGTCACTTTCTAAGTTCGGACAGAAATTGAAAGAGGAATGGCGTGATGATGGATCTTACTGTGCGCAGCTCGAGATCCCTGCTGGCCTTCAGGATGAATTGATGGATAAGATAAATAAGACAACACAAGGAAACAATGAGATTAGAATACTAAAGGAATAGAAATAAGGTGAATTAAATGGGAATAGAAGTAAATGACAAAGATATTGTTGTTCCAGGAGAATTGCTGGCAACAGGAATGGATTATGTGCCTGCACAAGGGACATATAGGATAGGAGAAGAGATAAGATCAAAGAAGCTTGGTCTCGTCACAGTAGATGGAAGAGCCATCAAGCTTATCCCGCTCTCAGGAAGATATCTTCCGAAGAGAGGAGACACAATAATAGGTAGAGTAGAAGACATCGCCATGAGCGGATGGAGATTGAGCATCAATTCTCCGTATTCTGCGATGCTTTCGATGAAGGATGCGACAAGCGAGTTCATCGCACGTGGTGCGGACCTGACAAGATATTATGAGCTTGAAGATTATATCGTCGCAAAGATCATAAATGTCACATCGCAGAAACTTGTCGATGTCACGATGAAAGGACCAGGACTCCGAAAGCTTTCAGCTGGAAGGATAATCGAAGTGAACACAAACAAGGTCCCACGGATAATCGGAAAACAAGGATCTATGGTATCGATGGTCAAGACCAGGACGAACACGAATATAATCGTCGGACAGAATGGTCTTGTCTGGATAAAGGGCAATGATCCGAAGAGCGAATTGCTCGCGATAGAAACGATCAGGCTGATAGAGAAAGAGGCGCACCTGCCTGGATTGACAGATAGGATAGCTAAGCATCTTGGTGGTGGCGCGGCTCCTGAAGTCAGGGCAGAAGAAAATATGGCAGGTGAAGATGATGGTTTACAATAAAAGAAACGACGGACGGGCTTTTGATGAGACAAGAGATATAGAAGCGAAGGCCGGTGTCATCAAGAGAGCTGATGGTTCAGCATATTTCAGGATCGGAAAAACCGCAGCTTATGCTGCAGTATATGGCCCAAGGGATCTGTTTCCAAGATTCATGCAGAATCCAAAACGCGGCGTCCTTAGATGCAACTACAACATGATGCCGTTTTCTGGTATGGGAGAAAGGGTCAGACCTGGCGCGAACAGACGGGCAAAAG
>PCVE01000115.1:0-4439 GCA_002762705.1 Candidatus Woesearchaeota archaeon CG11_big_fil_rev_8_21_14_0_20_43_8 | reverse complement strand
AGATGCGCAGGGATATGCGCGGCTTCGATCGCTCTTGCGGATGCAGGACTCGATATGAAAGACATGGTAGCTGCAGTATCTGCAGGTATAGTCGATGGGTCGGTCCTGATCGATCTGGATTACAAAGAAGAGGCTCATGAAGAGGGTGGAGTCGCTGATATACCAGTAGCTATGATCCCAAGCACGGGCGAGATCTCGCTTCTGCAGATGGATGGTGTCATCTCAAAAGAGAATCTGAAGAAGGCGATCGCGATGGTGAAGACCGCTTGTATCAAGATAAACGAAGCCCAGAAAAAGGCTTTGAAGGACAAGTATATCTGCGATGTCCAGAATTGTGATGGTGATAAAAAATGAATAAAGGACTAAAAAGCCACATAATAAAATCGCTCGGGACAGGTATCAGGGGAGACGGTAGAAGTCTTGAAGATTACCGAGAGATAACGATAGAGAAGGGGGTATCTAGCACAGCAGAAGGTTCTGCACGTGTCAAGATTGGAGACACTGAAGTTATTGTCGGAGTGAAATTATCTATCGACAAACCATTTTCTGATCGTCCTGATGAAGGGATTGTCATGGTCGGAACTGAGCTTCTTGCGATGTCATCGCCTGAATTTGAGTCTGGTCCTCCAAGCATCTGGTCGATTGAGATCGCACGAGTGACTGACAGAGGGATCAGGGAAAGCAAGTCGATCGACGTGAAAGCTCTCTGCATCACGCCTGGCGAGAAGGTCTGGCTTGTGTCAGTAGATATCTGCACATTGAATGATGATGGGAATATTCTTGATGCAGCATCTTTGGGTGCTCTTGCAGCTCTTCAGGATGTAAGGTTGCCAAAAGTCGAGGATAATCTTGTGAATTACAAAGAGAAGACTGATGAGAAACTTCCATTGCAGAAGCTTCCGATCGGCGTGACTGTCTTGAAAGTCGGAAATGAATTCATTGTCGATCCGACAAGTGAAGAAGAGAAGATGGCTGATAGCAGGCTTACGATCACATCGATGGAAGATGGACACATCTGCGCGATGCAGAAAGGTGGAGACGCACAAATAACTGCTGAAGATGTCGAGAAGATGGTCGAATTGTCAATAAAGAAATCAGCAGAGTTACGCAGATTGCTTGAATGATAAGGTCAAATGGGCGGCTTTTGAAAGGAAAGGTTTATAAAGGCCGTCCGAAACCTTTTCAAGTGCTAGATATCGGGGTTTTAAAATGGTAACGAAAAAAAATGCAAAGGAAGATCAAGGTAAACAGACCAAATATGAAATCGCTAGGATGCTTGGCAGCAGAGCGCTTCAGATCTCATATGGGGCTCCCTTCATGATCAAATTGACAAAGAAGCAATTAGAAGATATCCGTTATAATCCGATTGAGATCGCAAAGATGGAATTTGCTGAAAACGCTCTTCCATTCACTGTTGTCAGGGTCAATCCTAAATCTCTTAGTCTGATTGAACAGGAAAAAACAGCGAAAAGCTGAAGTTTATTGTTTTCTTTTATTATTTCTCTTTTTTATCATTTCTCTCTTTTATCATCATCAGATAGTTTTTTTTATTTTCCTAAATAGATAACTTTTTGGGAGTAACAAAGTTTTTTATATCTGTAAAAAAATAATCTTACATAGATTCTGCAGGAATCTTTTTAGTTGTAGATATCTTGCTATATTTTTTAAAAAAAGGAGGGGACATTAATGGGCCGTAATATTGAGACCTTAGATCAACATTTATTGAAAGTACGCGAAGGAAGTAGGCGTTTTGAGAACGCATTTCAATCTGTTTCTCGGATGATTCTTGAAAAAGGATTTGATAAAGTCCAGGTCAATGGAAACGTGACATATGATTTTCACATCTTCCGAGAAGGGAAGAAACATCTGATCGGAATGTATGATGAGATCACAAGTCTTGTGAGTTTTGTCGACGATGGAGCGAAAGGCGGCCCTGCGAGAGAGCTTGCGTTTGTCCTTGTCGGTGAGCCAGGCAATGGAAAGACTTTCTTTGTAGATGCACTCTGCACGAAGTATATAGAATTCATAAGTAAAACGGAAAACCAGCGACTTACATTCAGATTCAAAGGTTTGAAAGAACTGGGTGATCAATATGGCAACATCGAAGTGATTGAGTCGCAGACTTATGAAGATCCGATGGTGCTTGCTATGAATCTCGCAGGCCATAATATCGATGCAAATAAAGAATGGCTGATCGAGAAAGGTTTCAACGAGACACAGATCGAGAATTTCTTCCTTGATTACAGACCGCTTGGTGCTTGCAGTGACTATATATTGAATGATATAAGGCAGCATAATGATGGCAATCTTGACATGATGCTTAGACATATCGAGATTGTTCCTATTCCATTGTCCCCGACACGAGGGGTGTTGGTTGGAAAATATGCCCCAAAAGATAAGATCACTGCGAAATCATCTGATCTTCTTGGCGAAGAGGATCTCAAGAGGATGCTCAAGATCGCTGATGCGAACAATCCATATCTTTACAATGTAAAGAAAGGTGCGCTCGCAAGAGTGGCTGGTGGCGGAATACATTTCTCTGACGAGATATTCAAGAACAAAAGAGACCTTGTATTGGTATACTTGTCAGTCATCCAGAACAGGACGATCGAGCTTGATGGATATAAATGGCCGATGGACACACTTATCATCGCGACAAGCAACAACGCAGAATATGGGGATTTCCAATCGCTTGAGACAGAAGCACCAGTCATCGACAGGACACTGATTGTGAACATGGCGCATAATACAAATCACGAGCTGCAGAACCAGCTGACACGCTATGCGCTTGGTTCGAGGAAAAGGAGCACTTTTGGAAATGAGCCGTTGCATATAGATCCGAATCTGATACGTGCATTATCAAAAGGTGTCACTCTTACAAGGCTTCCATCATCTGATAATCTATCACGTGTCGACATGATGCAGCTTGCCGCAGGTCAGCAGGCAGGTGAAAAGAGCATGAAGGCACTTCGTGAATTCATAGATACCTTGAGCCTGAATTCTGATGTGCGGTTACGATTTGGTCAGAGCGGTCTTGGTCATAGGGATCTTGAAAGAGTGATCCTTTATGGGATGAAGAGCTCTGCGACACATGAATCCAGATGTTTCTCTGCAGAAATCGGCTTCGATGGATTGAAGAGAATCATAATTGACAGTGTACAGGACAATAACGAAAGGAACAAGTTCCTCACAGATATCAAAGTAGCTAAGGAGCTATACCGAAAAGAGGTCCTTGAAAGCATCTTCGATGCTTACATGAACCAGCCTGACGCGATAAAGAAAGAAGTGAAGAACTATATCAACATGATTGTTGGTATAGGACAGGATAATGTCAAGTCTGACAAGATGTGGCAATACAAAGATCCAGTCACTGGTGAAGACAATCACCTGAAGATAGATGAATCATTCATCAACAGCGTAGAAGAAAGGATGGGTCATAAGAGCAAGGAAGAGAAAGAAGCTTTCAGGTCTACTATGAGGAAACTCTATGGACAGAAGCTACTGACTGACAGGAACTATGATTTCATGGATCAGATGTCTCTTGTAAAGGCTGTCACTGAAGTGCGGCTGAGGTCTGATATACATGGAGCCGGCAGCCTGATTGGTGCCCTGTCAAACAGGACCAATGAAGAGAATGAACAGCTCTACAATAGGATGATCGATACTATGGTCAATAAACTTGGATATTGTCCATCGTGCGCCGAGAAGACCATAGAATATTATCTTCGACCTGAAGATGACTGATTTTTTGGAGGATATCTGATGAGGATGCGAGATGAGCTCATAGCCAGTCTGGAAAAGTTAAAAAGTGAAGGTCTGGTCGATGAAGCCAAGGAAGCGAGGATGAGAAAAGAGATAGATGGTCCTCTTGAGCATCGTGTGGTTGACAGACACTACAAGCCAAAAGAGCTTCCGGGACTTTATAATCATTCAGATATGGAAAAATTCTATGATTATAAACCGATGGTCACTCCAGAGATGAATCTTAAGTCTCTTGAAGAATTGCTCAAAAGAGATGAGCAGAGAGAGAAAGATGGTTTTCCAAAGAAGATAAGGCTTGGGAAGATCGCAAGACCTGGCATAGGCGGAAAACAGAAAATAATCGTAGTGCCGACAACACAAGAGGAGAAATTTGTACATGACGAACTCCCTGATCCAGAGTATGATGATTCTGAAGAAGAGTCAGATGATGGTGAATTTGGCGGAACCGGAGATGAGGGTGAAGGCGATATCCTTGGCGAACAGCCGATGAGTCCAGAGGGTGAAGGAGAAGGCGGCGCTGGTTCAGATGATGGTGGGAACCATGATGTTGAATCGAATGCCTATGAGATCGGTAAGATATTGACTGAAAAATTCAAGCTTCCGAACTTGCAGGACAAAGGAAAGAAAAAAGCCATTGTTAGGTATAAATATGATCTTACAGATAAGAACAGAGGGAG
>PCVE01000027.1 GCA_002762705.1 Candidatus Woesearchaeota archaeon CG11_big_fil_rev_8_21_14_0_20_43_8 | reverse complement strand
TTGACGATAGCAAGTCTCCGGGACATAAACCATATATTGGTTATTACAATAGTAACGATCACAATCTCGCATGGAATGTCAGGAGAATAATCGAAGAATCCGGATTTGATTTATTGGTACATTATGATTCCCTTGAATCTCACAATACTTTCTGCAGAAAATTTTATAGAAAAGATGGAAAATTAATATTCTATCGCAGACAGATTTTTCAAAATGTTGGTATATTGAGACCAAATGTATTTATGGATCCAAGACCGGAATGGGAGAATCATGATCTCTGGATACATCGATACTATGGTGAGGGCGGCAGGCTCTGGCTTGAATATGCTGATTCCTGTGAAGAAAGCATCAAGACGCTAGAACACGTGCGAAAAATGCTGATAAAGAAAAAGATTTCCAAGGGTAAAAGAGAGATTATTGATGGACTAGTCAGGCAAGTTAGCGGCGAGCATTTTGATTCTTGCTTAAGAAGAGACAGCCAAGAGTTATTTATCAAGGCGATAAGAGAAGCATGATCATTTTGCACGAAGCGGGATCTTCAGTAATTCATCATAGACTGGCCCTTCTTTTGTGAGTGTGCTCTTGAACAGGACAAACTCCCAGACATCGAATTTGAAGGCAGGCAGGGGAAGAGATAGTTTCTCTTTGAATCGCGTCGGATCTGTCATCTTTTTCACACGCGCAAGTGTCAGATGAGGGACAAATCCTTTATGATCCAGACATATTATATCCTCTGTCGCGGCATCGACTGCTTTCTGAAGCTTCTGTAATGCATCGATATCACCTTTCAGTCCAGCCCATAACACCTGTGGACTTGATGTGTCTGGAAATGTCCCAAGTGAATCCAGCTCAAGGAGCATCGATCCTGATCTTATCCTTTGCAGAGTATTTTTCATGCTTTCAAGCTCTTTGTCATCTACCTCGCCTAGGAACTTGAGTGTCAGATGGAATGATTTAGGAAAAGAAGCCTTAATGGAAGCGCGGAATTCATCCTGGAATGCTGACAGTATTCCACAGACCTTTTTTGGCATCTCGATCGCGATAAAAGTCCTCATATATTGTATCGATGTCGTCTTGATATTTATTGTTTTTCCAGGACAGAAGTTGCATAGCAAGCCATCCCTTGTATGACGCTTGATCAATACTTGCTACCAGGACACAATATGCCACTAAACCAAAGACAGAAACTATTTAATAGTCCCATATGAATAGAATATAAATAAATGAGGTGACAATCATGATCGAGCTCAAGAAGATATGGATGGATGGAAAACTGGTTACAAGAGAAGAAGCGAAAGTCGATTTTCTCACGCATGCATTGCATTATGGGACAGCGGTGTTCGAAGGTATCAGATGCTATGAAACACCAAAAGGACCGGCAATATTCAAAGCAAAGGAACATATCGACAGATTTCTTCATTCTGAGCATATATTTGGAAGAGATCTCAATTATACCCGCGAACAGCTGGTCAAAGCGCTGAAAGACACAGTCAAAGCGAATGGACTCAAATCAGGTTATATCCGGCCACTTGCGTTCATGGAACTTGGCGGCATGGGTCTCAACCCGACAAATGTAAGAATCAGGATAGGGATCGCATGCTGGACCTGGGGAGCTTATCTAGGAGCGGAAGGGATCAAGAATGGTATCAGATGCAAGATATCATCATTCCAGAGACCTTTTGTCAATTCAGGCATGACCAAAGCCAAGATGAGCGGCAATTATTATAATTCTGTCATGGCGAAAGATGAAGCCATCAAACTTGGATTTGATGAAGCGATAATGCTTGACCACGATGGTTTTGTGTCAGAATGCAGCGGAGAGAATATTTTTCTTGTGAGAGATAGCATTTTATACACTCCGCCAAAGGCCACGATACTTGAAGGCATCACGCGACAATCTCTGATCGAGGTCGCGAATGATATGAAGATCGAAGTCAGAGAAGAGATAATCACACGAGACCAGCTGTATGTCGCTGATGAAGTCTTCTTATGCGGGACTGCAGCAGAGATGACTCCTGTGCGTGAGATAGATTTTCGGAAGATCGGAGCAGGGAAGCCAGGACCAATCACAAAGAAGCTCCAGAAGAAATTCTTCGACATAGTAAGAGGAAAAGTGCCAAAGTACAAGAAATGGCTCGAATATGTGAAGTGATCACAGTTCCACGTAAATTCTTACTGCGCCTCATATCTGACTTTTATATATTTCTCTTCATATTTGCCATCAAATTCAAGAGTCAATTCCTTAGTAATCTTCTTTGAGTTCTCCACCTGGGGTTGATCAAATGGATTCACATCACGAAGGACTGAAGAATACACAGCGAAGAACTGCCAGAAAGCCATGAGCTCGCCCATATTCTCCTCATCGACACGATCCACAGTCAGGACGATGTTTGGTATCTTGCTCTGCGCCGCATCTTTCTGGGTACCCTGGAACTCGAAATGGACGGCAGTCGAATATGGAAGCTTGACATCACCAAGAGTGCCTTTCGCATAAGGGATATCTGCCCATCCTGCCGGACATTTGATATCCATATCATTTGAGAATTCCGCATTCCTTATGAAAAAACCCACCATATTTTTCCTTCCGCCGAAGAAACGCTGATTGGTATGATGTTGAGATTCAGGCGCTTCTGCGCAGACAAAAGTCAGACCTTTGCTCCGTTTTCCGAATGATTCATGGCATAGCTGCATTATCAGATTCCCAAATCCAAATAGCATAGGTGAATAGATCGGGACGAACACTTCCGTATATCCTTCTTGTTCTGCTTCATGCAATGCCACAGCAGCTTTCAATGGAAGATTTGTCTCGACTTGTGCACCAAGGTCACAGCCACGATAGAACCGTTTTGCGCCTTCATGTATCTTTTTGACATTCGCGCCAAGAAGGCACAGAGGAAAATACGCTGATTCTGAAGTACCAGTGTATCTACCGCCGATATCGTCGGCGACAAGAAGATAATCATTGTTCTCACGCTTTGTTATCTCCCAAAGAGTGCCTTTTCCTTCTGTCGTTATCGCGACTAATGGATACTCTTGGAATGAAAAGAGTATCTCAAGGACAGATGCAGTATTACCAGATTTACTTGATGCAATGACAAGACTATCTTTTGGAAGACAGTTCTGTTTCACATATGAAATCATATCTGGATCCTGAGTGTTCATGACAAAGAATCTCTTGTCAGACTTGATCTTTGCCAGGGATTCATAATAAGATATGACTGGCTGAATCTGACCCCCCTGACCGATCAGGATGATATTCTTTTTGTCTTTATGCTTTTCAGCAAGCATTTCGATCTTGTCAAAATCAGGATTGTGCTTTGAGAAATGGGAGAGCACACCTATCGATTTCATCTTTGAGATTGTATATTCAGCGATCTTCTGGTATTCTTCGTCTTTCAATAGACCAAAATCATCAAGATATAAATGCAGCATTGTATCACCTGTGACATCGATGCCATCTGGCATATATATTGTTTATGAAATCCCAAGCAGGAATGAGCTGTAGCTCATCGGCACATATCCTATGCAGAAATCCTCGATGGTCTCAAGTATCCTCTCTTTGCTGTCTGATTCTATGCAGATAGAAGTGTATTCATTTCCAGCTATCCAGATCCTGTCGAACTCGAAACCGCAATGATTGTATAATCTCATGTGACGCTCTTTATACACATCGATCGTCCTGCCCATGCATAGATCCCTCAACTCTTCAAGTGAATGGGCCTCTCCTGCAGGAAACGAGCCATCGAGCATCCTGGCTTCTATCGGATAATCAAAAGTGCTGTCTTCCCAAAGTTCGATGCCAGACTGGCATCTACCGATCATTCTCTTGATCTTCAACTCGTAGGCTCGCTCTTTAATATTGATATCCGGACGCTTGGGCACGACCAGATAATGGTCATGCTCCGCGCGATCGGCATAGGGTTGCAGCAAAAGCACTTCCTTCTCGATCTCTGGGCAGCCAAACGTACGCCATTCATATGTCTCTGATCTCATCCGGACTCCAGTATGACTTTCAGGAAATGGTCTGTCTTCTGTGTCCCATACCTGTCCACGCATTCATCCAGCAGACGGTAAAGACCGTCGTTCTTCGTATCGAATTTGTCCTGCTTCATTTCACATCGACCTCCAAAAAAAGATACGCAAACACACTTAGTGTGTGGCACACACAAACTAATAAAGCTTTCGTTTCCTGTATATAGCTATTACTGTTGTAGAAAAGATAATAATTATTGGAAAAAAAATAACAACAGTGTTGTACACCCCAATCAGGAATGCTTCTTTGCCAATCTGAAACGAGATAGGATCGCTGCTATCACGCATAACCCACCAGCTATCGCAAATGCAAGGAAATAGCTTTGTGTCGCATCAAATACCTTGGCACCAAGCATCGGACCCAAGATCCCCGCGAAACCGTATGACGTGAACATGAATCCATAATTAGCGCCCATATTCTTCATACCAAAATTGTCTGCTGTCGCTGATGGAAACAACGCGAAGTTACCGCCGAAATTGAACCCGACAAATGCCACCGCAAAAGCGAGCATCCAGAAACTGGTGTTCATCTTGATCAACAGGAACATCATCAAAGCCTGTACCCCGAACATTATTGTCATAGCATTGACACGCCCGAATATATCAGACACAAGACCCCAGATTATACGCCCAAGACCATTGAAAATAGCGAGGACACCGACTGCAGCTGCGGCCACTTCAGGAGTCAGACCTCCTTCACGGCCAAACACCGCAAGATGACCAATCACCATCAGTCCAGCAGTCGCTCCGAACATGAACATGACCCAAAGCTTCCAGAACACTGGTCGCTTCAGCATCTCCTGCCAGCCGATCTCTTCTGTTTTTTTTGTCTTCAAGGCCTCTTTCTTTTTTGTGTAGGCTGCATCAGGATTTCTGAGAAGCTGCGCGCCTAAAACCACTGCCACAAGGAATATCAGACCAAGGATCCAGAACGCGCTCCGCCAACCAGTGGATTCTATTATGCTTGTCGCGAGAGGAGCGAACACAAGTGAACCTGCACCGAATCCAGCGACTGCGATACCAGAGATCAATCCTTTGTTCTGCGGGAACCATTTCACTAATGTGGCGATCGGACAGACATATGCGAATCCGATACCTGCTCCTGCGATTACTCCGTAAGTGATATAGAGCATCCAAAGTGAGGTGGTGAATCTTGCTAATATGAAACCAAGACCAAGAAGCACGCCGCCGATCGTCGCTATGAGACGTGGTCCAAGTTTATCCTGCAGCCTTCCCGCGAAGATCATGAAACCTGCGAATGAGACAAGCGCGATCGTGAAGGCCACTGACGCTTCAGTCTTTGCCCAACCGAACTCTTTCATCAATGGCGACAAGAACACGCTCCAGGCGTAGACCACACCAAGACACATCTGTATGATGAGCGCACCAACCAAGACATACCATTTGCTGAATTTCATATTATCACCTACTACAGGATTCTAAGACACACTAGGTTATATAGAGTTCGCTTATATACAATATATATAAAAAAGAAGAAGGAAAAAAAGAACCGATCAGTTCCTTTCTTTTATCA
Source organism: Candidatus Woesearchaeota archaeon CG11_big_fil_rev_8_21_14_0_20_43_8 (assembly GCA_002762705.1). Lineage (GTDB taxonomy): Archaea > Nanobdellota > Nanobdellia > Woesearchaeales > CG08-08-20-14 > CG08-08-20-14. The sequence goes on along the minus strand of PCVE01000027.1, from coordinate 21,321 downwards.
GCACATCGACAACGCTTGGATCAGCAAGTGTTGTCGTGTTCCCGACATCATCCTTGCCCTCAGCGATGGCTTTCAATATCCTTCGCATGATCTTTCCGCTTCTTGTCTTCGGAAGGGAATCAGCGAATTGGATCTTGTCTGGCTTTGCTATCGGACCGATCTCTTTCTTGACCTGGGCGATAAGCTCTGCCTTCAGTTCATCAGTCTTATCTATACCTTTCTTCAATGTCACGAAAGCATACAGACCCTGGCCTTTGATCTCATGCGGCATCGGGACGACTGCGGCCTCTGCGACTGATGGATGCGACACAAGGGCGCTCTCCACTTCAGCAGTGCCGATCCTATGACCTGAAACATTGACCACATCATCGACACGACCCATTATCCAGAAGTAACCATCCTTGTCCCGTCTTGCAGCGTCGCCGGTGAAATACATGCCATGATACTTGCTCCAATATGTATCGATGAATCGCTTGTGGTCACCATAGACTGTGCGCATGATGCTTGGCCATGGTTTTGTCAGCACAAGATATCCTCCTTCGTTGACATCCGCTTCGGACCCATCCTCCCTGAGCACTTTTGGGAACACTCCAGGGAAAGGTTTTGTCGCAGAACCAGGTTTTGTGGCTACCGCACCAGGCAATGGCGTGATCAATATGCCACCAGTCTCTGTCTGCCACCAAGTGTCGACAATAGGACATCTCTCGCCGCCGACGATTTTATGGTACCACATCCATGCTTCCGGATTTATCGGCTCGCCGACAGTGCCAAGCAATCTCAGGCTTGAGAGGTCGTGTTTTGTGACCCATTCATCGCCGTTCCTCATTATCGCGCGGATCGCTGTCGGTGCTGTGTAGAATATCGACACCTTGTGCTTCTCGACAAGATCCCAGAATCTATCAGGTTCCGGATATGTCGGGATACCCTCGAACATCATGGTTGTTGCACCGAGCGCAAGCGGACCATAGACGATATAGCTGTGACCGGTTATCCAACCGATATCTGCTGTGCACCAATAGACATCATCATCTTTTATATCGAATACCCACCTTGTCGTCGCTGTCACATAAGTCAGGTAGCCACCGGTCGTATGGAGGACACCCTTTGGTTTTCCAGTGGTGCCACTTGTATACAATATGAACAGTGGATCCTCTGCGTCCATCTCTTCAGCAGGACAGTCATCTGAGACATCTTTTGTCGCGTCATGCCACCAGATATCTCTTCCTTCTTTCATGTTGACATCATTATCAGCTCTCTTGTAGACTATGACTTTCTCGATGCAGTCGACACCTTCAAGCGCTTCATCGCACGCGCCTTTCAATGGGACGACTTTTCCGCCACGCTTGCTCCCATCAGCGGTGATAAGCACTTTACACTTGCTGTCAAGGATCCTGTCGCGCAATGACTCTGCTGAGAACCCACCGAAAACAATACTGTGGACGGCTCCGACCCTTGCGCATGCGAGCATCGCGATAGCGAGCTCTGGAACCATACCCATATAGAGACAGACACGATCGCCTTTCACAACGCCAAAACCCTTGAGGACATTTGCGAATCTTGAGACTTCGCTTTTCAGTTCGGCAAAAGAATATTTTCTGACCTGACCGCCATCGCTTTCCCAAAGGATCGCTGTCTTGTCTTTCTTATCACTCTCTGCATGCCTATCAAGACAGTTATATGAGACATTCAGTTTTCCGCCGACAAACCATTTTATGTCGACTTTTTCTTTGTCCCATGTGAAGACTTTGTCCCACTTCTTGAACCATGTGAGCTGGTCTGCCTTCTCTGCCCAGAATCCTTCGAAATCATCCTCTGCGCTCTTCGAGATATCTGTATGTTCCTGAGGGCTCTTGACATGTGCCTTCTCTGAGAATTCTGGTTTAGGGTCAAATACCCTATCTTCTGTCATCAATGAAGAAATTGTTGATTTATTGTCTGCCATCCTTTATCACCTCATATCTGTATCTAATAATGGCTTTTAGTCTAAGATATTTCATCCACAAGTCGTTTTTAAATGTTTGGTATACAGATTTATATATGATGATTAGCAGAAGAGATAATATGACCTATAATCGATTCAAACGTTTTATTGTTTCCATTATACCTGGGTTCATGATCCGGTTCCTCGCAAGGCCTTATGTCGCGGGCTACTGCATGGAAGATGCAATTGAACAGGCCCGCTTGTTCGATGAGAAAGGCATCTTATCGACAATTGACATACTTGGAGAGGATGCGAAGAAAGAGAGCGATATCACGCTCGCTCTTGAAAGATATAAAGGACTTATAGACGCTGTCGCAAGTGAATTCAAGGATAATAAACCGACCATCTCTATGAAACCATCAAATCTTGCGGTTGGACGAGAGACACAAAAAGGGCTTTTGATCGACAAGAAAAAGTGTATGCGAAATGTAGAGGCACTGATCAAATACGCAGACAAAAAAAGAGTCGAAATGAGCCTTGACATGGAAAACCACTTCTGGACAGATCTCACTTTAGATATCTATGAGATACTGCTCAAAAAAGGATACACGAACACAGGCGCTGTGCTTCAATCAAGATTATTCAGGACAGAAAAAGATATCAAAAGATTCAAGAATCTGAAGGGGAGATTCAGATCATGCATCGGGATATACAATGAACCAGAAGACATCGCTCTTCAGAAAAAACCACTCATGAAAGTCGAGATGTTTAGGCATGTGAACCAGTTACTACATGCAGGCCATTATGTAGAGATCGCGACACATGACAAACGATTGCTTGCGGATATATTTGACGATTTATTGACAGCGAAGAAGATACCATCATCACGATTCGAAGTGCAGATGCTCATGGGCGTACCAAGAAGACTGCTTCAGGGAAAGATCATGATAGGCAGGTTCAGATCATATATCAAGCCAGTCAGGATGCGGCTCTATGTGCCATTCGCATACAGCAGAAAGGATGCGACAGCATACTGCAGACGAAGGCTGATGGCGAATCCAGACATAGTGGATTTCGGGGCCAAAAATTTCTTATGGAACCTTGACCACACAATAATGCGGCCATTCAGAAGGCATAGATAGGCATTAAGATATTTCTAATCGTTCATGATGAAAGGACTTTTCAATGTGAACCTTGTTATGAAGAAGATTATCACCGCTGCCAATACATCCATCCATGGCTTTGCTCCCGGATATCCAAAATTCCATGCGACAATCAATCCACCCCAGACGATGATATGGACCCAAAGTTCTTTTCGTTTTATATGCTTCATGATTATAGTCTCTACGGATGACTATTTAATGATTACATGCGGCCAATAACAAAAATTTGTTCAGGTGAGAATCGCGAATCCTATCCACGACCCTAAAGGACGTGGTACAAGAAAATACAGGCATTTTCTGTACAGGAAATACTTTCAGTATTTCCTCGTATTAAACCGACGAGTTCACAATAAATCCAACCAAACAATAACAAAAACATATAAATAAAGTAGGTATTTCTATGATATAGATTGGGGGTAGACAATCATGGCTGATAGCACAAAAAAGATCCTTGTTGTAGAGGATGAGAAGAATATAGCACAGGCCCATAGCATAATTCTCAGAGATTACAAGCTGTTCTTCGCACAGGATGGAGAGGAAGCGCTGTCTCTTGCAGAGAGACATCGACCGGACCTGATCGTCCTTGACCTTATGCTGCCCGAAAGAAACGGCTATGATGTGTGTTTCCATATCAGACAACACCCGGAACTCAAGCACACAAAGATCGTGATGGTCACCGCAAAGACCCTCAATGCCGATGAAGAGAAAGGGGTCTTTGTCGGTGCGGATCATTACATAAGGAAACCGTTCGAACCAGATGAACTACGTGAGTCTGTGAAACGCCTGCTTTCACAATGATCCAAGGGATAGACGATGCTCCTTGAGAATATACATCGGTTCTTTTTCTTCCTTACGACAAATGAAGGGACATTGCTGAAATATTTCCTTGAACTGACCATATTGTCCACGATATTATACATGATCATCTCTGAATACATCCGGAGCAGAGAGCAGGAGATGAAATTTCTTGCCATAGGCTTTGGACTTCTTGTATTTGAGAAATTCACAGTCACATTCTTTCTCTGGTATCACGTATTTGGAAACATTCCAATATACATCGCGAATTCAAGATTGCCATTGGTAGATAACTGCCTGGAGATCCTGGCATTGATATTGTTCTCGAACGCATTCTTGTATCCACTGTTCAGGAACCGAAAAAAGATCTTCTACAGCAAGATACTTGTCGAACTTTTTGTCTATCTGGTGACCTTGATGTCTGTTGCCATCACATGGAGCATAATCCTTTCGACGACGAGCAATATCGTCAATTTCAATCTGTTCAAAGGCAATCTCTTGTTTTTTGGATTGAAACTTTATCTGTTGATACTTCCTATCATCTACATCCTGCATGCGAAAAAGAAGATGCGATATGCAAATGGGATCATGTTTGGTTTCCTGCTATATTCTATTGCTCCGATGATCAGCCTGATAAACGTCGTATTCTTCAGGGGCGGTCAGTTCCAGCTCTATGGGATCGTCCATCCATTCCCATTGCTTGCGGTCCTGCTCTTCACAAGAGTCGTGTATCTGAAACTTGCTGACAAACTGACCTTACAGGAGAGACTAAAAGTATCTGAGAAAAGATTTCTTGAGGCAAAAGAGATCAATAAGCTAAAAGATGAGTTCGTGTCTGTTGTATCACACGAACTAAAGACGCCGCTCACATCGATAAAGCTCTATCTTTCATTATTGAGAAAAGGCGAACTTGGATCAGTGAATGATGATCAGGCAAAAGCGATTAGTATATTACAAGAAGAATCAGATCGCCTTACAAATATGGTCAATGATGTATTAGACCTTTCAAAACTTGAAGCGAAAAAATCAGAGATATTCAAAGAAAACGTGAATATCATCGATATGTTGACAGAAAACCCACATTACAAGCTGGCTGAAAAGAAGGGCATCAGGATAATCAAGCATCTTCCTCAGGAGATGACAGTCACTGTTGATCTTGCGAAGTTCCGTCAGATCTTCCTGAATCTTCTATCAAATGCGGTGAAGCACACTTCAGAAGGCGGGTGGATTAGAATATCACTTGCGAAAAAAGAGAAGACATGGACATTCACAGTAGAAGACAATGGAGAAGGGATACAAAAAGAGCAGATTCCATTGTTATTCAAGAGATTCTATCAAGCAGGAGATCATATGACAAGAAAGCATAGTGGGACCGGCCTTGGGCTTTCCATCGTCAAGGAATTGGTGAATCTGCATGACGGCAGGATTTCTGTCGATTCAGAACCAGGCAAAGGAACAAGATTTATTATAGAATTCCCCTTATAATCTCTTAGCAGCACAGATTATGCATTGGTTCTTGCATGCATTCATGCAGGCAGTACAACCGATACAATTATCCGGATCTGATATAGTAGAAACAATACGAGTCCCAATCCTGTCAAGTTTCAATACGCCTCTTGGACATGTCTGTACACATTGACCACAGGAGATGCATTTATCTTCATCGCATCCCAAAAAATATTTTGGAATCCACAGCTTCCCGGCTTTGGTTATTGAAGTCTGCACTTTAAGACTTATGATGCTCAATTCTGCCATCAGACAAAAAAGGAACATATCTCAATTTAAATTGTTTTCGCGGCTGCGATATTACCGATCAATATTGAAACACTGTGAAAAACTTAATAAACAATGATCTATTACTAAAAATATGCTCGAAAGCAAGACAATAAAACAGATCAGCGATTTTGTATACATAAAACCGCGTACAATCCAAGAGATCGCGCACTTGATCAACAAGAACTGGAGGACTGCGGATAGATACGTCGCAAAGATGATAGAAGAGACAGGAAGCCTCTCCATCAGGACACTTCGTGGCGGGACAAGAGGAGCGCTCAAGATAGTCTTCTGGAACAACGCAGAGAAGATCCATTCGCAAGAATTCCAGGAGAGATTATTTACAAGGATAGAACGGTCAGTGCGCAAGAATGATTTCTCTCCATTCGATATATATCAACATGTAGATCCAAAAAAGCGACAGGCGTATCTAGTGGAAGAGAAAGATGAAAAAATAGTGATTGATAAAGATCTGTTCTCTTTATTGAGATCTGCACAGAAACATATCTTTTTCTTTTCAGGGAATGTCTCATGGGTCAGCATAATAGACGATGAAAAGGCACTTATCGATGTATTAGAAGACCTGCCGAGCAGTATCGCGATCAAGGTCTTGACAAAAGTAGACATAACAAGCAGGAACAATGTGACGAAACTCATGCGAATCAACGAAGCCAAAGGCAAAGAGATGATAGAGATCAGGCATTGCGAACAGCCATTAAGAGGCATAATCATCGATTCCAGAATCGCCAGATTCCGTGAGATAAAGGATCCAGGAGATTACAAACGAGGAGAGCTCGATCGGAAGACATACATCTATTATGAGATCAATGATCCGGATTGGGTTGAATGGCTAGAAAAGGTATTCTGGAAACAATTTCGGACAGCGAATCTTGCCAAGAAAAGGCTTGAAAGCCTAGATACTATCGAGAACTTGTATTGATCTGACATAAAACAACGCGCAGTGCGTTTTGAGTCCGAAGGACGAAACAAGGAAATCTCGATTTTCTGTTTAGGCACGAGGAAACGCTTCACATTTCCTGTGCAGACAATTTCATTGCCTTGCAACTTCGTTGCCTTGAACCCACATCGGAAGCTACAGCCGAAAATGTAGGGGGAAAGCTTTTAATATTGTATATCTTAATCTATTTATCATGAAGTTATTCGTCGTACTACCGGCTTTCAATGAAGAGAAAAGCATAGGTTCAGTGATCAAGGACCTGAAGAGAAATAATTACAGGAACATCATCGTTGTAGATGATGGAAGCGTCGACAAGACATCAGAAATAGCAAAAAAAGAAGGTGTCCAAGTATATAAGCATTTGATCAATCGCGGACTTGGTGGTGCGCTTGGCACAGGCATAAAGGCTGCGGTACAGAATGGGGCAGAGATTGTCGTCACAATCGATGCAGATGGACAACATGATATATCAGACATAAAGAAAGCCATAAAACCAATACAGGATGGAGATGCAGATGTGGTCATCGGCACAAGGCTTGCTGACCCAAAAGGGATGCCAATCATCAGAAAGATAGGAAATTGGGGATTCAATTGCATAACTTATCTATTATTCAATATCTGGACGACAGATTCCCAATCTGGTTTCAGGGTATTCTCAAAAGATGCCGCGAAGAACATCCGTATAAAGACAAATCGGATGGAAGTATCATCAGAGATAATCAATGAGATCAAGAGGAACCGCTTGAGATTCACAGAAGTTCCGATAAAAGTCATATACACAGATTATTCACTTCAGCACGGCCAAAGTTCATTGAATGCCTTCAAGATACTGGTCAAGCTTATGTTTAAAAAAATCATGAAATGAGGGATTATCATGGATATATTACAGATATTTGTATTGATTTTCGTCTTCTTCGTCGTGAGTAGGACGATTCTTAGATTGAAAGACAATGAGATCAGTGTGAGTGAGTTCATATTTTGGATATTGATCTGGGCTTTGGTGCTTGTTGTCATATTCATCCCAAAGATCACAATCAAGATATCTGGGATGCTCGGGATCGGTAGAGGAATCGATCTTGTGATTTATTTCAGTATATTGCTTCTATTCTATCTTGTCTTCAGGATATATGTGAAGATCGAGAAGGTCGAGCAGGAGATTACAACTATTGTCCGTGAAGTCTCATTGAAAAAAATCAAGAAGAGGTAATCATGACATTCATCATATCTTTTCAGCGAGCGATAGATAGATATATCGGTGCTCTGATTTGCCTCATTTTGAATATAGTCGATATGATCATCAGTCCATCCTACAAGAGAGTCAAGATAGATAATATCCTGATCGTCCGGCTTTGGGCTATAGGTGAGACAATACTTGTCCTGCCGATGATCGAGAGATTAAGAAAGGAATATCCAAAAGCCAAGATATCGGTGCTGACGACACCACGTGTCAAAGAAGTTTTTGAGAGCGTCGGTTTCATCGATGAGATAATGGTGCTTGGCTGGGATAATCGGAAGCTCTTCAAGAAGTTTGATATGGTCTTTGACACTGAACCGTTCCTTAGGATCTCTGCTATCATGGCCTGGTTCACTGGAAAGAAGATCATCGGATTCGATGGATCGGTCAGATCTCTCCTCTATTCGGTGAGAGTCCCTTATAATGACCGGCAACATGTCGTGCAGGTATATCTTGACATGCTAAGAGAGATTGGGATAAAAGCAGAAGCCGATAGATTGGTGAAACTCATGTTTGATGCGAATGACGAGAGCATCGCGAAGCAATTGGTTGTGAGATTGAAAAAACCCATCATTGGCATATGCGCGACAAGCGCGGAATCAGCAGGCTCACGCAGATGGCCGCAGGAAAGATTCGCAGAATTATCTGATCAATTGATCAAAGATTTTCAGGCATCGATAATATTTTTTGGCATACCTTCTGATGAAAAATACAATGATGAAATCATCGACATGATAAGTGAATCTAAGAATGTATTGAATGCCGCAGGAAAAACTACATTGAAACAACTTTATGCACTTATCGAAAGATGCGATCTTGTTGTCAGCAACGACACAGGCCCGATGCATATATCAGCCGCTATGGACACGAAGACACTTGGATTGTTCGGACCTAACACACCTGTCCGCTTCGCCCCATATGGATCTGGCAATGAGAGCATATACATAAAACATCAATGCAGCCCATGCATCAATGTGCATAAGGGAGATATATGCGACTGCAGGAATCCTATCTGCATAGAAGCGATAACCGTCGCTAATGTATTCAGGACAATCAAAAGGATGCTTAGAAAAAATAATAAAAATCAAGGCAGCCAGCTCTTTGGATTCTCAAGCTTCGCAGGCAGATAATCTGAAATGACATAATTCAGACCATGCACAGCAAGCGCCTGCTGCTCTGCCCTTTTCTTGAGTTTCACGATTTCAGTCAATGCATTCTGCCATTGTGGATAATATTTGACGAAAGGATCATTCTTGATGCCATCTCTCACTCTTTTCACGTCGATATCCTTCAATGGATGCGTCGGCAATTTGTATTCAGTGATGTCTTTTGCGGTTATACCAAAGAACTTCGCATTCGGCACGCAGAAATATTTGTTGATGTGCGCTGCGTTACCAGAACCTACTTTCAACGTCCTGTAGATGTTAAGCCAACCGTATGGATCCCCGTCAGTGAATGCATACACAGGAAGCTTATGTGAATCTGAAAGTCTTCTTATGAATCTTCTACAGGCACGGGTAGGAACTCCTCCTAAAGAGACAAGGATACAATTTGTCTTCTTCCAGAACGCATGTTTGACAAGTCTCTGATACATACCTGCTGTCTCGATAGCGAGGATGAAATCAGCCTTTGTCTCGAATTCCAGATGCTCGACAACGCTTGGGATCGAATATGCGCCGGTCCCCATCTTCGTGCAATCTATCTTGATCTCTTGTTGAGTATCAGGGTCCTCATCGACGACCACCAGTTTTCCAGCGATATCTCCGCCTTTCTCTTCTGGGATGAAACCAAGCTGCTCCCTGTTCACCATGAACATGGCTTCCACATCATCCATGATCGAATCAGATTCCGGCTGCTCATTGAATCTCGCATCGCCCCAGTTCTTGCTCTGGTAATATGCATCTCTCTTTGTCGCTATATCATCAGTCTCGATAAGCATCTTAGAGAGGGTGAGCATACGAAGTGTCTGTGCGAATGTCTTGATCGTGCTCACTGTCAATGTCCTTGACTTGAACATTCCCTGAAGCTCGAAATATCCGACTTTCTGATCATAATTAACGTTAGATAGAGAACGAAGAGGCATATTGACCTCTGGTTTCTGCTTCTTCATGATCGTCACATACATATCGGATGCGAGTTTCTTGATCTTATCAAGCGCCCCTTTTTCCTGCTTCATTGTCCAGCACCCCTTTCTGTCTCTTCATCTTCTATCTCTTCATCATCTGTCTCTTCTGCAGAATCGTCATATGAATCATCACTGGATCCATCATCGGAATCTTCTGGCATATCATCAGATGGATCACCTAAAATATCGTCATCCTCACCTGCACCAGGATCATCATTGACAGCGCTAAGCCTGCCAAGACCCCCATCTGCCTTGCGTGATTTCTCTAGGATCTCTTTCAATATGTCATGTATGCGCCGCTCTTCGACATCGCTGAAACCTACTATCTCTTTTAGCGCAGCGCCGATGTGAGGGAGATATTTTTCTATGTAACTTTTTTTCTTCCCTTCTTCCATTATCCTACGTTTCTTAGATACATATAATCCAAGTTTTCTCCCGCATTCCTGAAGAGCAAGTTTGATCTCCTTGACAATCTCCGGATAATGGGCGATCGCTTCTTTGGCCTCGCTTGTGTATGGTGTCCACACAGATGCTATATGCACTACGACAACAGCAGGTCCTGCAGGGATGGAATTCTGCGACTGGCTAAGACCATAGGATCTCCACGACACTTCCTGGACTGATTGTGTCATCGCGCATGCTCCCTGTTGATATAGAAGTGGAACCCTGTTCGCGAAACGCATGATACGTATCGTCTTCTCTTTATCAAGATCTCCGCCATATGCAATACCTGCTTCTATTATGAAAGGATTTCCACGATATACATTGGGTGGTCTTGTCGCAGAGCAGAAGAACTCTGCATTGATCTCTTTTCTGAGACCGATCTCTATCAACTCTGCGGTTATAGGATTTATGCAATCCGTGGGTGGGCTGATCAATTTTGTCTCTTTGATACCCTTGATCAATTTCTCGACATGCTGCCTAGTAAGATTAGATGGTTTATCTTTTGGAAGAAGAGCAGAATTCTCGCAGATCTCTTTCACTGCTTTGGCTCCAACACGTGAGAACTCAGACATCAGGAACTGCTGGAGCGTCTTTGCCTGGGTGATCGCAAGCATCTTTGCCATCCTGCCGATCTCGACACCATATGGGTGCGGCTTGATCTCTTTTGCCTGTGGGGGCAGCTGCTCGCTGACTCTCGCAAAGATCGTCTGCTCGGCTTTCGGGTTTGTATAAATTATCGTTATATGCGGATTCACGATCGCTGTCTGCTTGATATATTCATCGACGCCCTGCGCGCCTTTCTGATATGTCGCCTCAAGGTCCATCTCGACACGGGTGCCATGATCTTTTTTCCATTCAATGATATCTTCTTTTATTATCTCTGGTTTGTTCTTCTGTGTATCGATATGAAGTTCAAAGTAATGCGCAGGCTCTGTCGGCGCGATCTTCGAACGGATCTTGGCTGGCCGTCCTGTCGTCAATTGTGAATAGAGGACAGCGGCGCTGATCCCGATACCTTGCTGGCCTCTGCTCTGTTTCAATGAGTGGAATTTGCTTCCGTAAAGAAGTTTTGCGAAGATATTTGGGATCTGCTTTTTCACGATACCTGGACCGTTGTCTTCGACGATTATCCTGAAACGACCATTCTGCATATCAATTATCTCGACTATGATCTCTGGAAGCAGGCCGCCTTCTTCGCATGCGTCGATCGCATTGTCGACAGCCTCTTTGATGGTCGTGAGAAGCGCTTTTCTTGGATTATCGAAACCTAAGAGATGCCTGTTCTTCTCGAAGAATTCTGCTACAGAGATATCTCTCTGCTTGCTCGCCATCTCTTGGGCCTTTGATTTTCTTTCCTGGATATATTCTTCAGAGAAACCTTCCTGGACTGCTGGATTCTCTTCCTTAACTATTGCATCCTCTTCTTTTTCATCATCGAAAGTGCCAAGTATCTTTTGACTCATTTAAAACCCTCCTTTCCACCTCTTTGTCAGTAGAATCTGTATTCCCCGAAAACTGGATTCTATTTATAAAGATTTCGAACCAAAAAGCAAAAGGTTTATAAAAGAGCTTTAGTCTCTTATCGATAAATTCTTCTAAGCAGATATGACAAGAGCTAGAGGACAAACGATAAAAATGGCAATCAAGAACGGAGATTTCATAGAGATAGAATACACAGGCAGCATCAAAGATGACGGAAGCGTCTTTGACACAACCGACAAGAAAACTGCTGAAGAGAATGGTATCTTCAGCCAGAAAACACAATATGGTCCGATCGTTGTAGTGCTTGGCGAAAGCCATCTCATCAAAGGTCTTGACAAAGAGCTTGATGGAAAAGAGATCGGAAAAGAATACGAGATATCTCTTCCCCCAGAAAAAGCATTCGGTAAAAGAGATGCAAAACTTCTCCAGCTTATACCTGCAAAAAGATTCTCAAAAGAATCTATCCGGCCGATGCCAGGCATGCAAGTGAACGTCGATGGGATGCTCGGAATTGTCAGGAATGTCAGCGGTGGCAGGACAATAGTCGATTTCAATCATCCACTTGCAAGCAAAGAAGTCACTTATGCGGTCAAACTGAAGAGGATTGTCGATGATGTCATCGAAAAGATCTCTGCGCTTCTCATAATCAAGCTATCATTGAGAAAAGACATGGTGACTGTAGGATTCGCAGAAGGAAAAGCCACAATAACATTACCTGTGAAGCTTCCAGATGAATTCGCAAAACTGGAAACAGAAGAGATAAAAAGGCTTGTCCCAGAAGCGAAAGAGGTATGCTTTCTCGAGAAGAAACCCGAAAAGATGAAGGATAAAGATGTCAAATGAATGAAACCAAAAGTTTAAATATTAATCTTGAATTAACTAGCCTATCATATTATATAAATAGGGGTGGATTTGATGGATAGTTTTATCAAAACAGTTACTGAAAGGAGCAATATCGAACAGGTCAAGGCAAGCAGGGCAGTCTCGAACAACCCGCTTGATGCAGAGCTTGAGGATTTTATCTCTAAACAAAGAGCGACAATCAAAGTCGTCGGATGTGGCGGCGGTGGCGGAAATACGATCAACAGGATTGCCGAAGTCGGTATCGCTGGCGTGGAGACGCTTGCCATGAACACTGATGCTCAGGACCTTCTTTATACAAGTGCTGATCATAAGATATTGATTGGAAAAGAGATCACAAGAGGTCTTGGCGCAGGATCAAATCCGAAACTGGGTGAAGATGCCGCACGTGAGAACGAGCAGGACATCAAGAAATCCATAAGCGGATGCGATATGATTTTTATAACATGCGGTCTTGGCGGCGGGACTGGGACAGGCGGAGCGCCGGTCGTGGCAGAAGTCGCAAAGAAACTAGGTGCATTGACTGTCGGTGTCGTCACTATGCCTTTCTCTATGGAAGGACAGAGACGATATGAAAATGCTGTCATAGGCCTTGAGAAACTCGAGAGCATTGTGGATACTTTGATAGTCATACCAAACGACAAGCTGCTTGAGCTTGCTCCGGATCTTCCGCTGCATACAGCATTCAAGGTGGCAGATGAGATCCTGACAAACGCAGTGAAGGGTATCGCTGAGCTCGTGACAAAAGCAGGTCTTGTCAACCTTGATTTCGCTGATATAAGAGCAGTCATGGGAAACGGCGGTGTCGCTTTAATCGGTGTCGGTGAATCTGACTCTGAGAACAGGGCAGTAGAAGCGATCGAAAAAGCGATCAGCAATCCATTGCTTGATGTCGATATATCTGAAGCCAACGGTGCCCTCATCAACGTCATCGGCGGACAGGATATGACTCTCGAAGAGGCAAGAAAAGTCGTTGAGACGATATCAGCAAGGATAGATGAAGAAGCAAGGATAATCTGGGGAGCCCAGATATCTGATGATCTCGCGAACACTTTGCGTGTCATGCTTATAATCACTGGCGTGAAATCATCCCAGATCTTCGGACCTGGAAGATCGATCGCGAAACGAAACAAGAACGATATGGAGAATGAATTAGGGATAGAGTTCCTATAAGAAAAAAATGGCGACCATAACAAAATTGAAAACGTTTGCACTTGAATGCAAAAGAGTGCTGACTGTAACAAAGAAACCAACATCGTTTGAATTCAAGACGATCCTGAAAGTTTCTGCGCTTGGTATGGTTGCGATTGGCCTTGTGGGATTTTTTATCCAGATGATAAAGATGATTTTCTTTTGATATAGGTGTTAAACGATGAGTGAAAACAAAGAAGAAAAGCGAAATGTTGGGCAGGAGCTCAGTGAAGAAGATAAAGAACTGCTTGAAGGCATGAATTCAGGAGAAGATTCAGGAATGCCGCTTTCAAGTTCACCGATACAGATCAAAGTAAGAGACAGAAAACAGCCTCCGACTCTCGAGAAGATAGAAGTGAAAGAAGAAGAAGAGAATGAGGAAGAAAAAGTTTCTAAAGTGAAAGATAAGCCATTCAAAACGAAGATTTTTGTGCTTAGGACAACTGCTAACAGAGAGGATCAGGTACTTGATTTCGTCTCGAGCAACGCGGCCAAGAAGAAACTTGGTGTTTATTCCCTTATCAGGGCACATGGCATGAGGGGCTATATCTTTGTCGAAGCAGACACACGTTCTGACGCAGAGCAAGCCGCATTCAACATACCTTATGCACGAGGCATACTGCCAAACGAAGTTCAATATAAAGAGATCGAACATATGCTTGAGCAGGTCAAGCGTGAGATCAATATAAAGAAGAATGATATTGTCGAGATTATATCCGGACCATTCAAACGTGAAAAGGCGAAGATCTCAAGAATAGACAAGACAAAAGAGGAAGTCGTCGTGGAACTGCTGGAATCAGCCGTACCTATTCCGATCACTTTGAAGCTTGACACAGTCAAAGTAATCAGGAGAGACAACGATGATGATATGGAAGAATAAGTTTTGCGAGGATAGAATAAAATGGCAACAGAAAGTGTTCAGGTTTTGATTGAAGGCGGAAAAGCGACAGCAGCACCTCCGCTTGGTCCAGCTCTTGGTCCGCTTGGTGTGAATATCGGAAAAGTCGTGGCCGACATAAACAAAAAGACAGAAAGTTTCAAGGGTATGCAGGTACCAGTGAAAGTGGAAGTTGATAAAGATACAAAGGATTATACAATTACCATCGGGACTCCACCAGCCGCATCTTTGATATTGAAGGAAGCAGGAGTCCAGAAGGGCGCAGGTAATCCACTGACTGATAAAGTGGCTGATCTTAGGATCGAACAAGTCATCAAGATATCGAAGATGAAAGAAGACGCTCTTCTTGGAAGAGACACAAAAGCACGTGTCAAGGAGATTATCGGAACATGCAATTCTATGGGCATAATGGTTGAAGGTGTTCCCGCAGTCGAAGCCATCAAACTTGTCAATGAAGGCAAGTTCGATGAAGAGATCGAGCAAGAGAAGACTGAGATCTCGGCTGAAGAGCAAAAAGAACAGGCTGAAGAACGAAGGAAACTCGCTGAAGACATGGAGAAGAGACGTGCAGAATATGAAGCCAAGGCAAAAGCTGTATTGGCATCAATGAGCGGAAAGACAAACAAGGACATCCGCGCGAAGATGGTCGAGGAAGGTATCCCTGAGAAGATCATCAACGAGCACGCTCCAGTCGAGAAGAAAGAAGCGCCTAAGAAGGCGTGATTCTTTTATTTTTTCTTATTTTTGTTGTGTTCTGGATCTATTTCTCTTTGGCAGTGCATCAGTTGCTGTCGTAACTATTGCGCTCCCATGATCGAACTGCCACCTATTGATACCTACATAGTGGGGGTTCTTAGGTTTGGATATATTTGGCTTTTGGGCGTCAATCGAAAACGACCACCCCTGGTCACAGACCAGGGGCATAATTCGCAAAGCGAATTATAAGTTTGCTTAAAACTGCAAAGCAGTTTTAAATTCTGCTAAAGCAGAATTTAGCAAACTTAGCTCCGCTTCGCTCCGGGTCGTTTTCTCGGACCATTGCATTTCCACTAAATCACCACTCGTCAATAGACGAGTGGAAATGCAAGATTATAATTAATCCAATCTACAAAAGATTTATTAAGATAACAGATAAACCATCACGTACAATGGAAGCACCTTATGGATGGCCACCATATAACATTGGTGGAGTCGAAAAAGCAATTGAGGTTATAAGAAATTCAGACCGTGGATGGTCCAGTAAGAAAGAACATGCAAAGCACGTTGATACTTTGCTCAGAGCCATTGTATCCTTTGATGGACAATCAAGACACGATGATTTCTATCAAAGATTCGAATTCCAAAACTATGATGTCTTTGCCAATTTCGAAAATGAAGCATATATTCTAAGATTCAACACATATACAAACGATGAAGCCAAAGCCTTATTGTTATGGAAAGGATATGATAGACAAGAAGGAGAAGCAAACTATTTCTTCATAAGAGAGCTAGCCAAAAATATTGGATATTCTGATTACGATCCTAGGTGTTTAGTATTTAGTATCGAAGAGACTTCCAAGTCCCCGGATTTCAGGTTCGACTATTTATTTGAGAAGACTGAGTTACTTGTTGAAACAGTCGAGATCTACAAAAGATATGTGGGCGAACAGAGAGAAAAGTCACAGAAAGATATTGATAGGATAAAAAGAGAGATGGGAAGGAACCCATATCGCTGATTCCTAAAACTTTTTATATCAAATCCCGGACTGTTTCTTGGATGGATATCGAAGTGATAAGCGGAGACATAACAAAAGTCGATGTGGAAGCTATTGTGAATCCAGCCAATTCCTTCGGTCTCATGGGCGGTGGAATCGCAGGCGCGATAAAGAGAGCTGGCGGCATCGAGATACAGGAGGAAGCGATCACAAGAGCACCTACCGAGATCGGCAAAGCTATCTTGACAACTGCGGGAACACTTTCTTTCAAAGGCATAATCCACGCGCCCACTATGCGAAAACCCGCAGAGAAAACAATTATTGAAAATGTGAAATTGTCCACCGAAGCCGCCTTAAGATGCGCTGAAGAGCATGCATTCGAATCGATAGCCATGCCTGGATTTGGGACTGGCGTTGGTGGCATCGACAAGATGGATGCTACCAGGATGATGGTTGCTGTCATCAAGGCATTCAAAGGCAGATTCTTAAAAAAAGTCATCCTGGTGGGGATCAACCAACCCATGGTGGATGCGTTCCTTCAGTGTGTTGAGAAGATTTAAATACAGATAATCCCATTCTAAATGCATGAGTCTCACTAATGAAATGATTGGGCTTTTTAAGACTATACATAGAGAAATCTTCTTCACACTTCTGTTCCATAACTGCGGAAGCGAGATTGTGACACATTGCATGCATCATGCAGATGATATGATAAAAGAGATCCTTAATCTGCTGACATTGAAAAAGAACCTTAATGAAAATGAGAGAAAAGAATTGGATCGGATCGGAAAAGACATAAATGAGATCTATGATGCGATCGATAAGAATCAGCTTGATGAAAGATATCACAAACTTCTTGAGAAAGTGAAAAGCGAAGAGTTAAAAATGGTCAAAGAGGCCATCGATGAACGCGATATAAACATGAGGATCGAAGAAGCGCTTGGGAAGCTCCAGGATGTCATCAAAAAACTATTTGATCATCTCAATGAATATAAATTTGAATACCTCAATCATAAAAGATCCGTGAACAGCAATATGTTCGATGCGATCTTCCGTATGGCTGATGCGAACGGACTTCTCCCAAAACTTGAGATGATACGAGAACAGTATCGCGAAGAATGCTATCTTATGGGAGAAGTAGAAGAGACAGAGAAACTTGTCTTGAATGGTGAGATGGATCTTCAGGAGATGCTTGACAGAGTCGGGATTGATCCGGCAAAGGAAGGCATCGATATGGAAAAGATGACACCTGAAGATCTCAAAACACTTCTGTTAAGGATCGCGAAACTCACAAAAGCGATGGAAGATAGAAAGAAAGAAGGCTAGTAATCGTGTCCCGGACAGAGAATATCATATTCTATCCCTTCGATCATCTCAAGCGTCTCATCCATCTTTTCAGGGACACTTGTCGGAAGATCGGTACGCCCATACCCATTCTGGAACTTTGTGTCTCCTGTGAATAGTATGTTTCCATATCTGATACAGATCGATCCAGCCGTATGGCCCGGTGAATTGATCACTTCGAATTCAGAGATGCCAAGTCCGGTTATATCGTCCAACTTCATCTTTGATATCCTCGCAGCAAGAGCAGGCTCAAGGACTGTACCAAGAGCATTGTCCCGCAGGTTCTTTATCTCCTGCTTTGAAGCATAGAATCGCGCATTAGAAAACAGATCAAAACAACCTATATGGTCATAATGCAAATGTGTGAATATAACTGCTTCCACTTCTGATGGATCGATGATACTATTGATGTCTTTGATTATCTGGTCTTTGTATGCCGCATTGCCTGCGTCTATTATGACAAGGTTCTTCAGTCGGATTATGAAGATGTTTGAATCCGCATTCACTTTCCATACATTCTCTGATATCTGTTCTGCTGCCATTTTCATCACATGCTCATGCTGAAATATATTTTCTGTGCCAGATACAGCATGACCATATAAGCGATCCAGGTCTTAAGACCAATGCACATCGCGATCATGTAGACACCGCAGATGAGATCGAGTGCGCTCGACACATCACCCATGAAATATATCCCTTTGAAAATCAGGTATGCTGCGAAGACGAACCCTTTTCTCCAGCCGATGAAATCGAACTGAAGAAGCAGCATCATAACAACTGTCGCGAGGTCCATCGCCCCGAATATCTTCAAAAGCACCATATATGTTCTGGCAGGTGTACGAAGCAATATATAGTTTTCTATATGCTGGTTGGCGGTCGGTGGTTATTAGTTGTTAATTTTTTTGAATACTAACTACGAACCAACAACCTACACCATCGCAAGCAGCCTGCTGAAGAAATGGAAACCGTCAAATCCGGGGATTGGAATCATATTGAAGATGAACAGGAATTTATTGATGTTCTTTGTAAGGACGGCCAAAGCGACGTATTTTGAAGGTATCTTCTCTTCTTTCAAAAGATATGCAATCAAAAGCCAGATCAAGAGATTCACAGCTGGTCCGGCAACAGCAATCAATGCACCTACCCATGGAGAAGATTGGAGCAGTGCCATGCAGGATGCATCAGTCGAACTACAACCCCAACTCACATAGGCAGGCACGACAAAGATGAATCCGACACCAGCCAATTTCAGTATGGCACCAAGGGCGAGCCATATATATGCTGCCTTAAACTGGGCGACCATCCCAAATGCCATCGCGACGAATTTATGTCCAAGCTCGTGGAACAGGACTGCGGGAGCAGTCACTAAAACAGCGAATTTGAACCCATGCCAATCAAAGCCGCCATTGTAAGTTTTGAGATAAAATTCAGGGTCATCGGGCGCTTCATACATCGGGGCCTTGAATACATCTTTGAAGATGAATCCTAAGAAAGCTACCATGATGATGATGTCCATCAACTCATTCAATGTGAACAATGGAAAAGCCATAAGTATCATCTATCCTTTCTATTATTTAAAATGCTGCATGATCTGCTTTCGCACATCTTCTGCGAGCTGTGGGCTCTTGTTGATTATTATCTGGACTTCTGTCTTCTTTTCTAAGACATTCTCTATCATGTTCAAGGAATTAATATCATCAAGCGCCTTTGTCGATTCAAAGACTTTCTCGATGGCAGATTTTATGTCTTCTGGGATGAAGATCTGGATCAGATGATCACCTATGCATTCGATCTCATTCATGCCGCCTTTGATGCCAGTCTTCACATGCATGCCAAGACTCCTGTAGAACCTGGCAGCCCATCTATCGGGGATAGCACTTCCAGAACATAACGCGTAAAGTTCTGCGTGGTTGCTCTTTAACGATTGCATACGATTATATTCCGCCCTCAGATAGAAAAAAAGTTTCCAGTCGTGCGAATAATGCCTGCAGATTATGACATTCCGTTTATTGTGGACATAATTCTTCTCGAAATAATAGAGATATTTCTCTGCGTCGAAAAGAGTCTCGAATGTTATCATGGTTATATCTTCTGTGACTTTTGAATTAATCACGCCAGCCATCGAGCTTAGACGCTCTTTTGTAGAATAATTAGACCTGACCTGTTCAGTCATGCGATGCAGCTGGTCGATCCATTCGATATTGATATGGTATTCGCCTTTTTTCTCTTTTAAGACACCGTCAGAGACCAATTCTTTCAGTGATTTATAGATCGATTGATATGTCTTTGAATAGTTATATCTCTTCTTTATCAGATTGTACATCTTGCGCGCGGTGAGAGGCCAGTGCTCTCCAAGAACCAGTATGATATAGTCTTTTGCTGTCTTCTTCCCGCCGATCTGCGGCAGAGTGAGATTGATCGCCATCTTATTAAACAAAATGGTTTAAATATATAAACTTTTGGTAAGGTAATAGTTAAACCAATAATATATACCATGTTAGATACGATTCAGGATATATCAAAACAAAAAGAGGTCGATAGTGATGCAGACAAACCAGAATGTGGTGCATGAATTCTCAGGAAAAGTCGATTGGGCAGATCTTACAGAATGGTATGATTCTCAAAATAATATAGAACCCATCACGGGTTTTGTAGTACAGCGAACTGATCATCAGCCGACGAACAAGGATGACCTGATCATGAACAAGCTATGGGATCTTCTGCATGCCAATATGGGCAAAGAGATCAGGATCACATTCCAGGTAGACGAATGATCAAACTACAAGTATTTTGGGTGATTCACCCGATATCTTCTTTCAGAGACATGAGCGTATTTACAAAGTCATTCACTGGCTGGTCGCCCCTTATCCAGCGCAGCACATCTTCTGAGCTATGATGAAGGGCTCGAGAGATGATCTTATCAGCTTCATGGCCCGCGATCCTGCAATCTGGATCCTTTCTCAAGAGATCCACATAATAAGGGAGCACTGAATCAAGATAGCTCCCATCACCTGGTAGTCGGCATTCATTGTACATGTCTCACACTTCTATTAATATAACAACCAAATAGAATAACAATTAATTTATCTGAGTCACATATAAAGAGTTGCTATCATCAGAACTGGGTCAAAACTATCTCTCATTGTCATCGATAGAATCAGGCTCAGCCTCTTCTATCTCTGCCGCGATATCTTCTGCATCGACAGCAGGCGATGTCACTTTAGAAACAACAGGCATTGACGCAGGCGATCCTTCAAGCACTTTCTCACTGTCTTCATTTATGATGCATGCGGCAGATGCCACACAATCACCAGAACCAAGACGCATGAGCCGCATTCCCTGAGTATTCCTTCCGATCACTGAGATATCATGCACATATGTCCGCATCGCGATGCCTTTCTTGCTTATGAACATGATCTCATCATCATCATTGACTAC
>PCVE01000068.1 GCA_002762705.1 Candidatus Woesearchaeota archaeon CG11_big_fil_rev_8_21_14_0_20_43_8 | reverse complement strand
GATCCTAGATTCGAGAACATGGCGAAGAGCAGGCGAAAGGTCATATTTGCCTGGGCGCAGAGAGAATATAGAAATCTCATGAAAGTAAGAGAGATGATCCGTGTTCCATCACCGATCACATTCGTCGGAAATGTCCTTGTCATGGAAATGATTGGAAAAAATAAGCCTGCTCCGAAGCTAAAAGATGCAGATATACCTGATCCACTTAAGATGTTCAATAAAATCAAAGATAGGATAAAGAAGCTTTATCAAGGTGGTTTTATACATGGTGATCTATCAGAATTCAATATACTTGTCTCTGAAGACGAACCGATTTTCATAGATTTCTCCCAATGTTCTCCAAAAGAGACCAATCGGGCAGTCGAGTTTCTGAAGCGCGATATAACCAATCTCTGCCGTTTCTTCGCAAAATATGGTGTCGATTTCGACCCAGAAGATATATTCCGTGATATCTCTGATAGCAAGGCTTAAAAAGACTTACCCTTTCCTCAAAACATTATGGAAGAATTCACAAACGAACTCAAGGTTCCAAAGGACAGGGTGGCTGTCATAATAGGGAAAGGAGGCAAGATCAAACAGGATATAGAAGCAAAGACCAATGTCATCCTTGATATCGATAGCGAAGAAGGGACAGTCATGATCAGCGGAAAGGACGCAGTCGCTGTCTTCACCTGCATGGACATAATAAAAGCCATCGCACGTGGATTCAATCCAGAGATTGCATATAGGCTTCTGAAGATCGATTATGTACTTGAATTGATAAACATACCTGATTTTGTCAAGAGCAAAGACCAGATCGCAAGGCTCAAAGGCCGTGTCATCGGAAAAGACGGCAAAGCGCGAGCCTGCATAGAAGAGCTCACAGAGACAAGCATATCTGTCTATGGTAAGACCATCGCGCTTATCGGGCATGCAGATTACATAAGCCTCGCGAGGAAAGCAGTCGAATCTCTTCTGAATGGAAGCCCCCATTCTAATGTTTATAGGTGGCTTGAGAAGCAGAGAAAGATCATAAAAAGAAGAGAATTCGAAGATGATCCTTCAAGATTTTTGAAGACAGATTAGATTTTCTCAGAAAGCACAAGCTCCCCATCATTGATGAACAAGTGTATCATCTTTTTTCCTATGAGATCGACCTCATACTTCTTTCGTATGGTCCAATAATCCTTTGGGTCGACATCCGCTCTCAGGATGACTTTCTCTGCGTCGTGTCTCTTTAATTCTTCTTTGATATTTTCTTCATTAGTTACACATAGAACACGGTAGCTATCTTTTATGAATGGATTATCTATCATCTCATCAGAAGTGAGCAGGAGTGATCTCTTTTTTTTCACATAGATGGATGTTCCAGTCGATAGAGCCAGCTCAGAATCAAGCCCAGCACGGATGATGGATGTATCGACTTCATGAAGAAATCTCTTCACAGAAGACCTTGTGATTGTTTTTTTTGTGACGGATGAAGCAAGTGTCTCTTCATTTGGAAGACTCACTGCACATAGTTTCTCTTTTCGTAGATTTCCAAAATAAATGGTCAGCCGATTCAATCTATGGTCGACACTCAAGTATTCTTTCTCACAATCCATCGGGATATCATCAAGGAATGGCGGGACTTCGATAGCGATATCTTCTGTCAATCCTGAGAATCTCTCTACTATCGACAAAGGCGACGGTCGTACATCATCCAATTTTCTATGTTCCTGGCTGGTCGGTCGTTCAGTGTCACAGAATATTATATCTGCCTCTTTCGCATGAAAAAGTGTCTCATCAGATAAAGCATCGAGATGGAAGAATTCAATATTCTTTACATCAGCGATGCTAGCATTGATCTTCGCATAACGGATTTTTCTTTCATCGATGTCCACACCGATGACCTTGTCGCATGTCTTCGCAAAAGCGATGCTCTGCAGACCTACTCCGCACCCGATGTCAAGGATGCATCTGCATTTCAGTCTCTTCGCCCTGTAATCCGCGACGATATCCGGTGTCGCGAACCTGAGATCGTCACGTGTGAATAAATAGTTCTCTTTTGTCTTACTGTTTTTTTCCCGTGCCTTCGCTATCTCAAGAATCTCTTCACTAGAAGATATCTCGCTTGCTGAATCTATCGCTTTTTGCAATTCTTCTATCGGATAATCTTCAAGCATCATAGAATAAGTGGAGAACAAGTGATGGTATTTAAGGCTTGTCTTGTATATCTTTGATCTTTTTCTTTATCTGTTCGATAAGGCCCTTGCTCTCTTTCTCGACTTTGCCGTGCGTCTCTTTGACCTTGTTCATAGTCTTCTCGATAAATTTCCTGTGATATTCTCCATGTTCTCTAAGGACATGCTCAAGTTCTTCGAACCTTCTTTTCCATGCATTGAAATAGACAAGTGTCTCAAGTGGATATCTGATTGGCACGACTGGATCCTCATCTGGATATCCGATGGGAATGACTGCCTGTGCCTTTGCATTTCCCGGCAGGCTGAATATTGTAGACATGACTTCATCATCAAAAGCGCTGACAAAATTTGATCCAAGACCAAGGCCGGTCGCGGCGAGCATCATATTCTGCGCAGCTACAGCACAATTCTGTATCGCAAAAAGAGTCTCACCTCTTATTCCATAGAATCTCCTGACTTTGTCAAGCTCAGCGACGACTACTATCAGCATCGGGGCTTCCTGGAGCCATAGCTGGTCATAACATGCGCTTGCGACCTGTGATTTTAAGGACATATCTTTGATTATGATGAATCTCCAGTTCTGTAGATTACCAGAAGAAGGCGCCATCCTCGCAGCATCAAGGATAATGCCTAATTTCTCTTTCTCAACGGGCTTTTTTAGAAACTTCTTGATTGCCCTTCTCTTGTGAATGCATTCAAAGACATCCATTATACAGCTTTAAATGCCAATGCTCCTTTAAAAATCTTCTTACGAAAACTATTTAAATCACACTAGTTTTCCAGAAGCACATGTATTTATAAATAACCTACTTTGCCTCCATAGCTTAGCAGGTAGAGCGTGCGGCTGTTAACCGCAAGGTCGTCAGTTCGAGTCTGGCTGGAGGCGCTTTTTTTATGGGCCAGTAGCTTAGTCTGGTGGAGTGCCCGACTGATAATCGGGTGGTCCGGAGTTCAAATGCGGTCACTGACGTTCGGCACTTCCAAACGTCACCGTTTGAAAGTCTCCGCTGGCCCATATCTTATTTTCTAAAAATACTCAATAGCAACAACACACAAAATCCGAAGTGACAGCGGATTTCGAACGTCAGTGAGATTATCCGCTGGCCCATATATTACTTCTCATCCGAATCAAGATCATTAATTCCGATACAATAGAAAGATGATATAAACATCTTTGATCATTCTTCCATGATCTTGATATCCAGGCAGTTCAGCAGTTGCTCGTAGTGCCGTCTTAGGAGCGGTCTTTTCCTTATCACTTCCTGCAGTTCCGGAGTATCTATGCCATCAAGCCTTCCGAGGAGATAGAGCCCTGCGACAGCTTCGGATGGATGATTCTCCAGCACGAAAATAGAGGGCATGTTTGCCACACATATGTTGAGCGCGCGTTCGACGTTTGCGTATAGCTTTCCCTAGTTATGCGGATCTATCCTGACTTCAGTGACTGTGCCATCCCGGATTTTCTCCAGCAACTTACCGGCTACGTACCAGTCCAGCCTGACAGTCTTGCTCTTTTTGTCCTCGATGACCTCTGCGAGACACTCCGGACCTCCCCAGATACCTTCACTGATGGTCCTGATTTTACCGTATGCGGTCTCTTGGATACTTTCCTGGTCTACGCTCAGTCTATATCCTCTATCGAAAGAATCCTGATCCTGCTCTTGGATGATCTTTGGGAGTTCGACTCTCCTGAGTCTGCCTGTCTTTTCCATATCGACCAGCTTTTTCTTGGCATCTCTGATCCGCACGAGACGACCAAGGACTTCAAATGGGCTGCAGCCATATACTCCTTCGATTCCTTCGACTACCTTGTTGCCAGCTCTTATCATATTATCATAGCCATCTATACCTTCTATCGCTTTCTCCACCAGTTCCATGACCGTTGTCTCAAGATTGATTGCATTGACCATTGTATCATTATTATTGAGAACTTGCCGGTTTAATACGAGGAAATACTGAAAGTATTTCCTGTACAGAAAATGCATGCATTTTCTTGTACCGCGCCCACTGGAAATACTTTGTATTTCCATGCATTGTTCCTTCGGAACAATATTTTAGGGCGAGTTCTCAAGTCAAAAATTTGTTCAGACTATAATGCGAATCCGGTTAATACCACACCCTTTAAGGTCGTGGATAGGATTCGCTTATACATCTACTGAACAAATTTTTGTTATTTATGGGTTAATGCCTCTGATATGTTTATAAAAATTCCGTATCATTAATGTATATTATCTTCAATTTTCTTATGGTTCTGTGCGATATATCCCTGAAAATCAAGATCGATGTTCTGAAATAAAACGGAAAAATCCTAAAATATCCTATCCAGTCGTATCTTTTCCATCCTATTGTTAAAGCGACTTTATCGGGAACACATTAGCACAAGCGATCAACTTTCCATCAAGAAGTATATCTGTTATCTTCCTAGCTTCTTCTTCATTACTACAAGTGACATAGAATATCTTCATCATTCAGCGCCGCAAATCTTCTTGATCCTTTCCCATTCAGCATCGATATTGCTCTGGATCTTTTCAAGAAGTGGTGCGTTCTCTGGTCTGAAGAGATGTTTGAATCTTCCTTGGGTCTTTAGAAATTCAGTTATCGGTTTCCTGCTCGCAGGGTTGTAGTTGAGTTTCCATTCTCCATTTTCGACCTCGAACATCGGCCAGAATCCTGTCTCAGCAGCGAGCCTTGACAACATAACTGTCTTGCTCTCGTCAGCTCTCCATCCACGCGGACATGGAGCGAATATATTTATGAACGCAGGACCATCAGCCTCAAATGCTTTTGTGGCCTTATTGACGACATCAGACCAATTATGGATTGCGGTCTGTGCGACATAAGGTATTCTATGGGCCGCTGCAATCTCTGCCAGCATCTTTCGTCTCTCCTGTTTTCCCTGCCTGATTTTTCCGGCAGGATCAGTCGTGGTCGAAGCATATAATGGGGTCGCGCTTGATCGCTGTATCCCGGTGTTCATATAACCTTCATTATCATAACAGACATACACGAATCTATGTCCTCTCTCAAGCGCGCCAGATAATGCCTGCAGGCCGATATCATAAGTGCCGCCATCTCCACCGAAAGCCACGAAGCGTATCTCTTTCTTGACCTTGCCTTTTCTCTTCAGTGATCTATAAGCGGCTTCGATTCCGGAGATCGTCGATGCGGCATTCTCGAATGCAGAATGCATCCATGGGACTTTCCATGCGCTATAAGGATAGATGGTCGTCGCGACCTCAAGGCATCCAGTCGCATTTGCCACAATGACATCATGTTTTGTCGCGCTTAGTATCTGTCTTACGGCTATAGGTGCGCCACAACCAGCACACATCCTATGTCCGCCAGATATCCTCTCTGGCATCTTCGCAATCTCTTTTAGATTTGCCATGATTATCATTTCTCCCGTAGATTGATATATTTGACTGCAGGTGTCTTTTTCTCGCGTGCCACTTTCGGTAGCTCTTCAAACACTTGCCTGATATGAGCCATCCCGATCTCCCGTCCACCAAGGCCATATAAATATGGCGCAAGTATTGGTTTTTTCTTCATGTCATGGATGGCGTTTGCGACTTCGAGGAAGACGGGCCCATCTGAGCCGAATGATGCTGATCGATCAAGCACTGCGACGACATTTGCCTTCTCGATGGCTTTTGCGATCTCTTTCTTTGGGAATGGTCTGAACAATCTTATTTTGAGAAGACCGACTTTCTTTTTTTGTTTCCTCATCTCATCGACGACCGCTTTTGCTGTCCCACATGTTGAGTTCAACGCGATTATGATATATTCTGCATCTTTTGTCTTGTATTCTTCAAACAATGGATATTTCCTGTTTGTGAGCTTAGACAATTCATTCGCCGCTTTTTTATAGACCTTGAAGACATTCTCCATGCCTTCTATTTGCTGTCTTTTATGTTCGAAATAATAATCGAAGAAATCAAGCGGACCGACAGTGACTGGTTTTTGCACATTCAATAAAGGGTGCGCTGGTTTATAGGCGCCGATGAACCGTCGGACTGTCCGATCATCAAGGAGCTGTACTGCTTCAACCGAATGGCTTGTTATGAAACCATCAAGGCAGACCATCGCAGGCAGAAGCACATCCTTGTCTTCAGCGATCTTGAGAGCAAGGATGACATTATCATATGCTTCTTGTCCATCTTCACTGTATAATTGGAGCCATCCGGCATCTCTTGCGCCCATGCTATCAGAATGGTCGCAATGAATATTTATCGGAGCGGAAAGCGCTCGGTTGACGACAGGCATCACTATGGGAAGCCTGGTGCTTGATGCGACGTAAAGTATCTCCCACATCAAAGCAAGACCTGCCGATGATGTAGCGGTCATGGATCTCGCTCCTGCTGCTGCAGCACCAACGACACAGCTCATCGCGCTATGTTCAGATTCAACCCTCACAAGTTCTGTATCCACATCTCCATCAGCGACGAATTGCGCGAATGCCTGTGCGATAGCTGTCTGCGGAGTTATCGGGAACACAGCTACTACATCTGGGTTAATCTGTCGCATAGCATTGGCGACGGCTTCATTTCCAGTCAACGGCAGCAGCTTGTTCTGTTTTTTTACCACTTCTTTGTCACCTTCTATTGATATTCATTCTCGTTGCGCATCTCTATCGCACCAAAAGGACATACATTCGCGCAGATGCCGCAACCCTTGCAATGATTGTAATCAAATCCTTCCATCTTGTCCTTCTTCACCTTGATGGAACAATCAGGACAATAGATGAAACAGATGAGACAATTTGTGCATTTCTCTCTGAGTTTCACAGGACGAAATGTCCTCCAGGAACCAGTGATATAATCTTTGGCATTACCTGCTTCTAAGATAAGTCCGCCGATAGGAATATTTTTCCATCCTTTGAGCTTTTTCATCAGGCATCCACCTCATTGAATGCTCTTTCCATGGCATCAGTATTCTTGGTGACATTCTCTTTTCCGATCTTGTTCTTAAACTCTTTTTCGAATTCCTGTTTCAGGCTTTTTAACGAGAACAATTTTGAGACTTTCACGATAGCTCCAAGAATCGGCATGTTGGGCATATTCCTTCCAAGACATTCAAGAGAGATCTTTGTTGCATCTAAAGTATAGATTTTTCCCTTGAAACCAAGATCAAATCTCACTTGTTCTATACTTTTGTTTGTGTTCACGATAAGTATCTTGTCCTGTGTCAATCCTTCAAGTATAAGCTCTTTGTTAAGTAGGAGCGTAGGATCGATTACAGCGACGAGATCGGGTTCTTTTATGCTTTCATGGATAGTGATTGGTTTCTTGCTGATCCTAAGAAAAGATTTGACAGGGGCTCCACCTCTCTCAGGGCCAAATTCAGGAAATGCCTGGATGAAATGCTTGCTCTCAAGCGCGCTACAAGCAAGAATATGGGCAGCAGTCTTAGCTCCTTGTCCGCCTCTTCCATGTATCCTGATTTCGTATATATCTTTCATTATGATTTATTTATAAATGGTTTATAAGGCAATTATATTATTGTTTATTAATAAATGTTTTGTTTGGCGTAAATATGTGCAATAACGTGTTCTTTATAAACAAAAAGACCTTCCATTCCAAAAGAAGATATATGTTAAAACAAATAAAAACTAAAGATGGCAGCATGACTGGTTTCTCTGACAAGTATGATGAATATTATCATTCTGTCACAGGCGCAAGAGAAGAAGCAGTGAAAAAATATGCAGAGCCATGCAGGATCGCGGATCTTGCGCGATGTCCTGGAAAGATCGTTATTCTGGATTTCTGTTTTGGCATGGGATATAACAGCGCAGCCGCGATAGATTCCGCACTTGAAGCTAATCCGAACTGCATCATAGAGATAACCGGCCTTGAGAATGATCTTGATCTTCTTGAAGGACTACAGGAAATTAACGGGCCTTTTAGATCTTATGGCCTCATAAAAAAAGCTGCATCTGAATTATCAATCAAAGAAGGGAATGTGGCGATTAATCTTCTACCAGGCGACGCGGCCGAGACAGTGATGTCACTTACAGAATTTGAGTTCGATGTGGTGTTCTTCGATCCATTCTCGCCAAAGAGACAGCCAGAGCTTTGGACAGAAGAGATCTTCACGAATATCTACGTGCGTATGCGTGATGGCGGGATACTTGCGACATACAGTTGCGCAAGGAGTGTGCGCGACGCGCTCAGAGGTGCTGGTTTCCTGGTCAAAGATGGACCACCAGTGGGAAGGCGTGGCCCATCGACATTGGCGATAAAATAGGTGATTGTATGTATCTTGATAAAAAACCGAAAATACATGATAGCTGCTTCATAGCCGACAATGCTACTATGATCGGCGATGTCGTGATAGCTGAGAATTCAAGCGTATGGTTCGGAGCAGTCATCCGCGGTGATGAGAATTCTATTAGGATCGACAGGAACACAAATATACAGGACAACGTTGTGCTCCATATCTCTTTAGACCATTCTCTCCATATAGGGGAGAATGTGACAATCGGCCATGGCGCGATAGTCCATGGATGCACAATAAAAAGCGATTCTATGATAGCAATGGGCGCGATCATCATGGATGGGGCGAAAATAGGTAGGAACTGTATAATCGGCGCAGGCGCAGTGGTCACAGAAAACATGGATATACCTGATGGCAGTATAATTGTCGGAATTCCTGCAAAGGTGCTTCGCAAGGCTACTGAAGATGATCGGAAGCGAATCCAGAAGAACTGGCAGGAATATGTCGAGCTTGCGAAAGTGCATAAAAAGAAGTGATTTTCTTTCCACTATTCAGTGATGACTCTAAGAAACCTTTAAATAGCCTTTTCTAATCCCCTATTCAATCAAAATCAAAGTGGGAACTAATGATGGAAAAATCAAATTTCAAGCACAGGAGACTTGATGAAAATCATGTCCTATTGACAGAGAAAAAAGGCAAAGAAGTAACTGCGATCCTTGTCCATCGCGATGCTTCTCCATTGGAGAGCGGCCTGAAAGATATTGATGACGACCTTGTGGATTCAGATCTGCCATCATATACATATAGCGAATACAAAGGAAAGAAGTTTGGGCAAAAAAAACTTCTGCACATGCTTAGACAAGCAGAACCAAAAGAGCTTGACAGCGTGGATGGAGCACTATCATTCTATCGAAGTGCTGATGCAAAAAATCATTTTGAATATATTGAACTGAATGTCGCAAGATGCATGGATGCTATAAATAAAGCAGAATTATTTGAGACACTTGGGATGAAAGATGATCTATTGATGAGTATCGAATCTGCGGCATGCTTTGCTTTGAATGCAGCGAAGGAGAACAATCCAAGATACTCATATGTCAGAGAGGGTCTCAAGCTGGATACAGAGATCAGGCTACAATGCTATCTTGACTTTTTCGCGGGTCCGCTTTTCCATGATCCAGAAGAAGTCGAGAGCAAGCTTTGCGGTCTTGATGAAATACTTGATTTTCTGAATCGGCACAGTCCATCTCCTGAACTCCATGATAATTTATATGATACTTTGCATTCTTATTCAGGTGACATGGCACATCTAGAGAAGATCATGTCAAAAAAATTCCCAGGGAGCAGCGAAGATATCGATGATCCTTTCAAAGTCATGGATGTCGGCCTGGAATATCTTATCGGAGACAGATTGACAAGCTCGCTTTTGCTTCCAAATCTCGATGAGGACAAAAAGAAACTTCTCCTTTCTGGTTTCATGAAATATTTCACAGGAAAAGAGCAGAAGATCGCAAGCGCTCTTGAAAAAGATTTGAATAAGCCGGCAAACGAGATCTATAAGCAAATACAGGATTTTGCAGCAGCTAAGATGTCAAGTGAAGACAATGAAGAATATTCCTTGTCTGTGATTGCATCTTTAAAAGAGATGCTGCCAGAATCTGTTGAGGTCTCAAAAGAATCTTTTTCCGATGCTCTTGACACTGTGCTTTCGCGTCATAAAGATGAACCAGTGAAGCTTGCAACCGCAGGTATCCATATCTTTGGTGAAGAGCTGGCAGAAGCGATCGGGGATCTCCATCAGATAGACGACTGTATCGATCTGTTTGGAAAAGCATGCGGAAAGTTCATCCCCATATATGATAAGACCATCGGTCCTGCTGGTTCAGATGATGGTAATCTAGGGTTATTCCTGCAGGCAGTCCCGCATTTCATATATGGATATTTCAGGGATATGTCGATTCGGCTTACTATGGAGAACACAGGGATCAGAGAAGGGACATCGCTTGACAGGAATCAAAAAGCTGCACGAGGCATACTTGATAATTGCGAACACCCATATACTCCTCATTCTATACTTGCTCGTCTCATCGCAAGGAACCCGCTGAATGCATTGCTATATGCGCCTTTCCGGACACCAAAGATGGTCGATGCAAGCATAAACTATGGGAGGCTAAATCCACCTTCAATCATTGAGGCGATGGATCCGGATAATGAATACAACAAGATGATCGATCCAATCGAAACAGCGATAACAGATGTAAAAAAGATGATTGATGGATTTGATAATCTTGTGGACAATCTGGCAACATCTGCGAAAAACAATACCTGCGATATCTCCAGATTGATCCTTCTATCATTAAGTGGTCAAAGTGAAAGTCTTTCTGATAAGATCGCAGAGATGGAAAAAAATGAAGAACATGGGCTTAGTTTTGTCAATAGATATCTTGAACAGGCAAAAAAAGAGATATCCAGACAAAATGAAGGAAAATCATTGGCAGAGCTCGCAAAGGAGATAGATACAGGCATCATGAAGAGACATGCAGTGGCTCCAATCGAAGAGTGTGCACCAGCTTCAATTGAAAATAATAATCCATTCTATACTAGATCTGATAAAGATGCTTTTGAATTGACGCGCGCGCATTCGATATCATTCAAAGGGCTGTTGAGATGGAGCGAATCATTTTCCTTAGCAACATCAGATCTTGGACGATATGCTGATGCATTGTTCAGATACCTGAATGGGCTTGATATTATCGATATCGACGAAGATCAAGTGAAATTTGATTTTGACCGGTCAGTCTCTGATGAAGGAATGAAAGGACTCGCAGACAGGCTGGATGATCTCTCTGATTGTTACTGGCTAGCAAAGCATTCTATCAAGAAAGCCGAGACTGCGTTCAATCTATCTAAAGGATTGTATGAAGAGATCGAACTGATGGCGAATAATGGCATTCTATTCCAGTTCAAGGCTGTAGATGAAAGAGACATCGGGATTGTCGTTCCAAGATATGTAGAAGTCATGGTCGAAGAAGAGAAGACCAGAAAGATTCCATACGGCGCGCTTTTCAATATACCTTTGTTCGTCCCTGCGATAGTAGAATCTGATCAAGAAGAATAGACAGCAAGCTTGTTCGCTTCGTTGAAGAATAATATTTTTGCATTCTTGTCTTTTTTTATCCAATTGTCAATAATCTCTTGTGGATTCTTGGTTGTTGATAGGTGCACATCTGTGAACCACTTCTTTTCAAGATCCGAGTAGATATATATCGCTTTCATATCTCTGATAAGTTCAGCGAATCGATAAGCTTTATGACTATATAAGACATATTTTTTCTTGATGATTCTAAGCACGCTATCTATCTGTCTCTTCATAGGTAGATAGAACTCTTTCATTGTATGTTCATCATAGGTGATCCCTTCCTTGCATTCAGAGAAAAACAATATCTCGCCACCTTTCTTCATTGCGTTCTTTGTGAGTTCTAATGCCCTTTGCGATACATATAATGAACCATCGTTCGGATAATGTCCTGGAGACACGACAACATATCGCTGCGGCTTCACCATATAGCTTGTTATCTGGTCTATTGATTTGAATAACATGGGTGTCACTTTCTCAAGCCATCCCGCTTTAGCATAAAGTATCTTATCTTTCGATGTGACCAACCCTAAGACATATACTTTTCTTCCCTTAAGAATGAGCTTCATTGCTTCATACTGGTCTTCAGCGACAGGCGCTTTTCTTCTATTCTTGTCTGGATGCAATGGATGTCTGCCGAACACTGACTTTTGATGGAGCGCAAGCGAATGGTTGTGTTCGACTGTCTTGAAAGCGCTGATCCCCGGAAGAAAATTCTTTATCGGATTCGAATATCCGGAAAAATAATGGTTCTTTGCATCTGATCCCACCAAGAAGAGGTCAATTTGATCCGCACGTGAATTGACGTGCACTTCTGTCCCAAAACGTGTCTTTCCCATGTAGTCAAAACTATCGACTCTGCAATCATGTATATGAAAATCATACGGAATTTTATGTTTCTTGCATGATGCTTTGATGTAACTGATTATTTTTCTATTGCCGGGTGTATCTGCTGTATGCGTCCCAGTTGTGATCATGAAAAGCACATGCTTAGCTTTTTTGAGCCGCTTCGCAAATGCTTCGATTATAAGTTCATGCGGTTCGAGCCTTGTGCCGTCTTCTATCAAGCAGCATACTCGCTTGTCTTTACATATAGTTTCAAGCTTCGGTCCGACCGGCTTTTTCATCGCAGCTTCGATCATCTCTTTTGGGCTTTTCTTCTGCACGGTCTTCTTTGGTTCGTAGAATCCAGCAAAGTTCTTATCAGGAACTTTAAGTTCAATGTCTTTTTTTCCATATGCGAGTCTGATTGTTTTCATAGTTTTTCCATTGTATTTCTGGTTATATAAGATTTGCGTCAGTTAATAGTATTCCCTAACAGAAATGCACTCTTGCGAAGCAAGGGTGCCCTGCCAAAGGCAATAGTTATATAAACAAAATACCCAAACCGATTTGTTATGAACTATGACCTAGAACTCGACCATGTTGTCGAACAAATCAAATCTAAAGGCGCAAAGAAAGTCTGCATCCAGCTGCCTGATGGCCTGAAGCAGAAAGCAGACATGATCAAGGAAGAACTCGAGTTAAAAACAGATGCAAGAATCATCATCTGGTTAGGATCATGCTTCGGCGCCTGCGATATCCCAGACGGTCTTGAGAAATTAGGTGTGGATCTTCTTGTCCAATGGGGCCATAACGCAGAGTTACGTATGGGCCAGGATTAATCTGATTCGTATTTTTCTATTTTTTCTAATCGTCGATTATGTCTGCATCCAGCATCATCCTTGCCTTCGTATTCAGTATTAAGCCAGACATCGACTATCTGTAACGCTTTATTGACTTCTGTCAATCTTCCTGCAAGAACGAGCACATTTGCATCATTATGTTTCCTTGATAATTCAGCAAATCGCTCATCTGCACATAGTGCAGCCCGAATGTCCTTGACTTTATTTGCGACAATACTCATGCCGATGCCAGAGCCGCATATCAATATCCCTCGTTCGTCAGTCTCAGCGACTTTCTTTGCGACCTTGTAACCTAAGTCAGGATAATCAACACTTTCTTCAGAGTCAGCCCCTAGGTCCTCAAACTCAAGTCCTTTGTCAGAGAGAAACTTTTTGACCTCTTCCTTAAGCGCAAATCCCGCATGATCAGATCCAATGTATATCATGATAGAATTCGGGGTTAGTACCTTTATAATTATTATGGTGCGCTTGAGCCGAAATCCACTTCCGAAGCTACTCTCGTAAACAAAGCTTACGGAGCATTGTGACCTTGTCACAATACAGCGGAAAATGTAGGTAGTAAGAAAAAAACTAGGTGGAGCGGAAGAAAGAAAAGGGGTTGATCAGTGATTTTTGAGCACGATCAAAAGTTGGACTCTCTCCACTCCACCTACATTTTTTATTGCGCGTATAATGTTGTCGTTAAGTATCTGGATGGATTTGCAGCAGACCTTGACAACAAGGTCTGCTACACCCACCACAGAGGTCACTTCCAAGACCCCCTCTAGAGACTTGACGCGTGTCGCGATGTCTCCGATTGATACTTTTGTCATGTTGGGAAGCATGCCTGATGCCTGCACCAACAAGTGAGCTGTGATCATGTCGCCAAATGCGCTCTCATCGACAATGGCAGTGTATTGCTTTATCACACCAGATGATTCGAGTCTCTTGATGCGGTTGTGTATCGTTGTTATTGGAATCTGTGTCTTCTCTGATATCTCCTGGATGGAGTATCTGCTATTCTCCATGAGGGCTTTTAGGATCTCTTTATCTTTCTTGTCAAGCACTATTATCACGCCAATTTAAAAATATTAGTGGTTTTACTATATATATCTTTCCATTTTTTCCATTATTTAACTATTCTTTGTCTTATTTTCCATTATTGGCTCTTTTACTTGCATCAAAATATCATTTTGTCTTATTTTATTCCATTTTTTCTATTAAAATGGTATATTTTTTTATATTCTTCCCTTTGTTATGATGATGTCTTCTTTCTCTGCCTCTCCTATTTCACAAAAAACTATATATACAATGTATCTCTCTTGATAGCAACGATGGACGATATCGATTATGAGAAGATAGGCCTGATCGCAGGTATAGAGATACATCAGCAGCTTGATACAAAGAAATTGTTCTGTAGATGTCCATCCATGATAAGGGATGACAAATCCCATATGGTTGTCAAGCGATGGCTTAGAGCAAGCGCAGGCGAAACTGGTGGTATAGACCAGGCAGCGAAAGCAGAGATGCAGAAGCAAAAATATTATCTCTATGAAGCATACGAAGACACGACCTGCCTTGTAGAACTTGATGAAGAGCCTCCGCATCCGATGAACAGAGATGCATTGGATGTCGTGCTGCAGGTATGCGGCCTTTTGAGATCAGACGTGGTCGACACAATCCAGATAATGCGAAAAGTCGTTGTCGATGGATCCAACACAAGCGGATTTCAAAGAACTGCTTTAGTCGGTCTTGATGGCAATATCGAAGTCGATGGATTGAAAGTGAAAATCCCGACGATCTGCATCGAAGAGGACGCGGCGAAGATAGTCGAGCAGGCAGATGGATATTCAAGATATAACTTATCAAAATTAGGTATACCATTGATCGAGCTTTGCACTGATCCAGACATGCGTACACCTGATCAAGTAAGAGATGTCGCAGCGTATCTTGGAATGGTGCTACGGTCCACTGGGCATGTGAAACGCGGTATAGGCACCATAAGACAAGATGTCAATGTTTCTGTCAAAGATGGCGCAAGGATCGAGATAAAAGGCGCCCAGGACCTGAAACTGATACCGAAATGGGTGGAGAACGAGGCAAGACGCCAATTGGCATTGCTCGCGATAAGAGATATACTTCCATCTGATCTGGACATAAAAAAAGAGTTCATCGATATCTCTCAATTATTCGCTGGTTGCGATTCAAAGATAATAAAGTCCTGTTTTGACAATAAGGGCATAATCCTTGCGATGAAGCTCCCTTTATTCGCAGGACTCATCGGAAAAGAGCTCATACCAAACAGGAGACTTGGGACAGAATTTAGTGATTACGCAAAGATGGCGGCTGGTGTCGGCGGGATATTCCATAGTGATGAACTGCCAAAATATGGAATTTCTGAAGATCATGTCAATAATATTAAAGATGCTTTGCAATGCCAAGACAACGATGCATTTGTGCTGGTCGCATCCTCAAAAGATCGGTCAGAGCTAGCGCTTGATGTAGTATATAAACGAGCGATGGCTTGTAAAGATGGCGTCCCGATGGAAGTGCGAAAGCCGCTTCCTGACGGGAACACTTCATACATGCGTCCGATGCCAGGCGCAGAGCGTATGTACCCCGAGACAGACTGCAGGATTGTCATACCGGACATGTCACTTGTGAAGCTGCCAAAACTTCTAGTCGAGCGAAAAGAAGAGATTAAATCTGCCTTTGGTCTCACAGATGATCTCACAAATGCGATATTCAAGAATCAATTGGAAGCAATATTCTTTAAGATAACAGAAAGATGCAGGAACATAAAACCATCTTATATCTGCGAGGTGCTCTTGTCATTGGAGTCAGACGTGAAGCGGAAACACAATCTGGACATTTCTGATATAGACGAAAAGCATTATGAAGAGATTCTCCTGAAAATAGATGCGGGAAAGATCCCAAAAGAAGCTCTCATCGATATCTTCGCAGAGATAAAGAAGACAGGGACATACAATGAATCAAAGTATGCCGCTTTTTCCGAAGAAGATTTAAAGGAAAAGATAAAAGTGATAATAAGCAAGAACAAAGGCGCGCCTTTCAATGCCTTGATTGGAAAAGTCATGGCTGAGCTTCGTGGAAAGGCGGATGGAAAGCTGATCGCGGAGCTTACAAAAAAATATTCAGGTGGATAAGATGTATGTGCCGATAACTCTCGCAAATCTCCTAAGCCCGATGTTGATAGCTGCAGTGCTCGCATGGTTCGGAGCACAGAGCACAAAGATAATAATCGACCTGATCGAAGGCAAGAGACTTTCATCAGATGTTATATACCGCACAGGTGGGATGCCTTCATCGCATTCAGCGTTTGTCACTGCCATGACTATGTCTGTGCTCTTAACAGAAGGTCTATCAAACCTCTTTTTCATCAGTCTTGGGTTCTCTATAATAGTCGCGGTCGATGCGTTCGGTGTCAGGAATCAGGTAGGTACCCAGGCGAAACTCATCAATATTCTGATAAAAGAGATAAAATTCAATCTTCGTAAGCATAATATGAAATTTCTTGGCGAACTGGTCGGTCATAGCGGACTCCAGGTCTTTTTTGGTATGGTGACTGGTGTCATCAGTTCTTTGATTGTGCATTTTATAATATTCTAGATTGTCGAAGAGACAAAGAAGAATACTAAAAATACCAAAGGATGATAAAGATTAGATAATAGCATGCGTTTTAGCACTATGCTTTTCCTCAATGTGATCTTCTCATTTCGCGTGAACCCTTCAAGATGCACTGTGGCCATAAGCATACCATAAAGGACGACAAGCACACATAGATAGAAAAATGATGTTTTGTCGATCGTAGCGGAGATACCAAGCAATGCGGCTGAGATGGCGTAATAGATTTTTGATGTATTTATATGACGCGTGAGCGCAAGAGCTATCATGATAAAAACGATGATAACGATAGTGATCGGTCTCATACCAATCAAAGATAGAATGATAGTGAGACAGATCAAGATAAAAACAGCCCGTTTTGCGAATCTGAAATATCGTTTTCCAGGGATAAGCTCTTCAGGCGCTATATATGAAAGCCAGATTCCAAGAATTATCCCGAAATAGCTCAAGAATCCAGCTAATATGATACCAAGCATCTTACTTTCTCAAGAGTGCCTTCAGTCTTGCTTTTGGCAGACGTAGGTCTCCTAGTTCATCCCTTTTTTTCATCTCAAGCTCAAGATGCTCTGCGATGATGTTTCCAGGTACAGATTTGATATCGAATGTCTTTTCTGCGATCATGAACTTCGGTTTCAGATCATTAGTTGTCTCTTTCTTGAATCTCATATTAATACACCTCAGGCATCATTGAGCACGCCTATGCATCTTTCTTTCTCAAAACCGCATTTTTGACAGACAAATATTTGGTATCTTGCGTTTCCGCTGTTAAGTATCCCATTTGTCTTCATCTCTTCATCACAATTGACACATCTCATGCGTTTCACCTGTAATAGATGGAATGATATGGGGCATATAAAACTTTCTGTGGACAGCCAGCCTGATAGTATCTGACCGACGATTTCACAATAACAAAAGGATTATATATCATCTATCGACTGCTATTTTTCATCATGCAAGAAGGCTTGTCAAAAGAAGAGAACGAGATTATTCTCGCTTTATTAGATTCTTCTGTAAGGCCTTTATTTTTTTTCCATGATGATCCAGATGGCCTTGCATCTTTTTTGTTGTTCTATAGATACAAAGGAGATGGTAGGGGTGTTGTTGTGAAGAGCACTCCAAGAGTCGATGGAAAATTCTTGAAGATTGTGAAAGATTATTGTCCTGACAGGATATTCATATTGGACATAGCATTGATCGATCAAGAGTTCATAGATCAGGCTGGAACGGACATCGTGATGATAGATCACCATGAACCTATATCCATGCATGCGATAAAATATTTCAATCCAAGGATCAAGCAACCAGATAGGAATATCCCTTGCTCTCTTCTCTGTCATGATGTGATCCCTAAAGCCAATCGAGAAATGGATGAATGGATCGCTATGGTGGGTTCTGTCGGAGACTGGCACCTTCCAATGTTCTCAGAAGATTTCGCAAAAAGATATCCAATGCTTCTTCCAGAAAAAATAATCAATCCAGCAGAAGCTCTTTTCAATACACGCCTTGGTGAATTGATCCTGATATTCTCATTCATCCTAAAAGGCAAGACAAAAGATATCCATCAATCAATAAAATATATATCTCGGGTCAAGGATCCAGAAGAGATTCTCTCTCAGATGACACATGAAGGGACTCATGTCTATAAAAAAGCGAGATCCAACGGAAAGACGTATTTTGAATTGCTGCAGCAGGCTTTGGATCTAAGATCAGAAGATATGATCTTTGAATTCATCTATAAAGATGATACGACTTCATTCACAAAGGAGCTATCGAATATTCTTTTATTTAAAAATCCTGGAAAGATCATCATTGTAGGACGTAAGAAAAGCGATGAAGTCAAGTTAAGTCTCAGATCAGATGGGATCAAATTACCAAAGATCCTTGAACATGCGCTTGGTGATGTGGAAGGCTATGGGGGCGGACATGAATATGCCTGCGGTGCTTGTGTCAAAGCACAGGACTACAAAAAATTTCTGGAAAATATAAAAAAGCAAGTCTTTTTAAAAAAGAAAACACTTCAATAAGTCAATGAGTCCTAAAAAAAGAGAGGTAGGTAATATCGGGCCGCGTTATACTCGTATAATTCGAAGTATGGCTCTCAATAATCTTTTTCTGAATATCGGAAACTATGATATGTTTGATGGATTGCTCGACGATGAACAAGATTCAGATCCTCTTTCAGCAGAACAAAAATTTTGTGGATGAACATTATTTAGATTTTCCATCTCTGTCTTGAAAAAATATTGATAAACCAAGAAGAATGATGCAAAGATAATTTTTCTATCAACAACCGATCGCTTTCTTGAGTCTTCTGTATCTCTTGAGATCATTGAGATTGTAGAATTCTTTGTTCGGCGTAACTTTCAAGATTATCTCTGACACATCCACAATATCTTTTGTTCCTCCATGTCCTTTTGGATACATTTTGAAAATAACATAACTATCAGATGTGCTCAATTCAAAGATAAAATCATTAACCTTATCTTTTTTCATGCCACGATCGCAGTGATCCTTAAGCGCGATAATGTTGGATAGTGTCGTGTCATCGACATTCACAGAGAATTCAATATTTCGGATATCAGTCCCATAATCACGTTTGATGGTCGTAGCCAGGTCCACATAAAGAGAGAATAAATCGTCACAATTTGTGGTCTTGCCAAAACCCATCCTTGTGACATTTATAGTTTTGTTGAATGGTGCCAACTTGAATTTTCCATGTAATCTGTCTTCGAGTTCCATTCCACGGGAAGGATAAGACGAAGCTATAAAAATGTTTAGAATCGCAATTCATCACCGATCATTGTGTGACTCTTCTTGATGCTTCCAGAAGGAAGCTCGATTATATATCTCGCCATTTTCCTTGGATGGAACACAGTGAATGGAAAGAAATTCTCTTTTAATTCAACTACTTTTTTCTCAGAGTTTAGATATAATACATCGATCGGACAAAAGACAAAGAACATGTGCAATGGTGTGTAACTCTCTCTCGAATTGACAAATATCAGCGCCTTCTCTACTTTTGTCCGGAACATGAGGCCGATTGCTTTTCCAAGTATGTTTGTGATAATCTCTTTTTTTGTAATGATGATCCTTTGCTTGGTCTTATTCTTCAGCATGATTATATTATCAAGAGCAAGCTTTATAAAACCTTTTTTATACCATATCCCGAAATAGGTGAATCTAATGAAAATACTTGCATTGCATTGCGATTATGTAAAATTTGAGGCCAAAAAAAAGGCTGTGAACGACGCTGAAGAGCTTGAGAATCCAAAA
This sequence comes from Candidatus Woesearchaeota archaeon CG11_big_fil_rev_8_21_14_0_20_43_8, assembly GCA_002762705.1. Classification (GTDB taxonomy): domain Archaea; phylum Nanobdellota; class Nanobdellia; order Woesearchaeales; family CG08-08-20-14; genus CG08-08-20-14. The sequence goes on along the minus strand of PCVE01000068.1, from coordinate 1,675 downwards.
GACGAAGTCAAGGAATGTCTGGTCGTCTTTTCCGCAGTCGAAAAGAACGATGAGAATAATCCAGAGAATGTCTCTGCCAGATGCGTAGCCGAGATAAGATCGATCATGGAACAGGTAAATGCAGATAAAGTCGTCTTGTATCCATATGTCCATCTGAGTCAGACACCTTCTTCACCAGCAATAGCACTAAAAGTGCTGAAAGATGTAGAGACACAGCTAAAAGACAAATATGATGTCCACAGAAGCCCATTTGGCTGGTATAAATCATTTGAGCTCAGATGCAAAGGTCATCCTCTTTCTGAACTATCAAGGCAATTCGGCCCTGAAGGTGAAGTGAGCGTCGATGACAAGAACGAAGCGCTAGAAGCAGAGAAGAAACTCAAATCATATTGGCATGTCCTGGACGAAGAAGGCAATCTTCATGATCTCTCTATAGATGGCGACAGGCCAAAGGGCTTTGATTTCTCAAAATATGAGACACTTAAGCGGTTTGCTATGTATGAGATGGCAAAGGTCAGAGTGGCAAAAGACCAATCTCCCCATATAGCTTATATGAAGAAGCTGGCTATCGCAGATTACGAGCCAGGAAGCGATCCAGGCCACCTGAGATATTATCCAAAGGGCCGTCTTATAAAAGGCCTGCTCGAGGGATTTGTCACAGATTCATTGTCTGCGTATGGCGCGATGGAAATGGAAGCTCCGATAATGTATGATATGGAACACCCATCTCTCAAGAGCTATATGCACAGGTTTCCTGCGAGGCAATATGTCATAAAGACGCCTAACAAGAAGACTTTCCTTAGATTCGCGGCTTGTTTTGGACAGTTCCTGATGATGCATGATGCGACCGTGTCATACAAGAATCTGCCACTTCGGCTTTTTGAGATGACGAGGTACAGTTTCCGTGTAGAACAACGAGGTGAATTGACTGGGCTTAGAAGACTTAGGGCTTTCACGATGCCTGATTGCCATGCATTCTGCGCAGACAAAGAGCAGGCAAAAGAAGAGATGAAAAGAAGGTTCAAACTGTCCTACGAGCTCCAAAAGAAGATTGGGATAAATCCAATGGAAGATCTTGAATTTGCGATAAGGATCACAAAAGAATTCTATGACGAGAACAAGGAGTTCCTGACTGAGCTTGTGAAAGAATGGGGAAAACCGGCTTTGATAGAGATGTGGAATGACAGGTTCTTTTATTTCGTCATGAAATATGAATGGAATTTTGTCGATGCTCTTGACAAGGCATCAGCATTGACGACAGACCAAATGGATGTAGAGAATGCCAAGAGATACGATATCGTCTATACTGATAAAGAAGGCCAGAAAGTGAACCCGCTCATCCTTCATCTGTCTCCTAGCGGAGCTATCGAAAGAGTGATGTTCGCACTGCTTGAGAAAGCATATTTTGACGAGAAAAAAGGGAAGAAACCAATGCTTCCCGTCTGGCTTTCACCTACTCAGGTAAGGTTGATCTGCGTCTCTAACGAGAAACATATGAAATTCGCAGAAAAGGTCGCAGATGGACTTGAAGCGAAAGGATTCAGGGTCGACATCGATGATCATGATGATTCTATCGGCAAACGTATAAGGAACGCAGAGAAAGAATGGACACCTTATATCGTTGTCATAGGCGACGATGAAATGAAATCAGGCGATCTTCAGGTAAGGATCAGGA
>PCVE01000052.1 GCA_002762705.1 Candidatus Woesearchaeota archaeon CG11_big_fil_rev_8_21_14_0_20_43_8 | reverse complement strand
TCTGACCAGACTTATCGATCATCTCATTACGCGCATTATCGTCTGAAGAGACATCAAAGTCTTCAAAATCCACTTTCTTGTCCTTAAAGAACTGCTTGACACGCACGCACCATGGGCATGTCGGGGTTGAATACACTTTAACTTTTTTCATCTCAAAGCACCTCCATCATGCTTTTCTTTTATCTTATCAGAAAGAGCCTCGATCGCAGCAAGGTCTTCTTTATGCGGAAGGCCTTTTATCAGGACTGGCTCTAGCATTTCGGTCTTCAATAGAGGAAGCATCTCCTGCAATTGTCCACTTGCCCTTCCACCCCAACCATATGAAGATACCATACTGAGGAATCTTGTCTTTGGCCTCAAGCAATTTATTATGAACGCCGCATTTGCGACAGACGGATGAATCCCGGACAAAAAACAAGGGCTACCGAACACGATCGTTGCGGCATCAAGCAGCCCCATCGCGATCTCTCCCACATCAGCTGTCGCAAGGTCATATACAAGGGTCTTTATCCCACGCTGCTTCAGCATTCTGTCAAGATGATCCACTGCCACCCTTGTACTATCATGCATTGAAATAAATGGAATCATCACAACATTGCGCACGATATCTGAGCTCCAATCATTGTATGCATTTATTATGAATGATGGATCTCTATATACCTGTCCATGTGATGGAGCGATCATGTCGATTTCAAGTCCGCCTAATATCTCCAGATTTTTCCGGATCGGTATCGCAAACGGCATCATGATCTCTGCATAGTATCGTTTCGCTGAATTGTATACTCTTTCCTTGTCTTCGACAAACACTCCGTCAAGAGCGATATGCGCGCCAAAAAAATCACATGAGAATAATATCTTATCTTCCAAAAGATAAGTGGACATGGTCTCTGGCCAATGCACCCACGGCGTGAAGATGAATCTCAGGGTCTTGTCGCCAAGCGACAGCTCCTGACCATCTTCGATTATGTAGAATTTCTCTTCAGGAATATGCAAGTGATCAATCAACATGCCTTTGCATTTCTGGTTGCAGACCACCTGCGCACCAGGATATCTCTCAAGCACAGCAGGGATAGATCCTGAATGATCCTGCTCTGCGTGGTTCGCGATGACATAATCTATCCTTTCAGGCCCTACAGAATCGATATTATTCAACAATATCTCGGTCTTCTCTGGATCGACAGTATCTATCAAAGCAGTCTTTTCACTTCCGACCAGGAGATATGAATTATAGCTAGTCCCATCTGGAAGCGGGATCAATTTATCAAAAAGTCTTCTATCGGGATGAAGAGCGCCGACAAAATACACACCGGGTTTTAGTTCATCTACCATGATTTAACACCTCACGATCTGAACCTACCTTCGAAGACGAATTCAGACACTTTTTTTCTATCGGATGGCGATTCGATCGCTCTCATCTTCTCAGGAAGCTGAGATTTGTCACCTGGTTTTCCGATAGCTATCATCGCTTCGATCTTGTATCCATCCGGAACACCAAGATCCTTTGCTGCTTTCGCATAATCGAATCCAGCCATCCCATGCACGACCAGACCCATTGCAGAACCTTGCAATGCAAGATTTTCCCATGCTGAACCAGTATCAAATGAATGTGTCGGATTCGGTTTCCCGTCATGTTCAAAATCTGTCCGCGACACGATGACGACAAGAACACTTGCGTTCTTTGCCCATAGCTGATTCATCTCAGCAAGCAAGTCAAAAAAAGTATCCCAAACCGCAGACTGCTTTTTTGCATATATGAATCTCCATGGTTGAGCGTTATATGCTGAAGGTGCCCAGCGTGCCGCTCCAAAAAGAGACATCAAATCTGCATCATCGATGGCTTCACCAGACATAGCTCTTGGAGACCATCTATCAACAAATATCTGTTCGACATCATATTCTGTTTTTCTTTCCATCTCGATCACCTTGAAAAATAAATGAAAAATAGATTCAAAATACTTAATTAGTCCACAAGCCATGCAGGTTGCAATATTCTCTTGCAGTCACACCAGATGGATCTTCAACAAAAAAACTCGCTTCTGGTTTCTCTCCTGGTGAAAGTTTCCTCTCTGCGATGACATTTCCATCTTTCATCAGTTGCACAAGACCGATGAAATGCGCATCTTCCATCGGATGTGGAATTGAACCGACTTTGACAGTGACTATGTTACCATCTATCTCGACCACAGGGACATGTTTCTCTCTGCCTTCTTCTTCTGCGGTCTTCGCATTCTGTAGCCTCATCTCTTCACCGCAGCAGACCAGCGTGCCACCGCCGACTATGAGAACAGAGACCACATTCCCACAGACATTACATTTGTATATCTCATTTTTGTCAGTCATTTTCAATTACCTCCACTTTTTTTGAGCTCGCCTTTTCCCGGCAGCTGCCATTTGTCGATCTTTATCTTTTCGGGTTCTATACCAATCTCACCCAATATCATTTGCATCGCGTTCACCATCGATGGCGGACCGCATACATACCACAGACGAGATTTTGGATCCGGCACATATTTTTCTATCATGGCTCTGTCGATGTGTCCGCATTCACCAGTCCAACTTGGGTCATCAGCGCACGAGATCACATCCACAACAGTTATATTTTCTCCTACGTCCATCTGTCGCAGCTCTTTCTCGAATATTCTATCGTTCTGCGTCCTGTTGCCAAATAAAAGGATGAATCTGTTTGGTAGACCCTTTGCGATAGCATATCTAAGTGCGCTCATAAAGGGAGTTATCCCAGAGCCACCAACAAGATAGACTATGTCATCTTTGACGTGTTCATCGAAATTGAGGGTCTCACCACGTGGTCCATCGATGGAGAGACTGTCACCCACAAAAAGATCAGACATCGCTTTTGTGAATATACCTAATTCTTTCACAGTGATATCAAGATGCTTTTTCTCTGTCGGTGAGCTGCTGAATGTCAAAGGTCTGGTACCAAGCTCTTTTTTTGAGACGATACTCACTAATGCGAACTGACCAGATATGAAATCAAATCCATCAGGTCTTTCCAGACGAAATGTCTTCACATCATGTGTTTCTTGGATGATTTTGGTTATCTTCGCTGTGAACATATTTATCTTTTCTCTTCGAATTGGTCTTTTCCTACACCGCAGACTGGACACACCCAATCAGCAGGAAGTTCTTTGAATTTTTTATCTTCTTTTTCTTCATCATAATTATAATTGCAGACTTTGCAGACATATACAGCCATGATCACACCCCTTATTTCTGATTTGCCGTCGCTGGCACAAATACACGTTGAGCAAGCTCTTGATCAATCATGAAAAGCCCGCTTGAATCTGACTTTATCAGCTTCAGCTTCTGGACTACCCCATCAGTCGATGCCTCCTCTTCGATCTGCTCATTCACAAACCATTGAAGAAAGGTGTTTGTAGTGTGGTCCCCTTCCTTAAGGGCCAGTGTCACTATCTTGTTGATCATGTCCGTCACCTTGACTTCATGATCATAGGCACCCTTAAACACTTCAAGAGGATCTTTCCATCTCGTTTTCGGACGATCGATCGATAATAGCTCTACTTTCGAACCACGATCACTAAGATACCCAAAAAATTTCATCGCATGGGTGATCTCTTCTTGGGCCTGCACTTTCATCCAATTCGAAAAACCTTTCAGATTCATAACATCGAATTGTGATGCCATCGATAGATAAAGATAAGATGAAAAAAATTCTGCATTTATCTGCTTTGTCAGTGCTGCCACAATATTCTTGCTTAATGCCATATCAATCACTCTCATCCTTCAAAGAACCACTTCTCATCCTCTGCAAAGAAATGATCTGGATCTTTGATAAAACCAAAAGAGTTCTCAAGCAATACAAAGTGAGAATTCTCCTGCTCCATAAGGAACTTGAAGAATTTCTTCGCTTTCTCATCATCTGTCGCTCTTAACTGTTCTTTATAGAAATTGAACGCGTCTTTCTCAAGTGCGAGCGCGGTCTCATATGCTTCTGTATCGCTTTGGTTAAGAGTCACTTTATCTTTGAACTGTCCGATAGTCGTATTGAAGAACTGCTTGACATCGACTGGACGGTCACCAGATAATTTCATGTCTCCTGGCTGCTCTGCCAGATACACATTGATATCTTTTATGTGCTGCAGTTCCTGCGCTGCAAGATAAGTGAATGTTGTCTTCACAAAAGGAAGGCTGGACTTCTCAGCCGCAATTTTGTAAAGATCATGGCCCTTCTTCTCAAAATCAAGAGCTATCTGCAATGCTTTTTTCAGATCCATATCAATCACCTTTAGATTTATTCACGCTGCAACCACAGCCACAATCTCCATCACAAAAACACATGCATTCTGGTTCGTAGTAATCTTTTGGATGCTTGCATGACGGGCATTTCTCTGGTGGTTCTGTCCCCTCATGGATATAACCGCACTTGCTACATTTCCACTTTATCGGTTTGTCTCGTTTGAATACATTTCCGCTTTCGACAATCTTTAAGAGCCGCTTGTATCTTTCTTCGTGTTCTTTCTCGACTTTCGCGATCTGCTCGAACAGTAGAGCCGCTTCTTCATTTCCTTCTTCTCGTGCTTCTTTTGCAAAAGTAGGATACATATCGGTTGTCTCGTAGTGTTCTCCTTCGATTGCTGCCTTTAGGTTGGTCTTTGTATCACCAATACCCTTAAGGAGCTTGAATTCATCCTTTGCATGCTGCATCTCGTTGTCTGCAGTCTCTTCAAATATCTTTGCGATGTACAAGTAACCTTGTTTTCTTGCGACTTTCGCAAAATAGGTGTATTTGTTCCTTGCCTGGCTCTCGCCGGAAAACGCTGCTTTCAAATTCTCTTCTGTCTTGCTCATTTATTTCCCTCCTTTTCTTTGGTACAATTTTTGCACTTGCCTAAAAAGATGATAGTCACTTCACTTGGAATGAATTCATCCGACTTAAAAGTGCTCAGTGCGTATTTTGACATAATATCTTGAAAAACATCGATTATTTTCCCACATGATCGACAGATACAGTGTTGATGAGCTCTTGTATCTGCATCATAATGGTATTCATTGTTAATTTCCATCCGGATTATCTGGCCTGCTTCGACCATGGCATTCAGATTTCGATATACAGTAGCTAAGGTAATTGTAGGCAGTTCCTTTTTCACATGATTATACACAGTCTCTGCATTAGGATGCGTCTTGACACCCAATAGATATTCAAGCACACGCATCCGTTGTATAGTCATCCTATGCTTTTTCATTTTATGGCCAATTATTTTACACAGATCATGGATTATAAAGTTTTTTAATCAATAAAAACAACTAATAACAACCATTTTCAATTGATAATGATTATCAATATATAAATCTTTTGCCATTCCGATTTAATATTATAATCACCCAACAGAAACTATTAAATACGAGCAATTGCAATATAAATTCAAAAAGAGGTTGTGGATTTGACAAATTTTACACTTAGTAAGGTTGATTTGAATGCATTCATTAAATCCCTATCTAAAAACTTTGATGTATATGCTCCTGTCAAAGATCATGTGGTCGACGGCGGATCAGTAAGATTCAAGGTTGTCTCTGATGCAAAAGTGATCTGTCTTTCTGAGAATGCTTATTATCCATTGAAAGAATTGTTCTTCAGAAAAAAAGAGGTACTTTTCAAGTATTCAGAAAAGGGATTGGAAGTCCCAGTAAAAAAAGTGAAAAGTAAAGCAATTTTGGGCATAAGACGATGCGATCTTCATTCTCTTGCAAACCAAGATAGAATCTATATGCGTGAGGTTCCAGACCCATATTATATCGCCGAAAGAGAGAAGACATTGCTTATTGGCTACCATTGCAAAAAAGCCGAAGAATACTGTTTCTGCGGTTCTATCGACTTACAAGGAAATGCGGATATCATGTTATATGAATTACCCGGGAACAAATTTCTGGTAGAGGTCCATAGCGATAATGCTTTGCGATTAGTGGAAAGCCTAAAAAAAATCTTCAAAAAAACAGACATCGTGATAGATGCTGAATCCAGAAAGATTGAAGGATCAAACCGTCTGCAAAAGAAAGATGTGCATTCATTTTATGACAATCCTGGATGGCAGGAAGGCATTGACAAATGCTTAAGCTGCGCTGCATGCAATTTCCATTGCCCTAGCTGCTATTGTTTCAATATACATGACGAAGCTAATGTACATAATATGAAAGAAGGGGAGAGGATACGTACATGGGCTGGATGCCAGCTAAAATCTTTTACCCGTGTAGCTGGAGAGCATATATTCAGAGATACACGAAAAGACCGTTTCAGACATAGAATATATCATCAATTACAATATTTTAAAGAAAGATATGGAACAACACTTTGCAGCGGCTGCGGCAGATGTATCAGATTCTGCCCGACAAAGATAGATTTCATTGATATACTCAACAGGATGTGATAAGATGGCAAAGAAAAAGACGACAATCGAATCGAAATTTCTGCCTAAAAAAGTCACCATCCTATCATACCAACGAGAATCTGCTGATTCATTCACGATAAAAGTAGATTTCGCAGTCAAACATGAACCTGGACAGTTTGTACAGGTCACACTGCCTGGAATTGGTGAAGCACCGATATCTATCTGTTCATATTCAGACAAATTCATGGAACTCAATATCCGTGAAGTCGGAGATTTGACAAAGAATCTCGCGAAACTGAAAGTAGGAGATAAATTGTTCATCCGCGGACCGTATGGCAAAGGATATCCGATGAAAGATCTCAAAGGAAACAATGTCATAATCATCGGTGGTGGCTGCGGTGTCGCTCCACTCAGAGGCATCATAGATTATATAGAACAGAACAGAGCAGATTATGGCGATGTCAAACTGTTCCTTGGTTTCAGGACACCAGGTGATATACTATTCCAAGAGAAAATAAAAGGATGGGGCAAGAACTTCGATGTTAGGATAAGTGTCGATAAACTTCCTGCCGACAGCTGCTTCGCAGGACCAGTCGGTTTTGTGACAAATATGGTCAAAAATGAACAGATAGACAACAAGAACAAAGTCGTGTTTGTCTGCGGACCCCCGATCATGATGGATGTCGTCATAAAGATACTGAAAGAGAAATGGTTCAATGACGACCAGATATTCATAAGTGCTGAAAGACTTATGCATTGCGCGCTTGGATTATGTGGGCATTGCATGATACATGGAAAATATACCTGTCTTGATGGACCAGTGTTCAGATGGGATGAATTGAAAGAATGCAAGAATGATTGATATGGCAAAGAAAGACAAAAAACCAGTGGTCGGCTTCTATGGGCTGACTGGATGTGCAGGATGTCTCCTCAGTTTCATCTTCAATGAGAATGAGATAGTCTCTTTGCTAGGCATGGTGGATCTTGCAGCATTCCCATTCATCAAAGGAAAACAGGGGGATAAAGAATTCGATATCATATTTTTAGAAGGTGTTGTCTGTTCAAATGATGATCTTGACATGTTGAAGAAACTCAGGGCGAAGACAAAGATACTTGTCTCACTTGGCGCATGCGCATCGACGGGATGCATCCCAGCGTATAGAAACTTCATCGATGAAGCGAAATATCTTCCTTTGATGTATGAAAAAGTGCATAGGATCAAGGATAAAGATCCAAAACCGATTGACGCTTATGTCCATGTGGATTTCACTATCCCTGGCTGTCCTCCAAACAGAGAGGAAGTCAAATCATTTATCAAGCAACTTATCTTAGGCAAGACACCGAGACTGTATAATGATCCGGTCTGTGTGGAATGCAAGCTAAATGGAAATCATTGTCTATTAGATGAAGGAAAGATCTGTCTTGGTCCAATCACTCGTGGTGGATGTGACTCAGTATGTACCAATGGCAGATTCGAGTGTTGGGGTTGTCGTGGCCCTTGTCCTGATGCTAATTATGAAGCGTTCATCGCATTGATAAAAGATAAGGGACACAATTCACGCACATTGAAAGAGAGGATGCAGTCTTTTGCAGGGCTGAAACTGCCTGACGAACTTCAGATAGAAGACGCACCAGATTATGTTGGATGATAAAAGATGATGAAAAAAGTTAATGTGGACCATTTGACAAAGATCGAAGGGCATGCGACGCTCCATGTGAAGATAAAAAATGGAGTTGTAGAAGATTGTAGACTCACATCTATCGAAGGTTCTAGATATTTTGAAGGGATGCTCAAGGGCAGACGATGGGACGAAGCATTCGAGATCACTTCTCGTATCTGTGGGATATGCAGCACCGGTCATATAGTCACGTCTATTCAAGCAATGGAAGATGCCCTTGGAGTGAAACCGTCTCCACAGACTTTGATGCTTAGAGAATTGCTTACGATTGCCGAAAGAATCAGGAGCCATGCGACACACTTATATTTCCTGGCTCTTCCAGATCACCTGGGTTATGAATCTGCAATAGCCATGATTCCTAAATACAAGAAACAGGTCGTCAGCGCTCTTACGTTGATGCGGCTTGGAAATGATATGATGGTCCTGCTTGGAGGACGTGAGATGCATGCAGTGCAAGCTGCTGTTGGTGGTTTTAGGAAGTTCCCTTCACAGGATGCCATTGATGATGTCCGTAAAAGACTCGAAAAGGCAAAAGCTGATGCTGTCGCGACAGCTAAACTGTTCGCTAAATTGCCGGTTCCGGATTTTGAGAGCCCATGTGACTGGCTGTCATTATATAAGAAAGGTGAGATTGGGATGCATTATGGAGATCTGAAGGGATCAGATCACACTTTTAAGAGAAAAGATTTCGCTAAGTGGCTCAAAGAGACCCATGAAAGTGATAGCACAGCGAACTTTGTCGTGAAGAAGGGAAAAGCATACTTCACTAATGCTCTTGCAAGGTTGAATAATTGCCATAAGTTCTTAAGTCCGGATGCAAAAAAAATATTGAAAGCATCAAAAGTGAAATTGCCTTCTAAGAACACATTCCTTGATAATTTCGCGCAAGCCATTGAGCTTGTGCATTATGTTGATGAATCAATCAGGCTTTGCAAAAAACTGAAGCCAAAAAAGGAAAAAATCAAGGACTTTAAAATAAAAGCAGGTCATGGTATAGGTGTGATTGAAGTCCCTCGTGGACTCTGCTGGCATGAATACAAGATCAATAAGAACGGAGAGATAACTTTTGGAAATGTCATGACACCAACATGTCAGAATCTCCGTGCTATGAATGAAGATATCAAGGCATATCTGCCGCAGATACTCAAGTATTCTGAATCAAGGATTCAATTGGAGATCGAGAAATTGATACGGGCATATGATCCGTGCTTCTCATGTTCCACGCACTTCCTGAAGATAAAGTGGGATAAGACGTAAAGTCAAGCAATGACTCTCTGTTTTTTTCGCATCAATTTCAGAGATACAATCTTATCTAATTCTATTAATTGCTTCACAATAGGATTTGTTGTATTTAATATATAAAGTTCTGCTCTCCCTATCCTTCTTGTTTTTTTGACTATTCCTAGACTAGTGAGCTTATCCCAAAACAGATGCAATGTGCTCCAGCCGATGTCTGAGTTTTTCGCGATGTCTGTCAGACTATAATCAAATTCTTGATTATCAAGGAAGAAATCTATCACTTTGACTATCGGTGCATTTCCAAATACTATCCTGAATGATGATATCTCTTCCATACCATCAAGAGAGACTAAATCATTTATATTATTTGCGAAATTTAAACATTCATATTTCTGAATAATATTAATCTTCAATCACCTCAATTATTCGATCTAGGTTGTCAGGATTCAAGCTGACCTGTTTTCCATAACATGTAGACTTCAAGACAATTAATTCATCTTTGATCCGTTCTTTCACTACAGATTTTGCATCATGCACATAGTGTTTCGGAATTCCTGCTACCAAGTTCTCAATCGCAGTGTGTTTGCCACCAATGATTCTTCGTCTGAATAGTTTACGTAATATAACTTTCTTTAAGTTAATGTCTTGCATAAGAACAGTGATGTTTAAGTATCTAATAGAACCGATGGTCAAAAATTCAAATAATCTTCAAAGAATCCAAAGGGTTTATGATCTAAATAGGAGGATATCCGAAAAAAGAAGTATAATCCATAATATTCCCATCAAAAGCGAAAATAATGGTTATAATATGTTCACATTTTAGAGCCCCATTAAAAATAGCTCTTAACATTTGGACATGATTTAAGTTCTCCTCTTTCAGTTCTAGCACCAGCGACAAGAAACATAAAAATCACCCAAGATAGCAATAAGAAGATTATAGATAACAAAGAAATAAACCAATTAGAGTAAGAAAGATATCCTAATTTCATCACAAATAATAATGCAACGACCACAAATCCCAAATATCTAGTGAAATACTCAGGCATTCTTGCTGAATCCGACCTCGTAATTAGTTTCCCTTTGACAATAAAGTTTGAGAAGGGATAGTTGTATTGAGTACCAGTTACTGTAGCACTATCTTCGATCAAATGCATCAAAGCACCAAAAGAATATGATAACATAAAAATTAAGAAATACCTCCAGTTCAAGAGATTTACAAGTTTCAGCAAAATAAGCAAATAAACCGCTGTAAAAACAGTTGATGTGGCAATGCCAAAAAATGAATGCAAAAAACCCCTATGTCTTTCTACAACATTATACTTTTTCAAAAAAGTAGCACCAAAAATATACACAGATGGTTTATAGATTGCGTATTTTGTTATATATCCAAACGCAGGAAACAACGGTGAAACAACATTATTTATCACCGCCCCAACATTTCCTCCAACGTGGATCTTTTCATGAAAAATTGCTGCATCAGGACTATCTGCATCTGGAATAAGCGATCCAATTGCGACCCCAATTAATACAAAAAGAGTCAGTTCTGAGTATTTCTCAAAATATGGCACAAACAGAAACGCCACAGTGAATAATGATAGCAATAAATGATGTCTTCCGAGCATATTTATCCAAAGAACAGTTACATATATATGCTTTTTTGATTTGAGCATTAGCGAAAATCCGAGTTTTTGGTGCAGCTTCGGGTAAGCGTAGCTTACCGGACACGGCAACTAAAGTTGCCCGCGTTTTTGCGATTAGAAAAATTCGAAACAATGCGAACACCGGAAAAAGATGCGGGGAACGTGATTCGAGACACTGACGTGTCTGATCCCGTCCAGGAATGATGCTGCATCTATTGTCAGCATTCCAACAGGATAGAAGATAAAATGCGGGGGACGTGATTCGAACACGCGTAGACACTAAGCCAATAGGCCCTGAACCTATCCCGTTTGGCCGCTCCGGCACCCCCGCGGGAATGTAACGACCGCGGGCCCAGCAATTTTTGATTGCTCGCGCCCGCAAGCTTTTGTACGGACTTAATATTATTTTATTTATTATAGATTTTATAGGTTTAATTTATCCTGTCTATCTACAAAACGCGGGCACAAGAAAATCTTTGATTTTCTGTGCAGGCAATTTCATTGTCTCGCAATCTTCGATTGCCGTGTGCGAAAAGCTTTTACTTTTCCGCACCTTTACCAAAAGTAAGGATTTCAGCTTCGCTGAAATCGTTGTGTCATCATTCCTTCTTCTCCTTGTTCGCTTCTGGCCGCATCGCTGGGAAAAGGATTATATCTTTTATCGTCGGCTGATTTGTCAAGATCATGATGATTCTGTCGACACCAAGGCCGACGCCACCAGTCGGAGGCATGCCGTATTCGATCGCTTCGACAAAATCTTCATCCATCGGCTGAGCTTCTTCATCACCAAGCGCGAGACTCCTGTCCTGCGCCTGCAGCCTTTTTTTCTGCTCGATAGGGTCGTTGAGTTCTGAATATGCGTTCCCTATCTCCATACCACATACAAATGGTTCGAATCTCTCGACCAGCAGTGGATTTCCCCTCTTCTCTTTTGTGAGAGGGCTTATCTCGATTGGATGATCTATGACAAATGTCGGCTGGATCAATTTTTCCTCGACTAATTCTTCGAACAAGAATGCGATCATATTTCCGCGTACCTCTTCACCATCATAGTCAAGATTGTTTGTGGTGATGAGAGCTTTCAATGCGACTTCATCGCAATGCTCCACTTCGATGCCAGCATATTGTTTCAGGGCATCGATCATCGTGACTCTTTTCCATGGCGGACTGAAGTCCAATTCCGTGCCTTGATAATCCACTTTCATTGTGCCAAGCGTGTTCTGCGCGACGGTAGAGACAAGTTCCTCGAACTGTTTCATCTGATATTCATAGTCTGTATAAGCTTCATACCATTCAAGCATCGTGAACTCAGGATTATGGTTCTTGTCGATCCCTTCATTTCGGAAATTCTTCGTCATGTCATAGACTTTGTCGAACCCGCCTACGATGAGTCGCTTCAGATACAATTCAGGCGATATCTTCAGATAAAGGGGCATGTTCAGCGCATTGTGATGTGTCGTGAACGGTTTTGCGTTCGCGCCTCCGTACTGCGGCTGCAGGATAGGGGTCTCGACTTCCAAAAAACCACGGTCATCAAGGAACTTTCTGATCTCACGGATCATCTTTGCACGAAGCTCGAACACATTCTTGACATCACGGTTCATTATGAGATCCAGGTATCTTTTCCTGTATCTGGTCTCTGTGTCTTTAAGGCCATGATATTTCTCTGGAAGTGGCCTTAGGGACTTTGTCAATATCTCAAAACTCTCTGCATATACACTTATCTCGCCCCTCTTGGTCCGAAAGACCTTTCCCTTTATACCGACAAAATCGCCGATATCAAGCTTCTTTAACAGTTTATAGACGTCTTTTTCCATATCGTCCTGGCGCAGATATGCCTGTAATCTGCCTTCTGAATCCATGATATGCATGAACGTTGCTTTTCCCATGTCCCGCACAGACATGACCCGGCCTGCAACACTGACAGATTCATCGGATTTCCCTTCTTCTGGCAGGTCTTTGTATTTTTCAGTTATCTGCTGAGAATTATGTGTTATCCCGTAACTATATGGGTATGGATTGACTCCACGTTCCCTGATCTCGCCTAGCTTACGGATCCTTTCCTTCACAAGCCGATTTATGTCCTCTGTAGGTTGTTCTTCCATTTTAAGAAGGCATGAGTTTTCGGGTGTTTATATAATTTACTCTAGCGATTGTCCCCAGATCAAGTCGAATTCAGCCATATAGTGCTTGGCTATCTCGGGATCATGGATTATAACCACATTCTCATCGTTTTTGTGAAAACCGCTCTGTGTGGGGTTCGTGGAACCAGTTATGACTGTCTGATTATCTAGTATGAACACTTTATGGTGCATCATATTCGGATTTGTGTCCTTGCGAAGATCAATGAAACTATTCAATCGAGAGTATTGTGAATACTGTGACCCTGCCTGTGACTTCTCAAACACGCCCTTAGAATCAGGGACCAGGAGGGCATCACCAATCTTCTCGCTTGTGAATGAGAAAGTCATGAACCGGACATATACTGCTGACAACAAAAGATCGTGGATCCTGCCCTCGCAATCATCTTCAGGGCAGAAGTAATTCTCTATGATTGTGCCGCTCAGGTTTATCTTTGGATATCTTGTTCTTGTCTGCTTTTTGCTTTTCAATTCATAGAATTCATCGAGATAGTTTTGTGCGATCATTCTTGAATCGATCACCAGTAGATTATTATTGTTTTTCTTGTCGCCGTTCTCTGTCGGATTGAATGAGCCAGTTATGGTTATATGATTGTTTAATATGCAGAACTTGTTGTGCATGTATCCTGGGCGTGAGAGTTTGAGTCCGTAATCGCTATGGCTTCTTATGTCGGTTATGACATCTGCACCTTTATCCCTAAGCTTGTCCTCGATATTCTCCAACCCAAGATCGAATAGCGCACACTCGATATCAGATGCCTGATCAAGCAGTCCACCAAGGATATGTCCGCATCCATCCCGCGGACAGAAGAACACATCTATCGATCCTTCTTCATATGGTATAGTTTGGATTTCATCACCCACAGATAGATCAACTATCGAAAACAGGACCATAGTCGATACAAGTGCAATCCCAAGCCATTTATTCAATCCCATAGAAAAAGTGTAGTGCTAGGTATTTAATATAACGTGATGGTCAATTTTCGGAAATATTTCGAGAATTAATTTGTCCAGCTCTCAAGAGCGATCAGAGACTGCTCGCTCATGGATATTAGTTTTGACACATTCGGTATGTCTCTATGCTGTTGGAGAATCTTGAATGGCTGCCCATGTTCGAAGAAATGCCGGGAATATTCTGCCATCTCCGAAAGATAGCGATCATCGATCTGAGATAGCTTCTCTCTGCACTGCTCGATACGCTGGATGAAGTCATTTGCCAGTCTATATGCCAGCAATAGCTTGTCTACATCGCGAGTGGAGTACCTAACGGTATCCCATACATTTATGTTAACTTCCATGGGGAACAAACCTCAATACTGTATATTAATATAGGAAAATGGTACTATATTAAATCTTTGTCACCCCTTGAGAAAAGTAAAAAGATCAAATTTCCATCACTAGCAGTGTCTCATAAGAGTCAAACAGAAGTGATATTATCTCCCAGAGATAATGAAGAGCGATGATCTCAGTCGGCTTGCAGTTCTTGAGCAAAGAAGACACTTCAGGAAACATGTTCTTCCTTATCTTTATCATGTCTTTTGCTTCGTCCCAATTGAATTTGTAGAACAATTTATAGAATGTTTCATAGCAATCATTCACTGCAGTGAAATAAGCAAGCGAGTTCTTGCCAAGACGGATCTTCTCTTTGCCAAGATACCTGCATAGATCCCTATATTTATCGCCGATTGTCTCGAGTTGTTTCACAATCAAATATAATTTCTGTGCTCGCGAATCATCCTTATAGCCATATTTGTTCAGCGAACGAAGACAATAGCTAGAAAAGGAATTGATATTATAGTCCCGATATTTCATAGATACAAGTGTATCGAAATCTCCCTGCGCAGCTGCGGCATATCCCTCTTCAGCGACAGTCTTGATCAAGAGGAATATCCTCTTTAGTATCACATCAAAGTCTTCCTGGTTCTGCCCGCCGACATCTTTCATCACGCAAAGATTCTTCCGCTCTTCAGTGACAGCCATGCCAAGCATACGCATCGAGACTTTATGAATATGTTCAAGAAGCTTAGGATCAGAATATTTTATCATAATCTCATCGCTTCCCTTGATATATGCGGTATCAACAGCTTCCCAGACGACTAATGTATCATCATTTCCTATTTTTATCACTGTTGTAATTTTCTTTGGCTTTCTTGTAGTAAAGACATACAAACTAGAATCAGTCATTTCAAGTTCTAATTCATCACCCTTGCTGAGATTGTTTCTCCTGACCCATTTCGCTGGCAGAGAAATAACATTCGTGTTGGTTGACAATTGGATTATTTTTCGTCTCATATTAGGTGGGTAGACACTCAGCTATAAATAGTTTTTCAATATATATATACGTTTAATGTAACATATATATCTTAAGGTACAACCTTATATAATTATCAACACCAATAAAACCCAGGTGAGGTTTATGAAATTGGAAAAAATAATTTTAGATACAGACATTGGGTTTGACGCAGACGATACATTAGCTCTTGCGCTACTATTAAAATCAGATGTTGAAATAAAAGCGATCACGACAGTGTACGAATTCACTGAACTAAAAAAAGAGATAACAAAAAAACTACTAGAACTTGCAAGCATAAGTGTTCCAGTGTATGGCGGAATTGATTACAGAAAAACAAAAAGACAAATTCCTGCAGAAGTCTGCAAGCACATGAGACATCCAGATTCACACGAAGGCGAAGGGCTGTTTGACAGAAAGACGATAATTAGATTGAAAGACACGCCGCCAAAGGATGACGCAATCAAAGAGATGCATAAAATCATACAACAAGATGATATCTCAATCGTATCGATAGGACCTATGACAAACATCGCAGGATTGATAAAAGAACATCCAGACGTGAAAAACAACATAAGACACATCTATGCGATGAGCGGAGTGCTTGACCAAAAAAGATTAGGCAGAGCAGAATATAATGTGAGAGCAGATCCAAAAGCCGCGCAGATCGTATACAGTTCAAAGATACCGATGACGATCATGCCATCAGATGTGACACATGAAGTATGGTTAGATGATTATCAAATAAGACGATTGGAACATGGAGACGCACTTGCACAAAAACTCGCAGAGCTCGCGAGGATATGGAATGAATCTGCTGCAGGAGGCAGGACATATCTTCATGATCCGCTAGCAGCAGCATTTTTGTTTTGGAAAGATATTTTTAGAATCGACCGTCGATCATTCGAGATAGATGATTATGGAGATATGACGAATCGCATAGATGCTTCATCCCATATCACTAGCTGCACAAAAGTAGAAAAGACGGAATTTATGGATCGGTTCATGCGGATCATGCTTGATCGATGATCAGTTTGACCTTCCGCGGCAGGATCGAGAAAATCTTCTGCAGGGATTCTTTGCTGATCTTCACAGCAATCTTTGCTTCTTTGATGTCATAGGCGATTATCTCACCCGTTATCTTCGTCGTAGTACTTCTGTGTATCATTGTTATATGTAAGTCATATTTGCTAGTATTTATATTCTTTTTGTTATGAAAGCCATATGGTAGATATATCAAGCGCTTTTGCGATGGTGATGACAAGCAAAGTAAGACAGAAAATACTTATCGCAATATCAAAAAAACCGATGAGACCAATGGAAATTGCGAAGGAGACAAAGATCAAGCAGTCAAATGTCTCTGTCGCATTGAGTGAATTAGAGAGAAAAGGCCTTGTCTCATGCCTGACACCAGACAAACTGGCATGGAAAGTGTTCAGGATCACAGAAGCTGGAATAGAAGTGCTTGATATGCTCACGAACGACAGACCATTCGATTTCTTGTCCACAAGCAAAAAGCATCTTGCATTGGCTGATAAGAAGAATCCTTAAACATTCACGACCTGATGTATCTCAAGCTTGTCTTTCTTGCCTTTGACATTGATAAAACCAAGACTTCGCGCTTCGATTGTGCCATTGGCCTCAGCCCGTGAAGCATTAGAGAGGATTATCTGGCCGCCGGTCGCGACAGAGCATAATCTTGAAGCTGTATTCGCGACATCACCGATGACTGTATAATCCAGCCTCTGGCTGCAACCGATATTACCGACAATAGCGACACCACTGTTTATCCCGATCCCAAGCTCGACAAGTGGTCTTCCTTCTGATATCCATTTATTTTGGAGCTCCTTGAATGCTTTCTGCATCTCATAAGCTGTCCTGATTGCACGCAAAGCATGACCTTCATAATATATAGGGGCGCCAAAGACTGCCATGATCCCATCGCCCATGAACTTGTCAAGTGTGCCACGCATCTTCATTATCGTCTCAGTCATCACTGAGAAGAATTCGTTGAGCATCTCTACAACTTCCTCAGGCGGAAGGCGTTCAGACATAGCAGTGAATCCACGTATGTCTGCAAAAAGGACAGTCACATCCTGCTTCTTTGTCTGCAAGTAATCAGTCTCCTCATCATTGAGCATGCTTTCCATGACTTCTGGACTCACATATCTCTTGAAGAGCGATTTGATCTGCTGCTTGTCCTGGTCCTCAAATATCGCAGAGTCTGCCTGCGACGCGATCGCTTTTAGAAGTTTCTCGTCTTCAGGCGAGAACCCATCATCTTTTCTGCTGTTTAAGACACCAAACACTGCGATGGATCCTTCAAGAGACGCAGGGATAGCGATGAAGCTGCTGATCTCTGCGTTCAGATAATCGCCTCTCATCAGGTCGCCGTGCTTGAACACTGCCCTGCATAGAGCATCGATCGTGTCGACGTTGCTTGTGAGAAATGAGCTTGATCTTATGTTAGATGGGACCTTGACATCCACAAGATTCCCTTCTTTGTCATAGAGCGCGATGAAACCTACTTCTGCCTCGAGGATCTTTGTCATCTCGCTAAGGATGGCTTTCATCAAAGTGTCGAAATCTTTTATTGTGTCGCGTAATTTATCTATTGAATATAACACAGAAAGCTCCCTGTCTTTCTCTTCAATCTGGCGATAGAGTTTTGAATATTCTATCGTCGAATCTATATGGCTCAGCATCAGGCTGAAAAGATGCAATGAATCACTCTTGAATCCGCCGATGCGTTTGCTGTTGAAAAGCTGGATCACACCGATTATCTTGCTCCTGTATCTTATCGGAGATGAGAGCATATTCTTGATATTGAAATTGACCATCTTCTGGTGCTTCTTTGTGTTGTTGATGACAAGGATCCGACCGTTCGTTATCGTGTCTCTTGCGATATCTTTGATAAGATCATAATTATCTGCGTTGAAGATGCCTTTATCGATCGCAGTCCCGATCTCAAGTGATTTGGTGACACTATCATGGAGAAGCACAACACCAAGCTCGTTTCTTAGGACTTTCATGAAATGCCTAAGGATACCTTCTAAGAACAGTTTTGTGTCAGAAGCGCTCTCTTTTAGCTTATCGAGTTCATGAAGGATAGAAAGCTCTCGCTGTTTCATCTTGAGCATCTTCTCTATGTTCCGATTTGAAAGATCAAATATACCCATATTGTGCACTTATGAGTGGTGAATACCCTTTGATTTATATATGTTCCGCTTATCTGAAATCAGAATATAGGATATAACAATAGAAAAACCATCAAAAATCAGAAAGAAAAATGCTCAATTGAGCAGGTTATCGACACTGAAAAATACACTAGGGGCTGTGTCTTCATCGACATCTTCAACAGCAGACCGATTCAGCACCTCGACCGCATTCTTGCTGCAATATGGGCACTGCCTATTATAATCAGCATCTTTCTTACGAGAGTATTTGTAGCCACAATGAGTGCATTGGTAATTGACCCTCGCATAATCCATATGGTGGAGCATAGGTCTTGCTTTTTTCTGCGGCATCCGTACTTCAAGCTTTTTTAGTTCAGCATTGATCTCATCTTCGACATCAACATCTATCTTATCATGCTCTTTGTTGTAACATTTTTTGCAGATAAGATAATCTCCCGTGCTATTATACTTCATAGAACTTACCGCGACTGTACTATTGCAGTTTCCACAGACCAACATGGTATCCTGCTCCATAATATGACCACCTCTCTTAAGATATTCTAGAATTAATCCTGAATATAAATCTTTCGCTAGCGAAAGAAATATACATCAGCCCTCCTAAAATAAAATACAATGAACTTCAAGACCCACTTTTCGATGGCATTCTTCATATCGTACCTGACACTTCCTTTCTTCAGACCCAAGCACAGACTTCTCTTCCTCCTGATCGCTTGCATAGGCGGTATCATTCCAGATATTGATTATAGAAAATCATGGGCAGCAAGAAAGATCTGGCCTTTGAACTGGATATTATCTTTCGTTCTGAAGCATAGGGGATTTATCCATACCATATATCCGCCCGTGATCGTCGGAGCCATGATCGTTTACCTTGGCGGAACAAAGATTTATGCGATAGCATTCATGCTCGGATATATTGTCCATCTTATGCTCGATATGCTGACTCATAGTGGTATAAGGATCCTGCATCCGATATCGTCAATCAGATTACGTGGCTTCGTAAAGACAGGCGGGATCATCGATACATCAATCTTTATCGCCTCATCTGTCTGCGCCATATTTCTTCTGTTCGGGATTGTCTGATGTCCTGTGGATTCTTCTTTTAGAGAGGCCCTAATTCCAATTTTTCATAATCCCGTCACCAATAGACATCCACTGGACACACCCGCCAAAACTATTTAAACGAACGCAGCTTCACATCACATAGACTCCACCAAAGTCATAAAGGCCTTGGTTGAAACAAAATGCGATAAGCAAGGAGGTGTCGTAAATGGAAAAAGGAAAGAATATGCCTGAAAAAAAAATTCGGGCCGGGGCAGTGACCGCGACTATCTGGCGGAACGAAGTGACAAGCAACACAACAGGTGAACCAGGACATTACCATTCAGTCGCCCTGGACAGGAACTACAAAGATAAGAACGGTGAATGGAAAAGCACAAATTCTTTCAGAGCGATGGATCTTCCAAAAGCAGTTTTGGTATTGAACAAAGCTTTTGAATACCTGATGCTTGAGAACCAAAGCGAGAGCAGCGTGAAATCATCATCGTCCGGTTCGTCTTCTAAGATGGATAATTCCATCGAGATAGAAGACATAGATCTCATAATGTGAGTTCGCATCTTGAAACGAGGTGATTCAAAATGACAGAAAAAGAAATGACAGTATTAGATTTACCTGGAGTCGGCGCAGCAACTGCCGAAAAATTAGCAGAGAGCGGATACGATACCCTGATGGCTATCGCTGTCTCAACCCCTGGCGAACTTGTCGAGAGCGCAGGGATAACAGAGACAGTGGCAAGGAAGATGATCAATGCCGCAAGAAACGAGCTGAAGATGGGTTTTGAATCCGGCGAACAGGTCCTGAAGAGAAGAGAACGCGTCATCAAGGTCAGCACGGGTTCTGAGAACTTCAACAAGCTTCTTGGCGGAGGATTCGAGACCGGCGCGATCATCGAGTGCTTCGGCGAATATGGTTCTGGAAAGACACAGATCGGACACATATTATCAGTGAGCGCCATAAAGGCGAATCCGGACGCATCAGTGATCTATATCGACACTGAGAACACATTCAGGCCAGAAAGGATCATTGAGCTTGCAAACGGCGCAAAAGTCGATCCTCAGAAAGTGCTCAAGCAGTTAAAGGTGGCCCGCGCATATAATTCAGACCATCAGCTCCTGCTCGCGGATAAAGTCGAGGAACTCATAAAAGAGAACAAGCTAAATGTCACTGTGCTGATCATCGATTCGCTCACTGCGCATTTCCGTGCTGAGTTCGTCGGTCGAGGGACGCTTGCTGAGCGTCAGCAGAAGATCAACAAGCACATGCATACCCTGCTCAGACTCGCAGATACACATAATCTGTGCGTCTATGTGACAAACCAGGTCATGCACGACCCTGCGCAGTTCTTTGGTGATCCGACAAAAGCGGTCGGCGGAAACATCGTCGCGCACGCGTCCACATTCAGGATATATCTGAGAAAAGGAAAGAAAGGTTCCCGTGTGGCGAAGCTTGTCGACTCACCAAACCTGCCTGACGGAGAATGCAACTTCTTCGTCGAGACTGAAGGTTTAAGGGATGTTTGATCTTATTCTTTTTTCTTATTAATTATAAGGGTGATGTGAACACACAAACCTGGATCGTGGAACCATGTGGGGAAAAGGTTTATAAACTGAACCCCATTTCTCATCAACTATAGCCGATTTGCAAGGGTTAGCGTCCAAAAGGCGGACCTTGCAGACGCTGCTGAGGCGATAGAAACGCAGCCATAGGTGCGGCAATTTATAATCATGTATTTTTCGCACTTATGTACGACGGAAATAGCAAGAATAAATAATATGATTACCGATTTCCGTCAGTATTATTGCTTGATTCTATCATCTCTAACGAGGTAGATAAATATGCCAGAGACAGAAGAGATGCTTGTGCCGATCGACATGTACCTAAAATCAGGTATCCACATCGGTACGAAGTTCAAAACAAAATACATGGAGAATTTCATATACAAGACAAGGCCAGACGGACTTTATGTATTGAATCTCCAGAAGATCGATGAGATGACCAGGATCGCGGCGAAATTTCTTGCGCACTACGCACCTGAAGATATCATGATCGTCAGCAGACGAGAGAATGGATGGAAACCAGTCAAGATGTTCGGAAAGCTGACAGGCGCGACAATCTTCGCTGGAAGATACCCACCAGGAATCCTCACAAACAAAGAGCTTGATACTTTCATCGAAAAGAAAGTCCTGCTCTGCACAGATTCATGGCCCGACAGGAACGCGATCAAAGATGCGACAAAGATCGGTATCCCGATTGTAGCTCTATGCGACACAAACAACCAGGCGAACAATATCGATCTGGTCGTGCCTTGCAACAACAAAGGCAAGAAGAGCATGGGTCT
>PCVE01000099.1 GCA_002762705.1 Candidatus Woesearchaeota archaeon CG11_big_fil_rev_8_21_14_0_20_43_8 | reverse complement strand
TTTTGGGAAAGATTTAAATAGTATTGTTTGCAGATTTTACATAATTATAGGGATAAATAGAGGTGGATTTGTATCCAAGTAGCTTTGAAAAAGAGAGTGATATGTATTTCTATTGCTAGTTTTCCCTATTATAATTCTCGAAAAAACACGAGGTGTGCCTAAATGAAATTACCGTACCTATCCAAAATATGCGCAATTCTGACAATGTTACTTCTGGCGACTATGCCAGTCGCATTCGCTGTCCCAAATCCAGGACATAGAGTCCAGAACATCTCTGGTGGGACCTTTTCTGATGATGATGGGGATTTCGTCTATCCAAACACTGTCGATGTAGACGTACTTGGACAGTTAGGCGCAGGTACGACGCATGACGATACTCGAGGTGTCAATGCAGTAGGCACAGCATATGGCGTTTACGGTTCAGGTACAGGAGCAGGAGCTACAGGTTTATACGGTACAGGTGGCGCAGCAGGCACTGGCGTCCATGGTACTGGTCAAATAACAGGTGTTGAAGGCACAGATGGCACAGCAACCGGACGGTTAGGTTATGATTCTGGAGCGGTTGAATATGGTGTTTATGGAACTGCTGGCGGAGTTGGCACAGGGATATATGGAACAGGTACAACTGCAGGAGTCTATTCAGACGGCCACTTGCATTCGACAGGCACAGCAGAGATTGAAGATGTGACTACATTGAGCGGTGGTGCGATTGGCGCAACCCCGGTGACACAGCTTGTGTTTGCGAATGTATATGATAATGCCGGTGATCCTTCACCAAACAAGATACAGTTCTGGGGTAATGCGAATGATAAATTTGGGATAGGCATATCCAGTGGAGATTTCGATTTTTTTTCACAGAACAATTACAGATGGAACAGGTATCAAGGCGCTGCTGTGACATCTGATCTTATGACACTTACCTCCGCCGGCCGTCTTGGTGTCGGCAATGCAGTCCCGGGCTACACATTGGATGTCACAGGAAATGGACGTGTGACAACGCAGCTTGGCGTCGGAGCAGTACCAAATGCGAACACTGCCGTATATGGGACTGGTGTCGCCACTGGCGTATATGGAAGCGGCACATCATACGGATTATATACCGATGGCAATGCCCGCGCAGTCGGAGATATCAGCCTCGACGGACAGATCTATGACATCACCGATGGTGAAGTCTCTGTGAATGATGATCTTTATGTGATTGGTGGACGGGTCACTGGTTCGAACAGCGAATACATCTCGCTTGGCGAAGTCGATAATCAGATAGATCTTGTGAGCAACGGCGCAGTGCGCGCGACTGTCGACACATCGAACAACTTCGGCGTCCAGGGCATGCTCTATGATACTGACGGCGATCTATACATCGATGACAATGTGCGGATGGAAAGCTATTCGATGTATTTCAATGACAATGACAACAGCCATGGCGTCCAGATGGTGCATTCTGCTGCGAATGGTTACCTGAATTTCGCACAGTCGGGGACTGTGAATGGATATATCTACATCCAGAATTCGATCGATGCGGTCTATATGTATCCAGTGAATATGCTAGTCGGTATCAATGCTTATACACATACACAGTTTGGAGATGACAACACTTATGCGAACGACGTCGATTTCTATCTTGACGACGGAGCGACATATAGAGAGATCGGCATCTGGTCGCAGGCGGTCGAAGTAGGACAGATCGCGACGACAGCAGCTGATGTGCTGCAGATAAATAACCCGACAGCCGACATCCATCTGCAGCCAGGAGGCAACAATGTAGGCATCGAGGGCAATATATATGATATAACTGATGGCGAACTGACAATCAACGATGACGCATATGTCGTCGGCGGAAGAGTGACTGGAGCGAACAGTGAATATATTGCGCTAGGCGAAGCTGCCGATAACCAGATCGATCTAGTGAGCAACGGCGCAGTGCGGGCACGAGTCGACACAGCGAACAATTTCGGAGTCGAAGGACAGATCTATGATATCTCCGGCCCGACACTCGAAGTCAATGATGATGCTTATGTCATCGGCGGAAACTTAGGAGTAGGCGCGGCGCCATCGGCGAACAGCGCGGTATATGCGACAGGAGTCGCGACAGGAGTCTATGGTTTCGGAACAACAGAAGGAGTTCGCGGCGCAAGCACAGCAACCGGCGTCTATGGTGGAGGAAACACATATGGTGTCGTCGGCGATGATTCAGATGGAAGCGGATATGGATACTTGGGAAATGGCGACAATGGTGTATATGGCGCCGGTAATAGTATAGGCGTACAGGGCATCGATCTTGACAGCGCTAGTGAAGGACGACTAGGAAACGGAGTCACTGGTGTCTATGGTGTCGGTGGAGCAGCAGGCACAGGTGTTTATGGAAGCGGCGCTACATATGGAGTATATTCAACTGGCAATTTGGGAACTAATGCAGATGCAATAATCGGAGATGATATTGACTTCGATGGAGAACTCATGCCTGATGGCGCGCTCTGTGCGGCGAATCAGATCCTTATGAAGATAGGGGCAGATGACTGGGATTGCGTCTCAAAATCTTCATGCAGCGGAGCCGACGAAGTCGAGATCTCTGGTGTCTGCAGGACGATACCAGACTGCGATGCTACTATATCAGTGCTCAATTATGATATCACAACAGACACATTCACATGTGCGGTTGATTGCGGAGATAGCGGCGCCTGCACAACTATCTACATGAGCACTGACACATCATTCACTAGAACCTCTGCGACACAAATCAGCACAGGAGCGGATGATGATCTTTATGTGCAGGGCGGAAACTTAGGAGTAGGCGCGGCACCGTCTGCGAACACTGCGGTGTACGCGACAGGAGTCACGACAGGAGTTTATGGCGCTGGCACTGGCGTAGGTATATACGGACAATTTAATGCAAATAATTTTGGTTATTTAGGCGCAAATAATCAAGGTGTGGGGGGACAAGGAGTAGTTACAGGTGTCCAAGGAACTGGAACAGGCGCAGCAGGCATTGGGGTTGAAGGCAATGGTGTATCAATAGGTGTAGGCGGGACAGGTCAAACTGGTGTTAGTGGACAAGGAACAACTTATGGTGGTTATTTCGTCGACACACTTGGAGGAGATACTGGAGTCTATGCTGAAGGAGATACTGGTGTTTATGGCATTGGAACTGGCTATGGCGGATATTTTGAGAAGACTGGCGGCGGTGGAACAGTTGTCTATGCAAGAGGGAGTGGAGCAGAAGCAGCTACAGGTGTATACGGTGCTGGCACTATTGGTTTAACTGGTCAAGGTATGGGTGCTGGGTCAACTGGCGTTTTGGGGGCTGGCAGGACATATGGGGCATATGGAATTGGTACCATGGCAGCAGGTGGTTCTACAGGTATTCTTGGGTCAGGAGAAAGTTACGGTGTGTGGAGTGGAATCGCAGATGGCTCTACTCCGATAACAGGAGTATATGCTGACGGAACGAGTTATAGTCTATATGGCGCGTCTGCTGTGACATCAGTCTACGGTGTTGGAACTAGCTATGGCGGATATTTCCAAGGTGGCGCTGCAGGATCAGGTACAGGTGTATATGGTGACGGCGAAGATTACGGTGGATATTTTGAAGATTCAAATACTGGAGTCTATAGTGAAGGCACTGATATCGGAGTCTATGGTTCTGCCACGACAGTAGGTGTCTTGGGCGCTGATGGAACTGCGATTGGAAGGCTAGGCTATGGCAATTTTGGCGTGCATGGATCAGGTAATAGTTATGGTGTATATGGAGAAGGCACTTTATATGGTGTATATGGAGAAGATTTGACCACCGGCAGTAATGGGCATTTGGGCTTTGGAGATAAAGGAGTGGTTGGCAGCGGCACGACGGGCATCTATACAACATTTGGCACTTATGGTTTGTATGCCATAGGAGGCCCGACCGCAGTATATGCAAATGGGGCGACAGGAGTATATGCCGGCGGTTCTACTTATGGTAGTTATAATTACGGTGATAATATTGGAGCGACAGGAGTATATGGAGAGGGAGATGGATACGGGGGATATTTCTATGGATCGACTGCCGACACAGCCCTCTATGCCGGAAATATAGGTGGTGGGATCGCTGACTATGGCATCTGGGCTGACGGAATACAGACCGGCATTTTTGGTTTTGGATTCAGCCAAGGATTATCTGGAAGTGCTTGGAATGATGCTGGTGTATATGGAATAAATTCGCTCCACGGCGGTGAAGGACGACTAGGATATTATGATGGATCATTCACATATGGAACCTACGCCAGTGGTCAGACAGCGATCTATGGGAGCGGGACTAATTATGGAGGATATTTCATAGGACCAGATGGGGTTCGTGGAATCTCTACATCTAACAGTGTCGGCGTCTATGGAAACGGTGGAACAGGCACAGGGATATATGGGTTTGGTTCGGTCGGTGTCTATTCTGAAGGGAATATATACTCAACAGGAAGTATTCTTGCACAAGGCCACATTGATGCTTGGGGCACTGTCACTGGAGCTTCTCTTGTCGGCAATCATAACAGCGGTTCAGTAAGTCTGCCTAACGTCGCAGGCAGCACAGTGACTGGGTTTGATATAGGCGACAGTGGTACATTCTGGAACGCAGGCACAAACACTGCATTGTGCTTCAGCGGCGCAGGACCTCAATGGGTCAGAGATTGCAACGGCGCACCATCAGATTATGCTGAATGGTACCGTGTCGCAGCAGATAAGGACATTGAATCTGGCATGATTGTCATGGCCATAGAAGAGACAGACACTGCATTCGGCAAGGATTTCGCAGTCAGCCCTTCAAAAACAGGACACAATCCGATAGGGATTGTATCCACATCTCCAAACTTCATCATCGGAGAAGATGTGATGCCTGAAGCAGTGCACAATTCTGCAGGGCCGCTTGTCAAGCATGAAGGAAAACAATACGCAGCGATCGCACTCGCGGGCAGAGTCCCTGTGAAAGTGACTGATGAAAATGGTAAGATCGAGGTCGGCGACATGCTGACTGTCTCTGATACAAAAGAAGGTTACGCTATGCGGCTGGACCCAAGCGAATCTGGTGTTGTTATCGGAAAAGCGCTTGAAACGCTAAAGCAGGATAAAGACAGCATAATAGTATTCCTTGAACCCGGATCTTACACAGCGCCAAAGGACAAAGAGATCGCTCTTCTGAAAGACTCGGTGAAGCAGCAGCAGGATCAGATAGACACATTGAAAGGACTTGTCTGTCTGGACCATCCGGAAGCAGAAGTCTGCAACTAAAAGAAGATCAAATGGTAATAAAAAAGAGACTAAGCAAGTTCACGATCTGGTATGTTCTTGCTGTAGCTCTCTTCTTCATCCTGATGGTGAATGGCGCATCCGCGCTTCTGAGCTGCAACGTCCAGCAGAACTGCAACCAGATAGATCCGCGCACCCAGTTCGGCGTCGTCGACATGATGGACAACTCCAACTGGAACATGCATCTTGACAACAGGACAGGATGGTATCCTCCACGAGGAGGCTACACTCTCTGCTGCAACAGCACAGGGGCGAACATCACAAGCAACTGCACGACCCCAAGAGCGGCAGTCATCGCAAAGGCATATGACCCATCCAACACGCACATGGAATTCAATTACCTGAACAATTACCAATATGAT
The DNA here is from genome assembly GCA_002762705.1 of Candidatus Woesearchaeota archaeon CG11_big_fil_rev_8_21_14_0_20_43_8. GTDB lineage: Archaea > Nanobdellota > Nanobdellia > Woesearchaeales > CG08-08-20-14 > CG08-08-20-14. The sequence goes on along the minus strand of PCVE01000099.1, from coordinate 16,504 downwards.
ATGTGTATATCATCACCGACCGCGTTCTACAACTGTACCGTCCGAAACAGCACATGCACAGCAAGAGAGACCTGCATGTTCTCGTTCTCATCTGACACAAATGCGCACATCGGCACCTGCGACACTTATGAAACGCATGTCTGCTGCAGGGATGACGACATGGACCACGACGAATATTCTGATTATGATCGCGGCGAAGAACAGATGTATGACGATTATGATGACTGTGATGATACAGACAGATGGAACAATCCAAGGAGAGTAAGATATTATTGTCCACGATGTACATCCGCTGAACTGACATACGCAGAAGGAAGCGTGGCAGACAGCGACCCGATATACAACACGGATTGCCATTTCGACCATAGCTCACTCATCAATTCCACAATCAACAGTTCGACTGTTGTCAAGAGCACGATCAGCAACGTAACCGTAGTCGATTCAGTTATAACAGATTCACGCCTCAGCTACGCAGACATAAGATCTTCTGTGATAAAAAGCACGATCATCCCATGCAAAGGTCTGATCATCAGAGGCACTATCGAAAACAACGTCCTCAAGTCAGGCACGATACAATATCTGGGAAGCACTTATTCTGCGCCATTCAGCATACAGGATATCTGCGCGGCAGAAGAGCCATTCGGCGGCGAACTTAAAGCGACACCTTCAGCCCTGATGCTAGAAGACACTATATTCTTCATCACATATGACAGCAAGGGAAAGACAGGCATAGATGTCACTGCTGATATCAGCCAGTTGAATGCCGCAGTAGGTTCAGTAGATCTGCGCGATGATGGAGAATACCCAGATGTGACACCAAACGACGGAATATACTCCGCGCATGGCATCAGTGATATGTTCACAGAAGGAGGGAAAACTATCTTTGCTGATGTGACAGATAAATCAGGAGCGACAGAGAGATTCAACACGACGATAATCGCGGACAATGTCTCTCCGAACGCGACGATCATCATAAACAATGATGAGGAGCTGACTGTAGAACCACAAGTGGAACTACAGATGAATTATTATGACCAGAACGGGCTTAGAAACTGCAGAGTCACAAGTTCGAACCTGACAAGTCTTGCGCAGAGATGTGATTTCGAGATTGGTTATCAGTCTGCAAGCGCAGACTATATGTACTATAAATGTGAACATATGGGTGGGCTTGACGCATGGAATCATACCTGGATCGATGAAGGCTATTCTGGTAAGGGGATTCATATCACCGGCAGCCAGAGCCTGAACACGACAGATTTTGGCCAGCTCCCTGTATCCACGCCGCGGGGGACAATGCAATTCAAGTTCAAGCCAGATTGGGATGGCAATGATGGAAAGCAGCACATAATGTTCGCAGATCCGTTGTTCTACACAAACCCAGAATCATTCTCAAGCGGTTTCATGCTTTTCAAGAGCACTGGAAACGACTTTGTGTTCGCATGGGCAAACATGACACACATAAGGACAATCAATGCGTCTGCTGCTGAGATAACACACGGAACATGGCATGATATCGCGATCACATGGAAAAATGGGACAGCAGGTACACAAGAAGCGGTACTTTACATAGATGGCGTAGTCGGTGCCGCAAACAGACAGGCTTCAGCATTTCCAAGCGCATCGAGTCAGGTGATGTACATCGGCGGATATAGACAAGACGGTGGAAACATGACAATCGATGACTGGATGGTATGGACATATCCAAAGACCGTGTCTGATATCACGCATGACCATGACGCATGGACAGAATATGGATTTTCGGTCTGCAAAGGAAAAGAGACATGGACACTGCCTGAACCTGTCGGAAAGAAAACAGTGTATTATGAAGTTGTCGATACAGCAGGAAATTTCAAGATAACAAAAGACAGGATACTCTACACTGTCGGATTCTTGCCTGTCCCAAAGAACCTCACTGTGACTGATGATGGAGATTTCACAAACAGCCACGACACATTGCATGCCAGATGGCATGCGACCACAGAAGGTGCAGGCACGATAAGATACACATATCGCGTATATGATGTATCTGCAGCGACATATCTGACAGAGTGGATTGACGCCGGGAATTATGGCACAGATGAAGAGGCAACACTCTACAGCTTAGAACTGCAGAACAATCACACATATTATTTTGAAGTCTTTGCCTTGAACGCGAACAATATCACTGATGATAACCCATCACGGTCAGATGGCATAATAACAGATTGGGGACCACCGGGATATGTCTCTATCACATCTCCGACACATTCAAATGATACCATCTCTGTTGATCAGGATCCTATACTTGAATGGATCGCGGATGACAATGTCAGCGGAATCTATGGATACAGTTATCTTCTTACCAACAAGGAATCATCATCACGACCAGACAACATCGCAGAAGTCTTTGGTATGGATGTGACATTAGTCGAGAACAACACAGTCTGGCCAGACCATAAAGCAGATGTTGCGGTGAACTCTAAGGGGGATCGTCTTGTTGTGTGGCAGGGCGGTGAAGGATCTGATTCAGACATCTATGGAAAGATGTATGATGCTTTCGGCGCGTCGATCGGACCAGAATTCAAGATAAGTGACAGCGCGGTCGGACAGCAGCTCAATCCAAAGGCAGCGGTATTTGCGAAGAACAGTTTCGTCGTGGTCTATGAGACCCCGGACAGTTCAGGTAGCGGCATTGGACTGAAGATTGTGCAAAGTGATAGAAGCATGCCATACCCAGAAGTCATTGTCAATGAACATACCACAAGCAACCAGATCATGCCTGCGGTTGCAGGATATGATGGGGGCTACACGGTTATATGGTCATCAGAATTACAAGGTGGAAGCCACAACAGCACATATGCAAAACGGTTCCTGGCAAATGGGTCGTCTATTACCCCGCCCGCTACCGAACAGGGGACTGGGACAGGTGATGAGTTCGAAGTATATTCAGATTCTGTGTACAATGCGATTCGATCAGATATCGATCACACAAAAGATGGTGGATTTGTAGTTGTCTTTGAGAGCACATACACTATATCGAATAACCCAGATATTATATTCAGAGCATATAATCGCACAGGGGACACAGTATCTAGCCCGACCATGGCACATGCAGCTGCCGGCGGAAACCAGATCGCGCCATCGATATCGATATCTGGGCCAGGGACGAATTTCGTGATCACTTGGGCCACCGATAGCGGAGCATATGATACAGATGGGTTCGGCATCGAAGCATCTGTCTTTGATACAGACACATATAGCGGATCACCTGAATTCGGAGTGAACACTGAGACAACAGAAGACCAAGTGTTTCCGGATGTTGATTTCGGTCTTTTCGATTCTTATGCGATCGCATGGACCGATAGGAACCTAAACACGACAAAACTCCAGATATTCAGCCTGACTGCAAATGACAAAGTAGGACCAGAAACAAATCTATCAAGAAGGATAGGCACGCAGAGCAATGTATCGATAGCATTTGATTCAGACACATCGATATTCACAGTATGGGCCGACACGGCAGGAAAATTTGGTGAAGGCACTTATGCATCTATGAGGCCGGTCTTGTTCCGGCAATATGAAGCACTTCAGGACAACACTTATTATTTCTTCATACGAGCTATAGATTTCGCAGGAAATGTAGGACCATCATCAGAATTCAAACTGATCCTGAATGCGATGTCTCCAGACTCTCCTGCGTTTTCGCATGGGGATATGTATTCTACCACTGGCATGATACAATTCAATTGGACGATGGATGAAGATACTTCAAATCCTGTGCAGGAATATGAGATGCGATATGACATAGATAGCTCATTTAGTGCTCCGACAGTGATGGGTACGGGCAGCACAGCTAAATATTATTCTGTCAACTTCGGAGCGACTGAAGAGGATTATTATGTACAAGTCAGATCGATCGCGCTGAATGGAGCGACCAGCTCGTGGTCAGATGAGATTATGGCGCATGTTGATTCGACTCCACCGACATTCTCGGATATCATTCCAACAGACTCAAGCACAGTGCTTACTGCATATCCAAAACTTATCATGTCGACTAGTGAAAACTGCGATGGTGAATACACTTTTGACAGTTGGATCCATGTATATCCATTCACTGTGACAGGAACACGATATCACGAATCAAAGAGCTCTGTGTATCTTGATGATGGCATAAAAACGATACAATATAGGTGCAGAGATCCGGCAGGCAATGTGGGATACGGGTCAGCGATGACGGTCGATATAAAAACAGCTGCGGACATAGGATTTGTGTATGTCGGCACAAGCCAGCCGATCTATGCGAGGACACTCACAAATATCAGCGTAGAAGTAGAAGATGGTTCACTCTTCCCGCTGGCAGGCATATCGAATGAACGTTTCGCGTTATATGTAGATGGCGGAGCGACAGATTTCAGCCTTGATGATATCGGCGATGGCAGATACCAGATGCTTTTCAAAGCACCTAAAGAATCAGGGATGCATAAGGTATATGTCGCGATAGACGAAGACACGTTCTCAACTGAAGAGGATGCCAATGTCCTCCCAGTGAAACTTAGGATAGGTTTTGGCACAGGCACAGACTCAAGAGACAACCTAATTTATTCAAGCGGCACACAAGGAGTATTCGGTATCGCAAGCGACACTGAGAAATCCGAAGCTAACGCCACAGATCAGGCTATCAGCGCATCAGTCGGCGACAATGCATTCATCTTTGTAACAAGACCACAGGCACAGCTTGAGAATCTTGACAGATATCTTGAGAGACAGAACCTGCTCGACCAGCCTGTCCCGACATTTGGATATGAAATAGAACGTGATGTATTTGATATCACTTCATCTCTCCAATATGATGAGATATATATCGAAGGAACGCGTAATATGCCGCCAGGAAGATACAAACTGGTCGTTATAAACGCAGGGAAGATAACATCAGGGCCAAATGCCGGCAAAGACCGGATATTGATAAGGATAGAATGAAAAAGCTAAACAAAAAAGGACAATTCTATATCTTCTTGTGTCTTGTGCTTCTCGCATATATCGCGACACTCAGCCCAAGCTTGGACATAAGCCAAGGCAAAGCCACAAGCTATTCTATCGCAAGAGACAATTATCTCACAGAGTGCACACATGTGATCAACAACGCACTTTTTGAAAAGCAGAATGTCACATCGCAGCTTGATTACTTCACACAGGTGTATATCGATTATCAGGAAGTCCAGGGTCTCAGCGTATCAGTCATATATCTGCTTTCTATGGATGACACCCTATATGTCCGGAACTATTACAAAGATTCTGTCATTATCACCCCATCAGGCGAGACTGCGATAGGAAAAGACACCATGCATGAATTCCAGAGGATGAGTCAAGTCGCGATCAACGCATCCAAATATGAATATTATACATTCAACATCGATGTATCCAAACAGATAGATCTGCAAGTCATCTTCAAGACAGAGACATCGCAATAGTTATAAAGAACAGGCACTTTAGAGATGCATATGCTTAGGCTGATACAAAAAAAAGGGCAATCACACTGGTTATCTTGGATACTTCTAAGCGCTTTGACCCTGATAGTCACAGTCTTCATGTATCGATGGATGACTGGATATGCTGAAGACACAAGCACAGAGATAATAAAGACATTCGAGAACACAGAAGAATGCGACAATGTCGCGATGGACATGCAAGCCTGCCAATCCGCAACAAAAAGTGTTCTTTACATCAATGTGACAAACAGAGGATACCTGACCATAAATGGATTCTTGTTCCACTTATATGACGCCCATGATAATGTGGTGAATAGGGCACAGAATGAGACGATACGTCCGAATTACCAGAAGAAACTCACCATCGTCAGACAAGGCATAGTCGAGCACCTTGAAGCGATCCCAGTCATCATAAAAGAAGAATCAGAGATAATCTGCTCGAAGAAGACTGTCACTGTCGAGAATGTGGGTATGTGCTGAGATATTTTCTGAATCAGATATAGTCCGGTAGCGAAGCGATATAAACTAATTCTTCTCCGATCTTGCGATGAATCAGAAAAAAAGAGTCTAAAAAATAAAAGTAATTATCTGACCTTCTTGACCTCAAGTGTCTGGGTCGGGAAAGCCATGCTGATCTTCGCTTTCTCAAATGACTTCTTGATCTCGAGATTGATCTCATTCTGGACATCGAGTATCTTATCTGGATTCTTGATCCAATAGATAGCGAGGATATTCAGCGAGTATGCTCCAAATTCAGTGAAAGCGGTCAGGCAGTTGTCATCTGTGTCAGAGTGCTTGACGACTATGTCTTTTATTATCTTCATCGCCTGCTCCAGTTTCTTCGTCGATGTATCATACGTCACACCGATGGTGAATTTTATCTTCCTTGCTTTCTCCCGGCTCACATTCTCTGAGATCGTCTTTGAGATCATGGCGTTAGGGATTGTCAGATATGTGCCGTCGAGTGTCTCCATCCGCGTCGTCCTAAGGCCGATCGCTCTTACCCAACCATCATAATTATTGAATCGGATACGTTCATTCAGCTTGAATGGAGAATCAGCAAGGATCGAGAATCCGCCGAAAAGGTTGCCTAACATATCCTGCGCTGCCAAAGCGAACGCAAGGCCGCCAAGACCGAGACCTGCGAGCAATGATCCGACATCATATCCGAAATTGTCGACGATCATGATGAACGTGACAATGATGATTATCCATTTGACGACAGACCGGAGTATCGGCACGATCTGATCATCAAGGTCGGATTTTGTCCGCTTTGTCAATGGTGCCGCGTAGTGCAGAAGCAGACTATCGACAAATTTGATGATGAACCATGATACGCCGATTATAAATAATATCTTTGTGACATTTCCAAAGAAACCAATCACTCCTACAGGAAGCACAAGACGATTATATGCGAAATAGAAACCGATCACAAGAAGCATAAAGACAAGGGGTTTTTCAAGAACATCGACAAGGATATCATCAAGCATCGTCTTTGTCTTCTCAGTCACTTTCCGGATGATATTTCTTGAGATATAATATATGACTTTTCCAAGTATTATCGCTATGGCAAGAATACCAAGAGAGATAAGATATGAATAAAGATGATTTCCAAGATATACCAGATCAGCCATTTATGTTCACCTAGTTATCTTTGGAGAGATGACAGATATTTAAGCATTTCTAAATGCTATCAGACACTTTCTTCAATAGCTCAAGCTTCTTCTTCTGTTCAGGTGTGATCGATTTGCCAGTGGATGAATCCCTAGATGACTTATATAGAATATATCTTCTCCCCGGGATACTCGGCAGACCCAATTGTTGCCCGTTTGAGACGGGTTTGGTTTTTCCGATTGACTCTAAATGCCCATTAGATTGACTTGAGCTGTTTTTTGGACATTGACTTTTATCGGTATAACGCTTGACTACTGCATCAAGCCTTGTCAAAGCATCATTTATTATAATGACATGCTCAGCCGTGTCGCCTTTGACCGGCGCAGAATATCTAAGCATCTCCTCAATACAATTGTAGAACACTGGATGCAATTCGCTTATCGAGGGATTTTTGGCTGGTATAGAACTATCAGTCATGATCATGCCACTATCATGTCCACCAGAACCATGCCAGAATTGTCCAGTATACTTCCTGCCATCATCGCCATACACCGTGATATATGAACTCATATGTAGAAGCTCAAGGCTGCCCTTTCCATTGTTTCCAAGAATGTATTCTAAAGTCGTAGAACCTGTATCTTTTATGTGTTTAAGTCCGACCATAAGTATCCCCTCCTTATGGACAAGATGATAGTTGACGAGATATATATTTTTATCTATCCGCTGCTGATATCGCCGCCGCCATTGCCTGGTTTCTTGTTGCCTTTACTAGATGGACCTGATTTGTAATAATCATCCGAATAATCATAATCGCTTGTGCCAAAACCCTTTGGATTATTTCTATGAGCACTCACACTTTTCGGAAGATATTTATTATCTATTTTAGTGCTGCTAGAACTACTGGTCTTTTTGTTTTTGGGATGTGTGCTATTACCAGGATTATAATGTGCGCCGCCAGAGAGTCCCCTGCTTGATCCTGCCTGCATCTTAGGCGTAGGGCCACTCAGCAAGGGATTATAGTTATCCTTCTTCGTCCCATTAAGAGCCCTTTCATTTTCAATAGCAAGTCTCTCAGGATCATAGGACAAGTCACTATTTTTGCAATCTTTGTACTTGCCAAGCAATAGATTCAACGCCGCACAGAATACCCTTTTTTCATCGATATCTTTGACTTTATCATCCCGCTTAGGTTCGACTGAACTCCGAGATCTCTCAAGAACCCAATATATCCGTTCAGATATCTTAGTGCCTTCTGGTGAAAGTGTTGGTATCGAACCATTGTATGTGATCAATCTACCGGCATCTTTGCCACGGCCATATCTAAATATCGCCTCTTCTAATTGAGTGTATCCTTTCCTTCCTCTATCATCAGGAAACTGCGCATAGACTTCAATCATTGAATCATTTACTATGATCTTGACTTTGCTCAATTGCCCAATCTTAGTCTCAAGCGTTGCCATTTGAATCTCACCTTCGATCAATTTTTAGGGATTATGTTTTGATATAAAAAAATATTGTAAATGGTATCATCTTCTTCCATGCGCTCTTGTCCTGTACTCACGCATATGGTTCTTGACATCCGCGACATATCCACGGACTTTGCTGTTCTGGACTAAATTAGAATAATTTGAGCCATGATAAAGAGTTATTGTGCAGCCAAGCAGATCCTGGCCCAGAAGATCATCTTTACTCTGGCATCTTTTCTTATTATTTGCCATGAAATGAGCGGCGGCAGGAATCGCTTTCTCTGGATCTAGCCTTTCATCTATAGATTTCAGTTTTTCAGGATCTGAATCCGCATAAGTATCTATGACTTTCTGCAGCCGTCTTCCATGGCGCCTATATTCGTCGGCCCTTGCAGAGCCCCTTAGATGACGCAGACCACCGCACTCTGCATCGCACATCTTTAACCCAAAATATTGAGCTGTGCCTGGCATGAACTGTGCTATACCTGCGACACCAGATTTAGGATTTATAAGATAAGGTCTTCCACCAGTCTCACGATAGAGATGCGCAAAGATAAGCTCTTCAGGGACATCATATTGTTCTGCCGCTTTTTTGACAATATCAGCGTATTGATCAGCGATCTCATGGAACTTCTTAGTCTCCCATTTGCCCATCTGACGGCCTCCTGATGAGCTTATAGGAGTTGTGCTTCTATTAGATTCAGAATCATCCTTATTTTTCATCATAAGCCCAGCGCCGCCTATGACAAGCGCTGTGAGCGCAAATGGCAATAGTTTGTTTTCAAGATTATCAGACATCGTATAGCATATAGGGAAAAGATACTATTTAAATGTTTCGTTTTTGACCACTGTACAGGAGTTACATTACTCCAGCAAACGTTATTTATAAAGTCGAAACGTTTAAATACCTAGCATCCCCAAGATTCATAAGAGGTGTATAAGCATTCTTGACAAAAGGATAGTCGAATATCTTAAGAAGCAATACGCAAAAGGGCATGATCTGCAAACAGTAGAGAAAGTGCTTTTGAAATCCGGCTACGGCAAGGATGATATCGAACTTGCTATATCTCAGATCACAAAGACAGAGAAAAAGAAGATAGCGCCGGAAACGAAGAAAGCAACACCAGAAGAGAAAAATACTGTCCCTGAAGAGAAGAAGATAACAGAAGAGAAAAAGACAACCACAGAAGAGAAAAAAATCACTGAAAAAACAAAGACCATTAAAAAACAACCAATCAAGAAAGAGCAGATTATCCTGAAAGTCAAGAAGCGAAAACAAGGGTACTTCCACCAATTAGCAAGGTTGCTGTTCGACATCGATGGTTTCTTTGATGAGATTAAAGAAGGCGAAGGATTCCTAAAAGCGTTATCATTCTATCTGAGATCATTCTTTCTCACATTGCCATTGATACTCTGTGTTGCATTGATCTATTATGGGACATTCAAGAACAATCCTGGTGACCCTGTGATGGATGTCCTTTTCGCATTAATCACTTTCCTGGTCGGTACGATAGGCATGTTCATCATCATGACGATCACGAAGATGATCGGACTTCTGGTATTGCATATCATGGCCTACCTTGTCGGCAGCAGAGAAGGGATATCAAAGACATACCAGGCATTCTTCTATGCGGCAGTCCCTGCGATACTATTCCTTTGGCTGATACCATTGCTTCCAGTCTTCATAGTATTTGTCGTATATTCGATCTTCATCTTCTATGAGGCTTTGAAACGGTTCCATAAATTCAACAGCAGACAGGCTATCATGAGCATCGTCCTATGCGCTTTGATCTGGATGATAATAATGATAATGCTCGTGCTCTTGTTGAGTCCATTGCTGAGCCTTGTCACACTTAAGATAAGCACGCTTTCTTCATATCTCTGTTGATTGGATAGAAAGAATCAGATGTGTTTCTTGAATAGCTTCCGAAAGAAAGACAGTTTTTTCTTATTCCTTGAATGAAGGACTTTATGCAAGACATCAATTTTGTCAGTGATTATCCCATCGACATCTTTACGCAGAAGGATACGCATATCTTTTGGCTTATCGATCGTCCAAGGATACACTTTCATCCCCATGATATGCGCAAGATCTATCAACAATTCATGTATTTTCGCAGACCTTGGATGGACAGCGAAACAATGCAGTTTCTTAGCCACCAACACATTTTTCAGATTGAAACGGAACATCAGAAGAGCGGTCCTGATTCCTGGCTCCATCCTCTTGACTTTAAGCAGAGCCTGCTGATAGAAAGATGACACGATGACATAGTCGAGCACATCATGTTTTCGAAGTAGATGCACAAGCCTTCTTTCAAGACCCTCTGCTTTAATTTCGATATTCAATATGATCTTCTTTCCAACAGACGTGAGCACTTCATCAAGAGTCGGAATATCTTGTCCATCCTTCAGCTTGTGCTTTCTTATACTGCACAGAGTCAGGTCTTTGACCTTTCCTTTTCCATCAGTGTTATTGTCGATCTTCGAATCATGGATGACAATAATTTTCTTGTCTTTAGTCATGCGTACATCTAGCTCGATCATGTCTGCATGCAGATTGATAGCTTTCTTAAAAGATCCAATAGAATTATCAAAACCATGGACACCTGCCCCGCGATGTCCGATAACCAAAGGGAACTTTCTATGGAATTTCCTTCTTTTCATCAATTATCCTTTAGCTACTGATGATTAATAAACTTTTTGCAACTTTGACGTGGCTACCAGCCCATTTATAGGACTATTTCTACAACCATCTAATATGGAACGCACAATAATAGAGCATATATATGGACCGATGAAGATCCGCAAAAAGGAATATTTCATGGCAAGAAGACTTTCAGGCCATGGCTCGCCGATAGGATATTTCAGGCACGACTGCAATAGCCTGCTTGAACAGAAGTATGGGGTGCCATGCAGATTCAGATCATATTCAGAGATCGAGAGAAGCAGTTTTTACAGCCTGCTAAAAGAAGAGAACCTTGATGGCCTTATTGGACATTTAATAGAGATCGAGAGAGACTGTTTAGGGCATGTCAAGCCAATCTAAGAGACATATCAAGGTCACCCACGACAGTAATATCGTACAGACAGATATTATCTGGACAGATATCTGATTATTTCATCTGCGAAGGTGGTACTGAGAAGCGATTCAAGCTTTTTTCTATCAGGATGATAACATTCTATTTTCACAGTAGACCCGCCGATTTTCGCAAAAGAATTGAGCCATGCACGCCCGCCTTCGACCCATTCTCTTCGTTCTTTCAATGCGATATCTGCAAGCGAGACATTGTTGATCGCAGCGAGAAACTCTGGCGCAGAATACATTCCATTCTTGATACCTGCAGTCATGAGAAGATACTGCTGATTGATGTGCAATGGTTGTCTTAATTTTCCATATGTGATTATAGGTTGTGTAGGTTGTTCCATGAGATGGCAGAGAATCTGCATCTATTTATAAGCCTTTTCATGTACTTATACAAAAATCAGGAATCCAGGACTAGCGCTGAAAAAAAGAACATGAAAAAACAAAAATATCTAAGCCTAGAAATCAACGACCTCTATCTTGTAATCTCCTTCATCTGGCTCAGAGTTATCGTAGTCATCAGCGTCATCATCTTGGGCAGAATCGATAAGCGAATCAGCAAGCACTGTAGCACCATTCCCTGATCCGACTGTACTAGGTGAAGTAGGTGAAGATGAAGACGAAGAATCATCGCCGAACATGCTAAACGCCCCTGCTGAAGGCGCAGGCGTCTGTGCGACAGGCATATCCCAAGGGTCAGCACGCTCGCCCACATTTGTCATCACAGGCGTGTCCTGTGCATCAGATCCATCGATCAGTGAATTAAGGAGCTGCCTAAGTCTCTTCAGATCCTCGATCTTATCTGTGGTATCAAAAGTGATCCTCATCTAAAAACACCTCATTTCAATTTTTCAAGCTCATCAAAGAGCTCTTCATCATCTTTTCCTTTCTTGCCTTTCTTCTTTCCTGAAAGTTCTTCAAGACTGTCCATGACATCGTCGCCTTTCTTCGCTTTCAAAGCAGACTTGCCTTTGACAAGAACCGCCGCCTTCGCATCAGTCTTTCCAGTCGCTGATTTTGGCTTCACTTTCTTCCCGCCAAACGCATCCTGCATGATCTCTTTGGATTGGTCATGGCTCATGAACTTCCCAAGCCTAAGCGATCTGACTTTCTGGGAGACAACATGTTTCATGTCTTTTCTTAGCAAGGGTCTCTGCATACCAGATGTTGCGGGTTTCACTGGGCCAGCCCTGTATGCAGGCAGCTTCTTCTTGAGCTTTGGCTTGTAATAATAGTTATAGCCAAGGAACGCTGATCCTGATAGAAGCACACAGACCGCGACAGCAATCATGATGATAGTCATCCAATCCATCCCGCCATCAGATGAATCATCAGCGTCGCTCATCTCTAGCGGTGAAAGAAGCAATGATTCATCCTGACCATCAACACTCTGTTTCAGCATCGGCCTGCCTTCATCCACTGCCTGCAGACCATATGCTTTCTTTGCCTGCTCATTCAACTGCTGTATCGCCTGCTCTTCAGTGCGTGGCGGTTGGCCTTCAGGATAATCTGTCGCATCAGTGGCATCTGTCCCTGCTGCAAGCTCTTCATCATCTGTGAAGCCATCGCCGTCTGTATCAGCTGAAGCAGGATTTGTCTCTCCTGCATCAACAACCCCATTATGGTTCGCATCTTCAGTGCCATCAGGGATAGTATCCCCATCAGTATCAATCATCGTCGGGCTGGTCTCTCCATTGTCGACTTTGCCGTTGCCGTTCTTGTCTTCAAGGCCATCTGGGATGCCATCACCATCTGAATCAGTGTCCAGATAACCAGCGATACCATCATTATCAGTGTCACCAGTGCCTTCTATGATATCAGGTATGCCGTCACCATCCGAATCAGTAGGCACGCTCGCGCTGTCTGTCGGATCAGTATTGGCCGCTATCTCCGCACCATCAAATATCCCATCACCATCAGTGTCCTCTTTGTAAGGATCGCTCTCGCCAGCATCAACAATTCCGTTCCTGTTCTTATCCTCGACACCATCTGGAAGTCCGTCATTGTCTGAATCATAGTCAAGATAGTTCTCAAGACCATCAGCATCAGCATCACCGGCCGCTTCAAGAGAATCAGGTATGCCATCGCCGTCTGAATCCATCATGCCGCTCATGATCGCACTTGAGTTGCCGGATCCGATATACGTCGCGGCAGGATAGCTTGCGACATCAGTAGGATCAGAACCGCTCTTTAGTTCGACATCATCGCTGTAACCGTCGCCATCAGTATCGATCTTCGCTGGATTCGTCACATATCCGCCAGTACCAGCGAGCTCATCGTAATTGGTTATGCCGTCGCCATCAGTGTCCATGTTCTTGAGAGCCTTCTTCTCATCTTCAGTGTAACCGCTCAATGGATCGCCGGTCTTGCAGTAGCTTGATGCAGTTGTCTTGTCTGAACCGCACATGTCTTCAGCAGCGTCTTTCCATCCGTCGCAATCGGCATCGTCCTCACAGGAATTTGTCCAACCTCCATCTGCATCACAGACATAGAGGCATGTGCCTCCGCAGTCGACACCATTCTCGCCAGGATCACTGATTCCGTTCTCACAAGCTGGAATGACATTGCCAAAAATCTGGTTCAGCAAAGCGGCGAAATCCGCAGAATAATCCTGCGGATCTGTCGGATCTGTGCCGGAATTTATCTCAAGCTTGTCGTTATAACCGTCGCCATCAGTGTCAGCGAGAGCAGGATTGGTATCATACCCAAAAGTTCCTGCCAGCTCATCATAGTTCGAAATCCCATCTCCATCCGTATCAGAATTCTTCAGAGCTGCGATCTCTGCGCTAGTATAATCCAGCAATGGATCTCCAGTAAGACAGAAACTCTTTGCATCCGCCGGGTTAGAACCACATTTTTTCTCAGTCGTATCCTTCCAGCCATCGCAATCAGCATCGTCTTTACATGAGACAGTGGTCTTCACTGGAGCTGTGCCGCATTCGTAGCCGCATACGCCGCCACAGTCGATACCAGTCTCACCAGAATCCTTGACACTATTATCACATGGTTCGCCAAGCATGTCCATCGCCACACCACTTGGTGTATCAGTAGGATCTGTCGGGTCTGTGCCATTGTTGATCTCGAGAAGATCAGAGTACCCATCGAAGTCAGTGTCAGCGTTGTTCGGATCGGTCTCGCCGAAGTCGATCATGCCGTCTTTGTCTTTGTCTTCCTGTCCATCAGTGAGACCATCGCCATCAGTATCGACAAGCAGTGGACTTGTCTCCCATGGATCGACTGTGCCATCGCCGTTGCTGTCTTCCACACTATCTAATATACCATCATTATCTGAATCGGTATCAAGATAATCAGGTGTTCCGTCCTTGTCAGTGTCGGCGCTGTACTGTGGGTCTGAGAGATTCACACCTTCAAGCAGATCAGGTATGCCATCATGATCTGAATCGATCGGGACTTCTGTCGCGTCTGTCGGATCTGTGCCTGCTGCAATCTCTGCACCATCCTTTATTCCATCACCATCTGTGTCACTTTTCACTGGATCAGTCTCGCCGGAATCGACGATTCCGTTCTTGTTCTTGTCTTCTTCTCCATCAAGCAGCCCATCTTTATCTGTATCAGGATCAAGTGGATCTAGCTCACCGTAATCTACCTTCCCATTATGATTCGCATCTTCTATACCATCCATGAGACCATCATTATCTGAGTCCTTATCAAGCGCGCTTGTCTCAAGGACGTCCTGCTTCCCATTGCCATTCGCATCCTCGATCTTATCCAATATGCCATCGTTGTCTGAATCAGTGTCCTTATAGTTCGGGATGCCATCGCCATCCGTGTCGAGGCTCGCGCTTGGTGTTAAAGGATTATAACCCTCCACAAGATCTGGTATGCCATCATTGTCAGTATCTTTCGGCGTGTCGGAACTGTCTGTCGGATCTGTACCGACAGCAAGCTCTGCTCCGTCTTTTATGCCGTCGCCATCAGTATCAGCGAGAGCAGGGTTAGTCGATTCACCATATGTGCCAGCAAGTTCATCGTAATTAGACACGCCATCATTGTCCGTGTCCATAAGTTTCAATGAATCAAGCATAGACTGAGTATAGTCTTCAAGCGGGTCACCAGATTCACAACCATCAGTCTCATCTTTTGAATCCGAACCACATGAACTTTCAGCGCTGTCAGTCCAGCCATCGCAATCCATATCTCCAATACAGACATCTGGAATCTTTTTGTTGCCTGCGTCGCATGAATAAAGACACACGCCGCCGCAGTCCACACCCAGTTCACCAGCATCCTGCTCTTGGTTCTCGCAGATGAACTCATCATGCGAAGTAATGCCCGGAGATAATTCGGCATTATAATCTGGCAATGAATATAGTGGATAGTCTGAACCATCATCAGGATATGTCCCAAGAAGGATCTCTGTTCCATCATAATATCCATCGCCATCTGTGTCAGCCAAAGTAGGATCTGTCTCGCCTGCATCCACTTTGCCGTTCTTGTTCTTGTCTTCTACACCATCAAGAAGACCGTCACCATCAGTGTCGACATTTAGAGGATCGGTCTCTCCTGAATCGACAACACCATTGCCGTTCTTATCTTCCAGTGAATCAGAGATCCCATCGCCATCTGAATCTGTATCGAGATAATTTGGTATGGCATCATTGTCAGCATCGCCGTTTCCTTCTATTAGGTCAGGGATGCCATCCTTGTCTAAATCCTTCACTGTGCTTGCCGCGTTTGTCGGATCTGTCCCAAGAAGTATCTCGGCGCCGTCTGAGATGCCATCGCCATCAGTGTCTTCACTCATAGGATTTGTGACGTAACCATTACTGCTTGACAGCTCTTCGTAATTTGAAAGGCCATCGCCATCAGTGTCCATGATTTTCAACGCATCGAGCTCTGATGATGTGTAATCAGCC
>PCVE01000022.1 GCA_002762705.1 Candidatus Woesearchaeota archaeon CG11_big_fil_rev_8_21_14_0_20_43_8 | reverse complement strand
GTGACGATCTGATTTTTCCAGATATTTTATTCTTTTTTTAAGAACTCCAACTAGATGGTGCCATAAAATCAGAACATTTCAAGAGAAGTTATTGATCTCCTAAAGGAGGAATTGTTGCCGAATTTTTATGATATCACTTCCCCTCACGAATTTATTGTGACTGAGAGATTATCACTTCAATTTCCTTATATATCTTTGGGCTCAGACGCTTCACCGTATCATGCCATCGCTGACAAACTTTCATTTCGTCTTCAAAAAACTCTTCAGAGAATCCGAAATAATAGAAATAATCCAGAGGAGAACCATCATATGGGCGGTCTTTACTCTTTCGCTTATTAACAAACGCTTCGGTCGCCGTCTTTGGATAACCTAAAACAAGACCGGTCTGTTCAAAATCCCCTGCGCCAAGAAACCGTTCTACCGCTGACTCAGCCTTGCCAAAAACCAAGTTCGCACCCCAATATAAAGATACACCAACCCCATCTTTTTTTGGATCAGAATATTTCAGGTGTCCATAAAAAGAATAAAACAACCCAAGTGTATCCATAAGATCCTCAAGCAATTTGATTTTTGCGATATATTTTGCATAATGAATCTCACCGGTACAAATCGACTCAGAGCAAACCGGCTTCTCTCCAGAATAAACCAGCAAAAGATCCACCTGATATTCAAGATTGATATCCGCACCCTCAATCAGATGAATCTTCTCACACATCAAGATTGGTCACCAGGTTCGCATTGTCCTCTATGAACTTCCTGCGTGGTTCCACAGCATCGCCCATGAGGATAGTGAATATCTGATCCGCCTCGACAGCATCCTCTTCTTTTATCAGAAGAAGCGTACGGTTATCTGGATTCATCGTTGTGTCCCAGAGCTGTTCTGGGTTCATCTCACCAAGACCTTTGTACCTCTGTACATACGATTTATCGCCCAACTCCTTTACCGCGAGATCTTTCTCTTCTTCAGTATAGACATATTTCGAAGTCTTTCCTGCTTTCACACGGAACAAAGGTGGCTGCGCGATATAGATATGATGGTTCTCGATCAAAGGCTTCATGTACCTATAGAGCAGAGTCAGAAGAAGGGTGCGTATATGAGCACCATCGACATCTGCATCAGTCATGATGATGACTTTATGATATCTAAGTTTCTCTATATTGAATTCATCAGCGATGCCGCATCCAAGTGCGGTGACAAGTGTGACTATCTCCTCGCTCTTCATGACCTTGTCGAGCCTTGCCTTCTCTACATTGAGGATCTTGCCTTTCAATGGCAATATCGCCTGGAACTCTCTGTTCCTTCCCTGCTTCGCGCTTCCGCCTGCGCTATCTCCCTCGACGATATATATCTCGCTTACCGAGGGATCTTTTGATGAACAATCAGCAAGCTTTCCTGGAAGCGACCCGCTGTCAAGCACAGATTTTCTCCGCGCGAGATCACGGGCTTTCCTCGCTGCCTCACGCGCTTTTGCCGCCATGACTGATTTTGAGATCACATCACGCGCGAGTTTAGGATTCTCATTGAAAAGATTCTTCAGCCTTTCACCGACGACAGATTCCACAATCCCTTTAAGTTCATAATTGCCGAGCTTTGTCTTTGTCTGCCCTTCGAATTGCGGATTCTGCACTTTCACAGATATGACTGCGACAAGACCTTCTCTTACATCTTCACCAGCAAGCTTGACATCTTTATCAAGCAGATTCAGTTTCCCAGCGAAATCATTGAGCACTTTTGTGATCGCGCCTTTGAAACCAGAAAGATGAAAACCGCCTTCGATAGTGTTTATGTTATTCGCGAAAGAGAATACTTTCTCAGCATACCCATCATTGTACTGAAAAGCGATCTCCACTATATTGCCTTCTTTCTCTTTCTCGAAACGTATGACCTCATGAAGCACATTCTGGTTCTTGTTCAGATGCTCGACAAAAGTCGCTATCCCGCCTTCATATTGGAAATCATGTCGCTTGTCTGTCCTCTCATCAACTATATTGATCTTTAGCCCTTTATTGAGAAATGCAAGCTCTCGTAACCTTGCTGACAATACATCGAAACTGAATTCTATAGAATCAAAGATATCCGAATCAGGATAGAATCGTATTGTCGTGCCGCTTGTGCCGATCGCACCTATCTGTGTCACAGGAGTCATAGGCTCTCCACGCGCATATTTCTGATAATGCTGCATGCCATCACGATTGACCCAGACCTCAAGCTCTTTTGAGAGCGCGTTCACACATGAGATACCGACGCCGTGAAGGCCACCACTAACCCGATATGAATCCTTGTCGAACTTGCCGCCGGCATGCAGTTTTGTCATGACGACCTGCAAAGCAGACATCTTCATTGTTGGATGTTCGCCGACAGGAATTCCCCTGCCGTTGTCGATCACAGTGACAGAGCCATCTTTATTGATGGTGACGCTCACTTCAGTGCAGAATCCAGCGAGCGCCTCATCGATCGAGTTGTCTATCACTTCATAGACAAGGTGATGAAGACCTCTTGGTCCTGTGCTTCCTATATACATGCTAGGACGCTTCCTGACAGCGTCTAGTCCAGATAATACAGTGATATTGCTCGCATCGTAAGCGTTCTTTTTTCCAGATTCTCCACTAGTTCCATCAGCCATATAACGTCACCCTCATATAAATTTGATATAGAAAAAACGCATAGCCTCCGCTTGTTTTTTCAGAGAGAATCAACGGAGTATTCTTTATATATTTTTCGATTGAATTTGTCTGACAGAGAAGCTTAAACGCAAGAATTCGAGGGTTTCATCTACCATTCGAATGGGAGTAGAAGGGTGCAGAGCGCATCTTGTCATTTTGATGGCAATCCTAATGAATCTTCACTTCAAAAGCATCCCTTTTTTATGGTTCAGCCAAAAGTGCTTCTCAAGATGCGTCTCTGCGAAAAACATGAAAACAACATGGAACCGGCAATTGTTCGAAATCTGGCGTGGCTATTAGCTTTATCTTTCCCAAATACCAAAACGGAGGGTAATCATCGCCGATCCATGCTGCATAAGACATAACATCACCAAAGTCATATAAAAGAGCAGATGACCACTGTAGATTAGTGTAAGATTTAAATAAAGTCTGAGCATCCCAACTAATATGACTAGAATCGATATCAGGCAGGCATATCTTGATCTTGTCAAAGCGGCACTCTATCTAGAGAAGATCACATCCAACACAACCATCATCGATTTTGATAATGCATCTATGAATATCCAGATAGGCATGGAGACGCCCAGATTCAAGATGGATCTTGAAGAGCTCCTCTCAATCGACATCTGTTATTCTGCGATCTCACAAAGGACAGAAAGACAGGGAGGGATTATCAGACTCAATGACCAAAAAAAATTGAGATATCTATACAAAAACCTCATCTCCGACATAGAGAGGGTCGATGGATTCGATTCGCCATCAGTCAGATATCTTCAGAATGACATGCACCTGATACTGAATAGAGCGAAATTGATAAAGTATTCATTGTCAAAAGAACGGATCGAGAGATATCTTAAAGAGATACATTCGACCATGAACTGCAAAAGAAGCAACGATTTTTCTATCAAGACATACTTGCAAAAAAAGATCTCACCAAACGGACTGTTAGGTGGATTGAAACAGATCAGAGGATTAGCGAAAAACCTTCATTCCGATGGAGTCAGACACAGCCATATCGAATCAGTATGGGAGATCACTGAACAATATATCTCAGGGGTCACCATCTCAGGTGTGATCGACCTCCCGACTATCGCAGAAGGCTACTCATTGAATAACGTTGAGAAGACAGGCAGGACAAGAAGGATGTGGACCTGGCTCTGTGAAAGGATATGATTCATCTTCTATGTGTCCACTTGTGATCTGAATATCTGGAAGCGATCAATCTTTTTGCGAGCTCGACTTCCTGAGGATCAAGGTTGCTGTGCTCAAGCTCCATCCGAAATTCCCTTTCGAACCCTTTTCTCATGGCAGACGCCACTTCTTCAAAATCAGCATGGCCCATGTGATAAAGCACAGAAGTGACTCGTTTCTTGACGCTCTGGATCATCTTGCCTTTCAATTTCTCATCTGGCACTTTCAGAAGTGTGAACATCTTGTCGACGTCAGTATCAAGTATGATGGTCCCGTGCTGGAGAACCACGCCGCCCCTCCTGGTCTGAGCATTTCCTGAGATCTTCTTCCCATCGACAAGGATATCATTTATCGGAGCGAACTCAGCAGGGATAGATAATGACTTAAGACCCTTCACTACAGCTCCGCAGATCATCTTATAGGAATCAAGTATATCCTCACCGACCATGTCTTTTCCGACCACGATGCTGTATGTGAGCTCTTTGTCATGGAACACTGCGCCTCCGCCAGTGATCCGCCGTATGTAATCTATCCCAGAGTCATCGCATTCTTTTATGTCCACTTCATCATCAAGCGATTGGAAACAACCGATCGAAACAGCTGCCGGCTGCCAGCCATAGAGACGGATAGTTGGCATCTTCAAGATGGGATACAGTTCCATGATAGCTTCGTCGACAGCCATGTTGAAGAAAGCGTCATTGTGACCTGTGAGTATCAATCTCCATCTCATCTTGCCATCATCACCGCTTTCGCTATGTCTTTTGGAGTTATGCCAAATAACGTGAGTCTCTTCGTCTCTACAGTTTGTTTTATCGACATCCGGATATCACGCTCCATCATCCTGATGCCGACCAGATTGGCTTCGATCATCTCCAGACCATCTTCAGGATGCAAGAAGAAATCCCCGCAGATCTTTATTTGATTGATCGAATTATCCAATAGATCAACTTCGATCCGGACCAATTTGCCGCCATCAGGCTTGTAAATGCTTTTCAACATCATCGATTACAGAAAACAAGTCTAAGTTAATATTTATGAGCAATCACTCAGGAATGGTCAAATGGGCTATATCTTATCAAAATAAGGCACCAAATACCTAAAAAAACGATTTTCAAGCTAAATGTATAGATATATATTTATATAGATACCAGTACCGTGCATATAGATGGCGATCAAGAAGAAATCAAGCAAACACAAAAAGCCCATTGTGAAAAAACAAAAAA
>PCVE01000080.1 GCA_002762705.1 Candidatus Woesearchaeota archaeon CG11_big_fil_rev_8_21_14_0_20_43_8 | reverse complement strand
GGATAAAATGTAGCAGGCCCGATGGCGCGTTCTATGCGTTCCCAGATATATCGTCGGTGTGCAGTGGCAGTATGGAATTCACAGAGCGACTCATCGATCAGGAGAATGTAGCTGTCGTACCCGGTATCGCGTTTGGCATGGATAAACATGTCAGGCTTTCATTCGCCACTTCTATGGAAAAGATCAAAGAAGGTCTTGATCGGATTGAGCGTTTTGTTCGGAATCAGATATCTACGCGATAAGCGACAGTGCGCTTCGATACATCACCATCATCGTGGAATGAGAATAGCGAGAATCCGGGATGGTCTTCTGGGAACAGGATAAGCCTGACCATCAGCATATCAGCGTTTTTTTCCCTGACTACAAATGATCTCCATGTGCTTTTTTTCTTGTACACGATATGGATGAGATCGCTTGCGCTCTCATTGTATTCTTTCTCTCTTATCTTTCCGTCAGCCGAGACGATGAATCTCTTTGGTCCGTCATAATTGAATCTTGATTCCATATCTATCGTGTCTGGTGTAGTTCCATCAGCGCATTTGAGATGATCTTCTGATCCATAACATGGCATCGACATGAAAGGAGATTTCTTAAACATCACCTCTTTTGGTCTCTCAAAATCCCAGCCAGCGAGATAATCGAGAGCAGAAAATTTGAACAAGAGATCTTCAGTGACGACCAGATAAGTCTCTTTTGGTTCGCAATACATCCATCCTGTGAGCGGGTCAAGAGATTGGTTCCTCATCTGTAGAAGACGTTCGTCAAACATCTTTTCGATGATATCATGATCAACATGGAATGTGAAATATAGCCTGTTCGCCATCGATATCGCAGAGATCCTGTTCTGTCTTATCAGAAGATAATACTCTTTGCTGCTTTGTGGGTCAAGCTCTGATGCGAATTTGCTGTCCCAAGTATATCTATCCATATCGTATTTAGTCTTTCCAATATAAGCAGAATAAGGTTGATCATAATAAGATTCATTATCCACATATCCTTTTGAAACCTTGAACAATCTGTCGATCTCATCATCCGACGTGATGCTTAGATAGCTCGTGTTGAGCTTCGCGTGTATATCCTCTCCGTATTTAGTCTTGTAAAAATCTGAAAAAGAATATCCTGTATAAGACTCTTCTTCTAACTGGTTCGCAAGATATATCGTCTTCCAAGTCATGTTGTCTGCAGAAGTTGTCCTGTACTGGATCTGGCTCATGTTATTATCCCATAAGTAATCATGTATCTCCTGTTTTGACATCTTGAGGAAAAGATGCATAGTCTTCATGGCTTCAGTCTCATTAGAGACCCACACAAGATGATTGAAAGTATAGGCTTCTCCGCCACAGGCAAGCATATTGATTATGTTCTTCGATTTTTCTATATCTGTCTCAAGCAGAGCTCTCGCAATCCAATAGCTTCTTGGTAGATTGAAATTCCCCCCATCTAATATTGTCGGTCTTCTCGCCACATATTGCATAAGGTAGCCATAATCCCACCATGCTGTGATTATCGCTTCAGGATGTGATCTCGCTTCAATCTCTTTTAGCACAGCATCCATATTATCATCCATGTTCGGAAGCTTGCTCCCCATGACTTCACGGAGAATATCATCCGAACTCGACTGTGCCCTGTTTCGTTCATGTATCCCAGGAAGCATGAACGCAAAAAGCAATGCACAGGCCACAATGCAAAAGACTATTTTCCCGATGACACGATCATGTTTTCCACCAAGATTTGTCTCGACATAATCCAAGAGATAATGTAATGGTGTCTTCATACCTATGCCTATGATAATCGATACCGGAAGGATGAGATAGATCGCAAACCGTCTTGCGTTCACCGATGCAAATACTAACATCAAATACCAAGTCGCAAGCAAAGCAAGGCAGCCATAATCCCTCTTTCTTTTCTCTTTGATG
Source organism: Candidatus Woesearchaeota archaeon CG11_big_fil_rev_8_21_14_0_20_43_8 (assembly GCA_002762705.1). Taxonomy (GTDB): domain Archaea; phylum Nanobdellota; class Nanobdellia; order Woesearchaeales; family CG08-08-20-14; genus CG08-08-20-14. Next base: position 20,736 of record PCVE01000080.1, on the reverse strand, counting down.
ATCCAGACATACATGATCATGAAAAAAGCGATCACTGTAAGAAAAAATATATATTGGCCGCCATGGATACTGCCAAGAAGTTTTGGGCTGATTGGAAGAAGTTCCTGCACGGTCGCAGAAGCGCTAGGAAAGAATGATTTTGTCGTGGCATCAAGTCCAAGCCTGACGCGCACAAGTTTCATGAATGGCATATCCCAGGCGATATAGATTATCAGCTCTTTCACAGCAAGGAAACCAAGAAGCACGAGCAGCCATATCTTCGACTTGCGCGCGAGGAGAGCTATCTTGACGATGCTAAAAACCACAATACCTGCTGCAGCAATCGCAAATATATAGAAATATCCAGTCCATGTGAATTTGAAGATGAAGAATAATGCCCAAAGCGCGATGAAACAGGCGCATGGCGCAAGGAGTTTTTTTGCTGCGCACATCAGATCTTTTCTGTGTTTCCATGCTTGGCCGAACAGATCAAGATTCTGCATGAGTATCACCATGACATACATGACAAGGCACGACATGAAGATATTCAAGGCATTAGTATCTGCGAAGCCAGCATGCATCCCTTGTGTCAGCACGGGATTGACAGCGAATAAGAATCCTGCGATAAGTCCGCATTGCGTATCTGAAAGTCTTTTTGTGATCAAGAAGATGACTATCGAACTCAGCGCAAGCAATATCGCCGGAAGGATGAATGCCGCAGATTCGATAGAATCTATCCCAAATGGTGAAAGGATGGTATAAATCCAAAATATAAGATTTGGAAGCATCGTCGATTCTGACCTTGAACCATGTGGTGCGTTCCTCATACGATCCATAGCATTTCCAGATTGATACATATCATATATTGTACCTCGCTCAGCCAGATTCCTTGCCTGACGCACATAAAAGAATGGATCATTGCCGTAGACATATGGTCTTCCATCTTCACCTTCATACTCCTGTTTGAATGATTCGGCAGTATCTGATGCGAGAGATTCGATATCTTCTTCTTTTATCGACTGCAGGAGTATGCGATTCTGCTCTGATTGAGGAAGACCGGGATATTTTGATGCGACATCTTCTTCGATGCTTCTCTTCAATATATCGATGGCATGATATCTGCCATAATCTTCGAGTATATTCATGTCTGAGACATAATATGCAGATAGAAATGAGGTGAGGATTAAGACAAATATCGAGCAACCGATCCAGATCTTGCTTTCTTTCATTTTATCTTTAGATAAAGTCTTCTGATACCATAAAAACTTTTTGGAAAAGATAAAGTTCTTTAATCCTGACTTAAATGAGCTTTAATATCAGAAAAACGAGGATCGACATCAGACCAGCCAGGACCGGACATATGAACCAATGTTCTATGATCTTTCTGATAGTCTGCCTGTTGACCAGGTTAGTTCCATGTGATATTCCGACACCGGCGACAGCTCCGACGATGGCGAAGCTTGATGATGTCGGGATGCCAAGCAATGCAAGTGTATATAGACAGATCCCAGCGCCCATGCTCGCCGCGAATGCTGATAATGGATCCAATATCGATATCTCTTTTCCGACTGTGAGCACCACTCTTTTTCCCATGGTCAACGCGCCGATTGCTATCGCGAAGCCACCGATGAATCCACCGACTATCGGCATGATGAGCTTTTTTTCGACCAGCAGACCGACAGCATTCCCAACATTATTCGCACCTAAGCTATATGCCATGAAGACACAGCTGATGAGCAGTATCAATCTGATCCAGTTGTCCCTGAACACACTTGGCCAGCGTCTGTTCATGTTCTGTATGAATCTATATATCATATAAGAAAAACAAAGGCTCACTATCGGAGTCAGAAGGCCGAAAATAAATATTGTGGTGGAGATCGCCCAGTTGACCGGAATGCCGATCAGCAATGATATTCCCACAATCGCACCAAGCACGACAAAAGTGGTAGAGACCGGTATCCCTCGAAGTGTCAATAAAAAAAGCACGATGGATGCGCCGACAAGGACAGATATGACTGCAAGATCAAGATTTCCAAGGCTTGCGATACCGCTTATCGTTTCGATTGTCTTGCTGCCCTGCAGAATTGCGCCAAGGAAGACTGATGCCGCGACGAGCAGCAGGCCTTTCCTAAGCGAGATAAGCCCAGCACCGACTGCCGGACCGACGCAGTTCGCCGCATCATTAGCGCCGATGTTCCACCCCAAATATGCGCTGAACAGGAATATCGATGCTGTTGTGAGATCAAAACTGGATCCAAACATTCTTTCAGCCTCGTGTGCAATTGTCATTCAAGATTTCATCAAACAATGTGCTTATCGAGACATGGACATGTATGCATCGGATCGCTTTCGCAAGCAATGGAGCGACAGAAAGCACAGTCATATTCTTTGCCATCTTGTTTTTTGCGATAGGGATCGTGTTTGTGAACACGACTTCTTCGATGACAGAACTGGTCAATCTTTCCAGGCCAGGTCCAGATAATACCGAATGTACAGCACAGGCGAAGATCCTGCCTGCACCACCTTCTTTCAGAGCCTTCGCCGCTTCTGTGATTGTTCCTGCGGTGTCGATCATATCGTCGATCAGTATGCAATCCTTTCCAGCCACTTCACCAATGACATTCATGACTTCAGCACAGTTCGCATGGGTACGTCTCTTGTCGATTATCGCGATCGGAGCGCATAATAATTTAGCCATCGCCCTCGCACGTTTCACTCCGCCGACATCTGGTGAGACGATCGTGACATCTGTGAGACTTTTATCCATCATATGTCTGACTAATATTGGCAGCGCATCGAGATTATCGACTGGAATATCAAAGAATCCTTGTACCTGCGCAGCATGTAGATCGATGACAAGGACTCTGTCCGCTCCGGATTTCTCAAGGAGATTCGCGACAAGCTTCGCGCTGATAGGTTCTCTTGATGTAGCCTTCCTGTCTTGCCGTGCATATCCATAATACGGGATGACGGCCGTGATCCTTCCTGCCGATGCCCGCTTCAATGCATCGATCATGATCAACAGTTCCATCAATGCTTCATTCACATCACACGATGTCGGTTGGATCACAAACACATCGTCTCCCCTGATGCTCTCTTCTATCTTTGTATGTATCTCGCCATCGGCAAATTTGGATATGCTTGTCTCTGTGAGTTTCACACCAAGCGCATTCGCCACTTCTTTCGCAAGTTCTGGATGTCTGGTCCCGCTTATCAATTTAAGGTTCGGCGCATGTGACATATTCATCTGACATTACCCCCCTAATGAGTCCTGAGATATCTTTGGAGATAGCAAGATACATCTCTTGATTCTTGCCAATCGGTTTTTCAAGGCTCCTTGACGCATCAAAACTTCAGCGTGCAATAAAAACACAGAAGCAGAATGATATAAATGTTTCCAAGAAAAAAGTATGCTAATCCATAAAGCCAAAAGCTTTATCTGCGTTATCTATCTCAGGGCCTCCGCTAAGAGATCCGATGATGAATCCATTCTTGTTTGTGACCACACCAGAACTGATATATGGACTTCCCATGTTCACTGTGCCTTCAATGCAGATCACACCGAGATTTTTCTCGACAAGTTTTTTTTCAAAAGATTCAATATCATGGTGGATAAGACATTTACCATTGCTGTTAAGTGTCGCCAGTGATCCGATTATATCAAGTCCAGAGATCTTGGATTTCACAACAGGGACGCCAAGTGCTAGGGATATCTGTTTGACGGTCGATTCTTCAAAATCATGGCTGACGATCGCACCTTTGTCATTGCATAAGATATTGTTTCCAAGAGCAGTCAATTTTGTATCGATCATGCTGTATCTGATGCCTAATTCATCCAGCTTCGTCATCTCTGATTCAAAAGCGATAGATGGTATAAGCAGACATTTTTTGTTGCCAGCGCAGAATACACCTAAAAGCGAAGTCCCGCAGATCGATACTATGTGTACTGGGACAGAAAGCACTTTTTCGATCTCTTTGATGGTTTTTATAGGTACATCTCTTCCAACAAGGCAATATTCATCTGTAGCAAATACATATAATCCGACATTAGGATTACTATTGAAATTTGTGATCAATATGTGATTATGTGTCATTGTGCTTTTCAGGAGATACGACCCCTATAAAAACATTACGTATTTAAATGGGACTCTACATCATTGATAACACCATGAGCTGGTTTATACGAAAAATAATGAGATTGGCTAAAAAAGAAGAAGAGCATCATGTGCCAACCCAAAAAGAGCTTGACAAAGAGAATGCTGATATTTTGATAAAGGAGAAAAAACTTGCGAAGCTTCTGAAGCCAGATGGCAAAAGTCTGCCAAAAAGCAAAAAGACCAAGAAAACACGAAGAAAATCATAGAAGTGTCTTGCAGTTCAGACAGATATGGGTATCATGCTTTTCGTCATATTCAGTGTTGCTACCGAAATCTAGTATAATGCCACATTTTGGGCATTTCTGTTCAAGTACATCCAAATCATTGAATACATCGCTCATGTTGTACACCATTCAGATATCTAATTAACATTGAAATAAATCGCTTTTCAATCCCTCTCGAAATACCGATTATCATTAGATTTTGATATTATTTAAATGTTTCCTTCGTAAAGTATTTAAAACGGCTCTATCTGTCATAACCTGTGCCTGTGATGAGGTTATCCCCGGCTGATCTTGGATCCAATCGCTAAAAGACACATGTCTTTAAGCAACGCAGGGTGACCTGTGATATGGTTGTTTTCCGCGGATTTGATGATATCTGATCTTTCTGAGGCACTATTTCTGTTTTTTAGTCCATTTAATCTATAATTTATATTATTATATAATAAACGGAATATTTAAATAGGATTAATTCTAGAGATAATCTAAAAAGAGGGGTAGTTTTGGGTAGTAAAAGAACCATTTTTTTAAAAGAGGTACTTTTGGTCTTTCTAATCCTATCAATATCCTTATCATGCCTGGCTATCCAGGGCAGATCTTTCTTGTCAAAACCGAATCATATTTTATTAGGAGGGGCTTTTGATGTGTCATACCCAGAACAAACATCTTTTACTATCCAAAAAGAAGATACATCAAAAGCTACTTTTTTCTTTTCTGAACAGCTGAGTTTTGGTATCGATGAAGTGATGCTGATGCTTGATGACGGCAGAAGAAGTGTCTCGTTCAAACTGCTCGGTGCGAAGGGTGCACCTGAACAATACAGTGATTCAGTGATATATAAAGATGCTATCGATGGCATAGATGTAAGCTATTCTATGTCGAGCCAAGGTGTAAAAGAGACAATTGTCCTAAATGATCTTGATGCAGCCGATCAAAGGCTGGATTTCATGATATCATCAAAGAACGTTGAACTCAGATATATCAATGGTAAGATAATCTTCTTTGATGATGAACCAGTGTGGTCCATCGAAAAGCCATTCATGGTCGATTCAGCTGGTGCTGTCAGCCATGCGGTCGAATATGTTATCAATGATCACGATGGAGCCACCATACTCTCTCTCATTCCAGATAAAGCCTGGCTTCTTGATCCGGAAAGGAAGTATCCAATTTTCATAGATCCGACAGTGACTCTACAAAGCGCAGGAAAGCAGAATCTTGGCGATACATACGCTTATATGAACAATACAATAGATAACAGCGGATCACCAAGTCTGTTCACTGGATCAGCCTTCAATTCTCCTGTCGGAAGCTATGTGAGATTCAATATGTCAGAATTCATCGGAAAGAACAGGACGATCCAGACTGCTTATCTTGTCTTGTATCATTTTGATGATTCATCGAACAATACAAATCAGACTTACTCTGTCTTCAATATCAGCGACCAGGATTGGTCTGAGACTTCTTGTTATAACCAGACGAATTGCCCGTCGATTGATTCTTTGATAAACACAACAACACCCGATGGCGAAGACAACACAAATTACACCCAGGAATTCGATATAACTGATTGGTTCAGGGCCGCTCTGAATAAGAGCATGCAGAACATAAGCGTGTTCATCAACAGGACATACAATAATTCAATGAGCCCGGATTTCGATCGTTTCGCATCAAAGGAATATTATCTGAGTTCCAAGAGACCGAAGCTGGTTGTATTCTATTATGAGCCGTGCACACCAGAATCAGATTGGATCATAAACGGTCAAGTGCTCTGCCAGAATAAAATGATCAATTCATCAACTCTTTTTGTCAATGGGACTGGCATGCTTATCTTCAGGAACGTCACTTACAATCAATCGTCAGCGTCTGGGATACTTGACCTGAATGGCACATGGAAAATGCTATCCAGCACAACAGAGATACATAGCAATCTGACTGTCAATGGGAACATGACGATAAACAGTTCAAGCATGAGCCTCACAAGCACATATGGTGGATCGCTTGAAGTCTCAGTGGAAGAGAACGGCTCTTTTCTGCTGCTGAATGCAAGCTCATTCGATAATTCTGCCACACCTTCATATGGCTATCACTTCACAACAAATGAATCAAGCACGATCGAGATGAAGGACAGCACGATAATCGGTGCCGGAGAGAGCACATCTGCCGGGATATATGGAAGAGGTATACATCTTAGGACGACTGGCGCTGAGATCGTCGGCTGCGCAATCACGAGCCAGGAATCTAACGTGAGCGGGATAGTGCTGGAAGGTCCGGCAAATATAATCGCGAATAACACAATAACTTTGTCTGGTGCCACTAATTCAAACCAGAATGGAATCATCCTGCTCTTCAATCAATCAAGCAATTTCATCTCCGGCAACACGATCACTGTCAGTGGGACGTTTAGCAATGGTCTTTTCGCATCAGAGAATGTGACCTCGACGACAATATCAGATAATCATTTCTTGCTCAGCGGAGATGATTCAACAGGTCTATATCTCAAAGGAGCGCTGCTGAATCTGCTGAGAAATAATTTAGTTAACATGACTGGAGATGATACAAAGGCAGTCTTCCTCAATATCAGCGGTTTCGCTAAGAGCTTGAATAATTCATTCATAAATACGACAATCTACAATGCAGGAGACGATGGTGAAGCTATACGTATACTGCAGGATTGTACGGGGAACCAGTTCGCCGGCGGGTACATCAGCACACTCGGCGGGAGCGGGACTGGCATATCTCTTAACGGATCACATCACACGAATATCAGCGGATTCAATATAAATGCATTAGGTGCTCTGTCATCGGGAATCAGCATCGACAGGTCGAACGAGACATTTGTATATGATTCCAATATCTCGACAGGCACGGGCTATGATGTGCAGCTGGATAATTATAACCTTACGTTCATCGGAACAAATTTCACAAAGAGCGACACAAACATAATCAATGGCACATTCTATGTGAAATGGAAACTCGATGTCTATGTCACCAACCGAAGGGATCCATTGAATGGAAGCAATGTGACTATAAAGAACATGGGCGGAAGCACTTTGTATTACGGTCAGACTGGAATGGATGGTTTCATCCCGACACAATCGCTGCTCGAATATTTTGAGAACATGACAGGACAGTATCATACTGATAATTATACCGTAGAGATGAATTACACAAGCGTCGACGCATTCAGGAACATCACGCTTGACAGGAACATGCTTATCATCATAGAAGCATTGTTCCCATGCAGCAATCCATCCAGCGGAGACTGGACTGTTGTCGGATTCGAATACTGCAACAACACAAGGATCTATCTAACGGGTGATCTCTACATCCTGCCGCCGCATAGCCTCGAGTTCGACAATGTCACATTGATCGTGAATGGCACATCGAACGGCCAGAGACATATCTACAATTATAATTATTTCAAGGTCAACCATTCAAATCTCACATCGATCAGCGCATCCGGCAGCAGGAACTATCAATTCTGGAACATGGACACTAGTGAACTTGACATGTATAATTCGAAGATAAGCTACGTGGGTTATAATGATCCTGCCCCACCGTATCGTGGACGAGGAATATACATCAAAGGAAACCATACTGATTTCATCAACAATACATATTATTTTGATAATGTGAATGCTTTCAAGCGAGGATTGAACATGTATCATTCGCATGATAATGTGATCGCCGACAACAATTTCACATACATGTTGACATCTGATTCGACAGTCATCTGGATCGGGAACGAGTCAAGCGACAGCGTCATCAGGAACAATCATATAACCATCTCATCGAGCGCGACAAATACAAGGGGCATATATCTCTATCAGAACGAGAACAACAGCATAGAAAATAATAATATCCGGACGTATGGAAGTTTCGGTGCCGCAGTATATTTCAGCCAGTCGATGAACAGCTTCAATATCAACAACACATTCTTCGTGAATGGCTTTGACAACGATGCTATCTTCATAGCCGCGAACTCAGAATACAATCTGCATGAGAACAACACCATAATGACCATCTCCAGGCTGGAGAACGGATTCTATATCATCAATTCGATGCATAACACGATAAGGAACAATGTCATAACCACTACATATGATGATAGCCACGGAATATTCATATCACAGGATTCTGGAGGACCTGTTGTCACTGGAAATAATGTGATCACGACCGGTGATGACAGTTATGCTTTCTATTCTGATGATATCGCGAATGCCACTGTAGACCAGAACAATTTCAGCACATCAGGTGATGACAGCTTCGGCGCATATATCAAATCATCAAGGGATTCGACTTATAGCTACAATAATATCATGACGACCGGAATTGGTTCATATGGGGCTTATCTCTATTATAGCAGAAACATCGTCTTCATCAACAATACAATAAACTCCACAAACGCAGACAGCATCGTGATACAAGGTAACTCACCGACGATGTACAATCATACATTCACAAGCAACACTGTGCTTGGAAAAGAAGTGATATTCATCAACAACGAGCACGATAAAGTGTTTGAATTGAATAGATCCAATGCAGGAATAATCTATATCGTCAATTGCAATAACGTGACTGTCGTGAATGTGACGATCACCGGCGCATACGGCGCAAATATCCTCTTCACCGGAAATTCATCTATCATGAATTTCAACATAACGACTGCGCTCGATTCTGCGGTGAGAGTCGATACATCGAAGAGCATCTTCGTGTTCGATTCTAATTTCCATAGCAACGGTACAGATATCAGGGTCAGAGAGAGATCAAATATGTCTTTTGTCAATTCCTCATTCACAGAAGGAGATGTCGTATTCACAAGCGATTCTGGGACACCATTTGGGCGGATAGACAGGATGTGGTATGTCAGTGTCTATGTGAATGATTCAGAATTCGGGACATCTCTTTCGAATGTGAGAGTCATTGTGGATGACAAAAATGGGTATGCTGTGATAAACAGGGCGACTAACAATAGCGGATTCATGATGAAGGGACATGTGAAAGAATACACCCAGAACACAAGCGGAAGATATTATTACAACAATCATACAATCAATCTTTCGCGGAGCGATTATTTCTCTGAGGTCTCGAGCTATAATATAACTGATAATCTTTTCCTCTATATCGATCTGTTGCTTGCGATATCGAATGCCCAGATCAATCTGACCAGCACCCAACTGAACATCTATGCCCAGGATTTCGAATTCAATGGGACTATATTGGATGCTGATTTCGAGCTAGCCCGTTATTATATCTATCATCGTGATTACAAGAAGACAATCTACTGGAACCAGACTTCTGCGACCGGGCCTGCCGCGCGTGGTCTTGCCGGGATGGACTATGTGGATTCGCTTGATTCAGCGATCATGTTCGGTGGATATGATGCTTCGCCGACCAGTTTCAATGACACCTGGCTTTTCAATTTCACCACAGAGACATGGAGAGAACTCACTCCTGCTTCATCTCCAGAGGGGATAAGGGCACATGGCATGGCCTATGATTCTGACACTAACACTATTGTGGTGATGGGTGGACGAAACGCTATAGATGATCTCTTGAATTCGACCTGGATATTGAATGTGACATCCATGACCTGGACAGAGATATCAAAATCAAGGAATGTGGCCGGGCTTGCGAGGACATATCATTCCATGGTATATTCGTCAAGCACGGGCATGGTGTATGCTTTTGGCGGTCTGAACAGCACATTGAACAAGAATGATCTTTGGAGATTTAATCGCAGCGACAGCAACTGGACAAAGCTTTTGCCATCTGGTGAACTTCCTTTGGAAAGGAGATTATATGGGATGGCATACATGGATGATCTTGATATGATGATGCTGTTCGGCGGCTTCGATGGGGTGAATTATTATAATGATACCTGGTTCTATAACATAAGCGCGAACCGCTGGTTCCAGCGGAACCAGACAACCACTCCGACACCAAGGACTCTGCACGGTATGGTATATGATTCAGCAGAGAGCACAGCCATAATATACAGTGGTATCGATGGCGGTGGACTTAAATCAGATACTTGGTATTATAATTACACTGGAAATTCATGGAGACAGATCCAGACAGAAGACGAACCTCCGGCGAGATCCTCGCCAAGCATGGCGTTTAGACCAAGTTCACGCACTTTAGTGCTCTTCAGCGGAGGCGGCGCATATTACAATGATACCTGGTTGCATGGGTTTGATTATGGTTATCACACCAATTTCACAAGGAACTGGACGAATGGGACATTGCTGATAAAAGATGTGCCAACAAACAGCACGCTCAATGTCACTTTGATATCTATAAATAGTACAATGAATAAGATCGTGAAGATTATCCGTGGAAGCATCAACGCAAGCTATCTCATGACTTCGCCGATAAATGGCAGGACAGGGATAAATGTGACCTATCTTGTGCAGCAGAACATCTTTGATAACTCATTTCTGCTGTCGAACCAGAGCATAAACAATAGTGTCTTTGTTGGGAGCACATTCAATATCACAAATCTCACTGATAATGGCTTGATCAATTCATCTTTCCTGATAACAGATGATCTGACAAATTACACATTCAAAAAAAGATACGATGGTATCTATCTTCCTGCCGGAGAATGGGAGATAGAGGTGTGGGAAAGCGATTCTCTTGGCAGGAATATATCAGGCAGGGCCTACTTGCATTCACGGGCCGCGATACAGCAGAGCCTTGTCGGTGGAAACACGACAGCAGTGATCAATGGCAGCGACGCGGTCTTATATTATGATGTCAAGACAAAATCATATCCATATGTCCGATATTACATGAATCTGAGCGATGGCGGTATCAATGTGTTCGACAATGATTATGCTCAGATCGGCAACAGCACAGTGAGGGTCAATATCTCTGATTCACCAAGCTATGTCGATGCAGGACTTTTCTCGCTTAATGCTTCTACGTCGCTCAATGTCCCTAGTTATATCTATTCCTATGACGGATTGTATAATGAGCTCGTCCGGCTTTACATAACACCTTATGAAGGGTTGAGCGCTGGACAGTACATCGGCATGTATGGTTGGGGTCTTGATGATGGGAACTGATAGAATGAAGCGGATCATATTGGTGATGTTCTTTTTAGTCTGCTTATCTTTGGTATCAACTAAAGGCGCTGTTGTCCAGAATTCGACCGGTAATATCTCAATGATCTATAATAGTGGTTGGTTCCCATTGGAATTCATGGATCTTTTCGCGCCAGAAGTGTTGAGCGTGTCTGTCAATCCAGATGTTCTTTCAGCGATTGTCACAGTGACGATGAACAAGTCTGCCAGCTTGACGATAAGATATGGCACAAGCGCCGCATCACTTGGCACAGTTGTATCGACATCTCTATACCAGAACCCAAACAGTGTCCAGCTCTCGCCTTTGCTTGCGAGCACGACATATTATTTCAACATAACAGCATGTGCGCCTTACGGCGGTCAGTGCATCGTGAACAACGGCACATATGTCTTCACGACAGACGCTGCGCTTCCTGCATATCAATGTAGTGATTCTATAAACAACGATGCCGATAATTGGACAGATTATCCTGATGATCCAGGCTGCTCCTCTCCGACAGACAATGATGAGAGCGATAATCCTGAATGCAGCGATGGTGTGGATAATGACGGAGATGGATATATAGATTACAGCAATGACACCGGCTGCACAAGCATCTTCGATGATGATGAAAGCGAATCTTCTGGGACTACGCCAACTGGGACTACAGGAAGCACAGGTGGCGGTGGCGCATTCAATGGGACCGGGGCCACAAAGGGAGAATATTCGCGGTTTTGGGATAAGATCGGACCTGGCAGCATAGAATTTCTCATAAACAGCAATGACCTGCCTTTGACTAAGCTCGAGATCGATCTGAATAAAGAAGTCTCGTCGGTGAGCCTTAAGATAAACCGGAAGAATTCATTTCCTGCTGGTGCGTCTGCCGTGACAAGCATCTCTGCTGGTGCGATATCTTATCAGATATTCGAGATCACCGAAGATTTTCCAAAGAGTGCTGTCGATAAGGTCAAATATTATTTCAAGGTCAAGCGTTCATGGGCCGATGATAATGGTATCAAGATATCAGACATCGCATTGTATAAGCTATCAAATGGCGCATGGGAAAAGAAGTCGACGACATATATTGGAAATATGGATGATTATTATCTCTTTGAATCCACAAGCTCTGGTTTTTCGATCTATATGATCGCAGGCGTGACAGCATCAAAAGCGCCAGTCATAAAAAGGGACGATAAGAATCCACCTGTCGTGAACAAGACCACGACACCAGTAGTGACACCAAAAGGAGAGGAGCCAAAGGAAGAAGAGCCGATCATCACTTCGTCTACAGAACAAGAGCAGAACTTCTTCGCGCAGTATGGGACGATATTGATGGTGTTCGCTGTGCCGATCATCATCCTCATAAGCATATTCACAATAAAGGGTCTGAAGTCAAACAATGTAAAGACCCTTACAACACAATATTATGTGGATACTGAGCCAGAAAATTTCATGAGGATCGCGAATGGCTGGGTTGTCAGGAATATCTATGATCTTCATAATGCTGTCGCACAGCTTGATGACAAGACATTCAGCATGCATGTCAATGGAGAGAAGAATGATTTCTCATCTTGGGTTGCGAACACGTTTAACGATACAGGATTTGCGATGGATCTTAAATCTGTCAGGACAAAGGATGAGATGGCGATGCTCTTAAGCGACAAGATACAGTTCCTCCAGGCGAAACAGAAAGAGATCGATGTGAGCCACAAGTTCGGGATTGAGAAAGTCACATATAGGCAGCTTCTGGATTACATCAATGCAGCAAGATCAAGAGGTCTTACGAACCATCAGATCCATAAGAATCTATTGATCGCGAAATGGAGACGCGATATCGTTGATCATGCGGTGTATGCGGGCAATAAACCCATGCCAATCCCGCCAGAGACTGGCGTCACAGAAGGTAGATACCGGATCCTGCAGGATTATGTAGAAAAAGAGAAAGTGTTCGGTGTCGATCCAAACGAGATACATACAAATGTCATGGGCTCTTCATGGAAAGATGCCGCGATCGTCGAGACGATGTATGGCATGACCCAGAAGATAAACAAGCCAAAGCATCTTGTGAATGAAGACGATAAGATCATATTGAACAGATATCTGTTGGCTGCGGTCAATAGGGGCATGACAAGAGATGAGATATTGCAGAATCTTCTGAAAGCCGGATGGTCATTACAGGTGATCGAGTCTGAGATCAGCAATTTCATGACAAATGACGGCAGATATAAGGATTTCATCAATAAGTCTTGACGGAGGTTAGTAGATGGTCGATAAGGAGATAGTCGATTACATAAAGCGATATAGAAAAGATAGTTTCACAGATAGTGAGATCAAGGAATCTTTGTCAAGCCAGGATATCAAAGCGCATCTGATAAAAGAGGCATTCGATTATATTGATAATCAGATAGATGACGATGAGATAAAGAAAGGTAAAGACAAAGCGACATCCTCTTCTGACGATAGCGATGTATTGAGCCAGAAAACAAAGATAATCAGCATCGTAGGATGTCTTGTCGGTATGATCATAAGTTTCATACTTCTGAAGAGAAGTTCTCTTGAAGCTGGTTTTTTGTTGACGCCGTTGACTGAATTCTCAGTGATGCTCAAAGGCAACAGTGATATCAATCTGATGATGGTCATAGCTTCTGTTGTCATGTTCTCTGTTGCATCAGTCATCATCGGCTATTATGCTATGAAAAGAGATCGCGATGATTTCACTATCTTCTCAGCCCCGATACTCCTGTTCATATTGACTTTGCTGTTCTTCGGGTGGAGCACATTGTCTGCTTTTGCTGCTCTTGGCATATGTGGTAGCATAATCTATTTCATATTGAATATCCAGAAGAGAAAAGAACATTACAAAAAAACCGATTTCACTGAGATAATCGTCGGGAGCTATAAGCATGTCTTCATATTGATGTCGATTATGATAGCTATAGGTGTATATATCACTCTTGCAGGCAGTGATGATTTCGCAGAGGTGGAGATAAATAGTCTCATGGCCAGTTCCGGGATAGATATAGATGATGGATCAGATGTCCAAAGTTCGATTGAGAGACAGCAGAGGGATGCGAATCATAAGATGCTTGAGAGTGTCGAAGGCGCGCTTATCCTCGCAGCCAAGAGCGACTCATCGATCGAAGAGAGCTGCACTGATAAGATAGAATCCAAGATGAAACAGATAGATACTATCGCAAAACAGGAACTTGACAGGCAGCTCGCGGTCCATGTGACTGAAGATGAAGATGTCGAACAGAATGTGGAACAGATAAGTGCGATAATCGAATTCATGAAGAAGCATTACGCATCTATGGCCGCATTCTCTATTTTCCTTGTCGCAGAATTCATAAAGGGGATAAGCGGCCTTCTTGTGCTGCTTTGTTCATATATAATAAGCATAATATCCGAAGGGAAAATTTTTGGAAAAGAGCGCGAATGATATGATGAAGAGATATATCTTTTGGTCTTTACTATCCACTATGCTAGTCATCGCTCTGATTGGATCTGTCTCAGCATCGAATGATGAATGGGCATATACCAGCAAGACGCTGAAGACTGATATCAAGATATCATCTGAACTTGAATTGAAACCATTGGGTGTCGCGGCAGAATCTCGATATGTGAAAGCAGACCTCACTTTTGTCCCATTGAACACCTGGCGGCAGAGGGTCTCTAATATGGACACCACACCAAATGCTAATCTTGTCGGCGATACATTGAGTTTCAAATGGAGCGAGCCAGATATCGGAAGCAAGCTGATATATCAGGTGCGTGCTACTGTCGAGACGGATTATGGTCTCAAGAGGGTGAGCCAGAAGATTGATTTTCCTCTGACTAAAAAAGACACTTCTGGAGTCGAGGATTATCTGAAATTCACAGAGAATATAGATATCAATAGTGACATAAGCAAACTTGCGAATGATCTCGCGCAGGGTGAAGATGATCTTTATCGATTGGTGTTCAAGATATCAGAATGGGTGAAGAACAATATTGAATACAATCTATCTTTCTCTGAGACGCTTGAGAAACCATCAGACACATTCAAGGTGCGGCAAGGTGTATGTGATGAGATCACCGCATTGTTTGTCTCTATATTAAGAGACATCGGCATACCGACAAAGTATGTCTCTGGCTATGCATATACAAACCTAAAGACCCCACCGGGTTTTGGGCCTCATGCCTGGGCAGAAGTATATTTCCCCAGTGTAGGCTGGGTGCCGTTCGATATAACCTATAATGAATTCGGGTTCATCGATGCAGCTCACATAAAACTCAAGGAATCTTTTGATTCCGGTGGATATTCTTCTAAATATGAATGGCGGGGTAGAGATATAACTCTGCAGACAAAGGCGCTTGAGTTCAATGCTGAGGTGAAAGAGATCGGTGAGAAGATAGATCATAGAGTGACACTAAAAGCGCAGTTCCTGAAAAGCCAGGTGGGATTCGGTTCGTACAATATACTTGAAGTCGAGGTGCAGAACCTGAACAATCATTATACCGGATTGACTGTCTATGCCACATTATCAAATGAGATGACTTTCCTTGATGGCAACACAAGGGATCTCCTTTTGGTACCATACGAGACCAAGAAATTGCATTGGACAACTAAACTTTCTGATGATCTCGATTCAAAATATTCTTATCTTGTCCCAGTCAGGGTATATTTCCTAAATGAAATCTCTGCGACCGCTAATTTCACCGCGTCTTCTAAGAACATCATGTATTCTCTTGATAATCTTGAGCTCCTCAGCAACATAAGCCGGGAGCAGGAGACAAAACATTATTCTAAGAATCTGCAGCTCAGCTGTTCAGCAAGTCCATCTCTTATCTATGTCGGAAAAGAATTCACGATCACCTGTGATTTGTCAAACACAGGGAACACTGTGCTTTCTGATCTGGATGTATGCTATCAGGATGATTGTAAAACAGTCACGATCAATATAGCGAGCACAAAAATAGTGACTTTCTCTTATGTGGAGAACACATCTGGACAACATGAAGTGATTGTGACAGCAAGCAATGAAGATGTCTCGAAAGTGTCTCAGGTAGAATTCATGGCCCATAATCCTCCAAAAGTGGAGATCTCAAACATCAATCACGCAGACATGGTAGAATTCCAGGACACATTCAAGATAGATTTCCTGATAAAGAAGAAGACGACAGCGCCGATCGGGAATGTGAGCGTCTTCCTTGATCATGGAAGCCAGAACAAGCGCTGGGACCTTGATGAGATGACTATCGACAGAAGATTTCTAATAGACCTCAAAGGCAACGATCTCAAACCAGGAAACAACACCTTCACAATCTCTGTTGTCCATACAGACATGGATGGCAATCTGATCAATATCAGCAAGGATTTTGATATCAAACTAGTCAATACTTCTTTTACGCAGAATCTATGGCTTGGCGCAGAGGATGTGCTTCGGACCAAGTCAAAGTTCGGGTTATTCGCTTTTGCGATATTCGCTTTCTCTATTGGCGGGCTTCTTGGGTTCATATTGCATAGCATAAGCAAAGTGCATCATAAGAGCAAGAAATTATCGATATCTAAAGAGGCAGAAGAACTAAAAACGCTGGCAGAAGAGGATGGCGATGACATCCCTAAAGAAGAGCTTGAGGAAGCGGTATATGAAGTGATTGAAGAAAACGAGAAATTGATAAAAGAGAAAGCCCATCTCGAAGCTGAGAAGCGAAGGCTTGAGAAAGAGAAGAAGAGATTGCAGCATATCGAGAAGAGTCATCATCATAGGCATCTTGAACCCCCAAAGAAAAAGTCATTATTTGGAAAGCTGTTCTCTTCAGTCAATAAAAAAAAGGCAAAGCTGGTGTCAGAGAATCCAAATATCGACCCGACCAAGATGATCAAGGAGCTTGAGCATAAGATAGAGAAAGACATCGAAGAAGAGTTCGAAAAACTAGAAGACGAAAGCGAAAAGCTAAAAAGGAAGCGTGGTTTCGTGTAGAAAATGAAGCTTAAGAAGAAAGAAGGCGATGTCGCGAAAAAGGAGAAGGTCAAGATTCCTGACAGGATACAGGAACTTGAGAAGGAGCTCGCTAATACTAAATATAATAAAAGGACACAGATGTCGATCGGCCTTCTGAAGGCAAGGATCGCGAAACTTCGTGAGAAACAGGAATCAAGAGGAAAAGGCAGTAAGGGCGGTGATGGATATGCTGTCAGGAAGACTGGAGATGGCACTGTCCTTTTGCTTGGGTTTCCTTCTGTTGGTAAGTCAACATTGCTCAATCAATTGACAAACGCGAATTCAGAGGTGGGTGCATATGCTTTTACGACCCTAACCTGTATCCCTGGGCTTCTTGAATACAAGCATGCGAAGATACAGGTCCTTGATGTCCCTGGTGTTGTCAGGGGTGCTGCAAGGGGCACTGGCCGTGGAAAAGAGGTTCTTTCTGTCATGAGGAATGCGGATCTTGCTCTGATTGTCGTGGATGTGAATCATCCTGCTCATCTTGAGATACTGAGAAAAGAGGTCTATGACACGAACATCAGGCTTGACAAGCAGAGGCCAGATGTCAAGATAACAAAGACAGGAAAAGGCGGCATTAGGATGGGTGCTACATGCAAGCTGACTAAGATCAATTCTGACACTGTAAAAGCGATATGCAAAGAATTTAGTCTTGTCAATGCTGACATAGTCATACGAGAAGATATCACTGATGATGAATTCATTGATTGCATCGAAGACAACAAAGTGTACATGCCATCGATCGTCGCTATAAATAAGATTGACATGGTGCCGGAAGATAAGCTTGCACAGATAAAGAAGAAAGTCTGTCCGGATATCTGTATTTCTGCAAAAGAAGATATCGGAATGGGTGAACTAAAAGACTTGATATTCGATAAGCTCTGCCTAATAAGGGTATTTATGAAAGAGCCAGGCAAGAAGGCAGATATGGGCATCCCAATGATCATGCATATTGGATGCATGATAAAAGATGTTTGCGACAAACTGCATAAGGATTTCTCACGGAAATTCCGTTTCGCGAGAGTGACAGGAAACAGCGCAAAATTTGCCGCGCAGAAACTGAGCATCAACCATGTCCTTATGGATGGGGATGTGCTTGAATTGCATATCGAATGAAATTCAACTGTAACTGATCTAGATCAAAAATGAAGAATAAATCATCAAAACACACAAATTGGTTATTTATTTTGATTATCATACTTTCTGTTGTAATATCTTATAATAATATCTTCAATAATGATTTTGTATGTGATGATGTGACATTCATTGGTTGGGATGCGATAGATGAATATAAAAAGGCTCTAGAGATAAATCCAGGATATAATTCTGCACAATCGGCACTTAAAAAATTACTTGAGACGGATTGATATTGATCAATTTTTGTATTATATAACCTCAATTTTTTGATCCCCAACACATTTATATATCCTTCCAGCCTAAAATAAGCCAGAATGGGGCTAGGTATCGAACACGTAAGAGAAGGCCTAAGATTCGCTGTAAGGGCGTTATCTGGTCGAAAAGTGCGATATATAGGCACACCTGTGGAGATCTGTCATAAGATTGTCGATGATTGCTGGAATAAGCGCTATTTCACTGTCAGCGCAGGTCATTTCCATGAATTCTATATGAGGGATCTTGGATGGTGCGCAGAGAGCCTTATATCACTTGGATACAAGCAAAAACTGCTTGAATCTATGGAATACGTGCTTTCTGTGTATTCCAGACATGGAAAACTTACGACCACGATAACACCACGCGATATACCGATAGATGTGTTCTCGCTCGCTCCTGATACTTTGGCGTATTGTTTTAGGATACTTCGTTTACTCGATGCAGAAAATGTGGTCAAGAGACATAAGGCATTCCTGCAGAGCGAGATTGATAGATATCATAGATTATGCATCGACAAGAAGACATGTCTTGTGAGAGAAGACAGGTCTTTTTCATCAATGAAGGATAATCTGCGAAGAGTCTCTTCGACATATGACAACTGCATGCTATCGATGGCATCTGATGACATAGATCACTTCGGTCTCAATAACCCATTTGGCGATATGAAAAAGAAGATCGTCGATAGATTATGGTGTAATGATGGGTTCTTCTACGATGACATGGAAAAAAAGAGATATATCGCAGGAGACGCGAACATATTCCCTTTCATATGCGGTGTCACAAAAGACAGGAAGATGCTTAAGAGCTGCCTTGTGAAGATCCATGAAGCAGGGCTTGATGATCCTTTCCCGCTCAAGTACACGAACTTCCGGATAAAAGACAAAGAGCTCTGGCCGATGAATTGGTTCGCTTCGAATTATGAAGGGACGGCGATATGGATGCACATGGGCCCGTTGTATGTCAAGCTGCTGATGGGTGTCGATAAGAGGCTTTATCTGAAACACAAGGCCACTTACAGAAGACTCATAGAAGAACATGGAAATTTCCTTGAGGTCTATGAAGAAGACGGATCACCATACAAGAAGACATTCTATAGGAGTGATGAGTCGATGCTCTGGGCAGCGAACTATCTCACTTTGTGATTTGGCTCTGATTCAATGTATTGGCTCATTTTTTCTGCCATGTAATCTTCATAAATTTTTTTAGTAAATGTCTCTGCACCATTGGAATTAAGATGATCTGGATCAAAAAGCAGTTCTGGATTATAAAAGAACATGTCATAATAATCAAAATACATATATTCATCAAGAACAGAATCAATGCCATCAAATATTGTGCTATAATAATCATCTTTTGTTATGCCAAGTTTTTCCATGGCTTCATCAAATTCTTTAGATACCGGATAACTCACAAGGATTACTGTTAGATTGTTTTCTTTTGCAAGTGACAATGTTTTTAGAAAATACTCAAAAATAAGTGGGTTTATTCGTTCATATCCTTTGAAATGCACATTCGCTCTTTCCATAGCAACGGCTTCTTTATTTGGAGTTGAAGAAAAATTGATGTCTGACTTAGACCAGCCCTGATATATCTCAGTGAGTTTTGGATGATTTATGGTGTTTGCGATGATGTCAGATCCACTGCCGATAAATGGAAAATTGGCTTCAATATATAACGCAGGGTATGATTCATTACGGATTTCTTTCATTTCTGAATATGACATATATTTCTTGTAAAACCAAAGATCATTAAGTAAATGGGTATCATCTACAAGAAGTGAGGAAAAACTATGCATATCTATTTCCAGAACAATATTTTTTAGATGGACTTCGTCAACATCCAAAAGGCCTCTTAATTTATGGCTTTGTAGAAAAGTTCAAAATATAGAGTCCTTAAGCCGTAAGGCTTAAGAACAATGTAAACTATCTTTAA
>PCVE01000090.1 GCA_002762705.1 Candidatus Woesearchaeota archaeon CG11_big_fil_rev_8_21_14_0_20_43_8 | reverse complement strand
TTGTCTCGAGCTCTTTATCAAGGTGCTTTTTTATGAATCCTCGTTTGAACTCCTGAAATCTGGGATTGTTATGTTTCATGTAAAGGCTCTCAAGTCTTTTTGGACTCTCTATCTCTTCAAGTGAATATCTGTTCTTGTAGAACTCGATGAAATTATCTTCGGTATCTGATTGGCCGCTTGCCTGCAGAAGCCTGCCATTATAGCTTATCAACGGTGTGTCAAGGGAGAAGATGTATGGTTCGGGTATCTCGAATTGTCTTGTCATCGTCTTTCACATCTATAATATCAAATCAAAAAAACAAAAAAACAGCATCACTTGCATTTCTTCTCAAGGCCATCATAGCTTGTGCCGCATTCGTCGTGGCTGATGACTGCCATGTCAAGGTAGTTGAATGTTTGGCTCTGTCCGCTCTGGTTCATCGTCTTGTTCTGGTAGAACATTGTCGCCTTGTCTGTCCCGAGCTTTGAGTTGTGCAGGTTATGGAATTCATTCACTATGCATCTATAGTCGTCCTTTCTCTGCCTTTGTGTGATATCACCAAGGACTCTTGTCTCCTCTTTTGTCGAGACTACGTCTGGCCTTGTCATATATGCGATGACCTCAAGGAGCGTGCCTTCCTTGATATCATCTGGTAGCGGTTTTATGATCCTGTCTGAACTCAGTCCACCACCAAGCGCCGCGATCGTCTGCAGGCCTGGGTCGTAATTCGTCTGTGGTTCTGGGATCGCTTCTCGTGGCGCATTTGCGCTACCGCCTTGACTTGCTGTCGTCTCCTGTGTCGGTGCACTGTATGTCGGGCTTGTCGCCGGTCTCCTTGACGTCAGTCTCTCTGAGATCCTGCGCCGTGGGGCACTTGTATATTCACCTGAATCATAGCTGCCCATGTTTTTCTCCTCCGCGCTTATAGTCCGCCGACTTGTCTTTGAGAGCTTACGCTATCTTCTGTATGTCTTACCTCTGGCTGATCTGCCAGTGGCTTATGTCATAGGCTCTTCTCTGAGATTATTTAGTGTGGCCAGTGATATATATCTGAGCAACAGAGATACAGTGCAGCACGTTTTGTATATACTATTCATTTGGGTCAAAAACGTAATATAATCACTATTTGATGTCAATCACTTTTGGTAAACGATTAATTTTATTAATAGTCATGTCCTTGTCTTCTGCATGATCATAAGAAAAGCCACAGAAAGCGATGTCGCAGCCATCGGAAAATTGAATCTGTTCGGCGAGATACTGAGACGATGCTCACCTCTTGACCAGCTTGATCCCGCATTTGAAGATGAAGTAGGTTATTATCGTGATTTCATTGATTCTGAAGACAAGTGGTGCTATGTCGCAGAACATGGTGGGGAGCTTGCTGGTTTCGTATTGTTCAATGTCGAGAGACGCGAATCTTTCTGGGAGATAAAAAAAGTTGGTTACATAGATCTCATCTACGTGGATGAGCGGCATAGAAAAAAAGGCATATCGAAGCTGCTGCTAGAAAAAGCATATGAACAATTCAGGAAGAATGGCCTTCGATATGTCAAGCTTTCTGTCCAGACTAAAAATCCTGACGCGAATGCAGTCTGGCAGAAGCATGGTTACAAAGAGTTCCTCAAGCATATGTATAAAATGATCTGATGTGGATAGAGCCGCAGATGTTGATTTTATTTGGCATCAAAACACTTGCTCTTTTTGCCAGACCACAATAGGTTCTGGTATGTTCTTTCTTTTGATATGTGTTATATCTGCTGTTCCGATTATCTGGACGATCGCGGTCATGCTCCTTCTCCCTGTCTCATGTCCTGGATCCAGCAGCGATTGGATGTATTGGATCAGAGTAGCGAGATAGTCTATTTGGCCGGACAGATCAGATAGATAAAGACACATATCACGGCCGATACAGATGAAGAGACAGATATCAATCCAAAACCAGTTTCTGATCTCGCGCTTCTGATCAGTAATCATACACCTCTTTCGTACGATCAAGGACAAGCTTCTCAAGGTCGCTGATATCTGTTATGCAATTCACATCAGCTCCAGCCTGTTTCATCTTCCGCGAGAAATCTGACTCATAACCGACCTGAATCAAAGAGAACTCATGGCCCTGCCGTTTCATCTGGTTCACTTCTGCGACGATCTGGTCAGAATTGCTGATGTCTCCGTCAGTAACCATGATCGCGATAAATTTGTCTTTTGCGTTCTGATAGACCTGACGAAGTTTGCTCGCTTCAAGATATGTCCCCTGTCCCTGGTAATTAAATAGTTCTTCTTTCACTTTATTGAGATTATAGAAATCATGCCAGCCGGTGAAGTTTGTCCCGCCTGAGAAATTTATCGCGGAGAAGTTCATGTAGAATGCTTTGTCGTTCTTCACGACATAGTCAATCACTGAATATATCGTGCAGAGCGCAAGATCGTATTCTCCGCTTCTCCCATCGCGTGTCCAGTTCATGCTGCCTGATGAATCGAGTATGAAGCAGATGTCTGGCAGGCCGCCTTTCGATCCGCCAAGATCTGTCTGATCCTCGATCGGAAGAGTGTTTCGAAAGAACCAGTAGTCCCACTTTCCACCAGTCGGTATCGGGATAGTTGACCCCCAGTCCACGATTTCAGGATTTATCTTTTCATCCGGCTCTATCCTCTCTCTTGACATCCAGTCGACTTCATATGTGGAATCTCCGTCTTTGTCAGGGTCTGTGTATTTCACTGTTATCTCTTTCGCACGTGACCGATAGAGATCATCGAGCTGTGTGAATCGGCTGTTTGGATCTATCGGTTGATACTGTCCCCGGCCCCCCGGCATGCTGTGGCTGCCGAATGAGGGGTCATCTATATCATCGAAAGGATCATCTGATGGATCATTTCCTGTCCCTTGTCCGAATGGGTCATCTTCGTCATCGGATTCATTTCCTGTGCCATCATCATCATCGAAAGGGTCTCCATTGCCAGATCCGCTCACATCACCAGAATCATCTGGATTTTGATCTGTTGGATCACCCTGACCGCTACCTTGCTGTCCATCACCAGGTTCGCCGTCCGAAGGGTCGCCCTGTCCACCGCTTGGATCTGGAGCGCCATTCGATCTCTGGCCTGAGTCCTGATCGACATCATCTCTGTATTGCTGGTCTGATCCATACTGCGATGCTTGTGGTGAACTCACTTGGTTCTCATCCATCTGCGGCAGGAAGCCGTGCATGAGTCTTGCATATTCATACGCTTTCTCATACCAGATGAATGAAGTCACATTGCCATGTCGGTCTGTGTCCACTGCGCGCTTGAGCTCTTTTGCGAGAAGTGTCTTTTCATGGTCATCGAGCGGACGTCTGTACATATCGCCTGTATCGACAACTCCGCGGGTGAATATCTCCGCGCATCGTCTTGATATCGGCTGCAGATTCTGATAATCATCAGTGAATGCTTCTGAAAGCGTATGTGTCTCCCAGTCATTTCCGAACATCTTCATCTGGGTGTCGACAAATATGCCGAATGATTCAGTGAACTGTCCGGCAAGGATGCCTTCTTTAAGATAATGCGTGCATATGCCCTCGAGATATTTGTCTGGGTCGATTCCCTCTATCACATTCAGCGCATTGTCTATCGTGTCCATGAAGAGGTTCCCTATCCTGAGCTTGTATTGTTCAGCCTGTTGTTCGCCCATCCCTTCTTCGATCAAGCCCTTCTTCGCGCCTGCGATGATATCGCCGAAATAATGGTCATCGAATGGGCAATGGTTCCAGTGTCCGATCTCATGGTCGACTGATGCGTAGATAAGATCCTCAAGATTCTGTTCATCAGTCTTGTTCTGGAATCTGCTTCCAGGGGTATGGTTGACATAATGTTCCATCACTTCTAGAAGTTTTGTCTCGATGTCCGGATCTAGCTTGATTGTTATCTGCCAATCCTGTGGGCTTACCCATGCTTCGAGCAGATGATCTGTCTTCTCTCGTGTGAAATTGATATAATAAGAACTCCATTCCCTGTTCGCTAAGAGTCTTTGGATTACTTCTTGCATGTCATCTTCTCCTTGTGTGGTCAGTGTCGATACCTGCCTGTTGTCTTGCAGTGTTCGCGGCAGATACTTCTGAAGATGAAAGCTTGTATGCCCATGGATCTTTTGTCGTCGCATATTCACGTAGCGTTGTCTTGTCCAGGTCGTTGACAGTCGGGTTGTCGAAATATCTATCCGCGACATCGCCTGCCTCATCAAGGAATCTGACAAACCTGTTGTATGCGATTTTTATCGTGCTGTTGACCGCCGCCCATTTGTTTCCTTGGTAATGCTTCTGTATCCACATGGGGTTTATGTTCATCTTTGAATAGAAGACAAACGGAGCCGCAGTGATTATGTCCTGTGTGGTCACGACCGGCTGCCGTATCAAGTCTTCTTCCTGACGTGTCAATCGTTTGTTCTCTTCTTTTGATCGGAACAAGTCGTATGATCTGAGGACTGATATCGCCTGCGCGACTTTCTTGACTTTGCTCATTGCCCTTGGCGATGGCGCATATATACTGTTGCAGATATGGTTGTCTCTTTGTATGCTATGGCATCCTGTGCATGCATGCTCCATTATATATCTTAGATCCACGCCTTTCTTTGATCCAGTGTTCGACCTGACACAGTTGTCAAGCCCAGTCAGGTATTCCATAAATCGTTCAGCTTCTTCAGTGAGCGGGACCTTCTTCACTTTGCTTGTGATATCAGTCAGTTCTGTTATGAAAGTCCTGTTGTTCACGATCTCATCAAGTGACTTTCCTTCGGATGTGTTCTTTCTCATCTCATCGATTTTTGTCAATGGGAAGAAATCCATCGGGATCTCGATGATAAGTCGATCGCGGACTGCGCCGTCGATCTGGTCAGTGCCTCTGTATCTGTCGCCTTCGTTTATCGTGACGATCCTTAATTGGTATCTCTTGTTTCCGTAGTCGTGTCCGACCTTGAATTTCGCGCCTAGGTATTCGTATGACATGTCGAAGAAAGATATCAGTTTGTTCTGTATCTGGAGTGGCATCCTGTTGAGCTCGTTGATCACGACACATGGCTTTTTCAGGACATCAGGTGCTTCCACTGCCTCAGCGAGCGTCGCGCCTTCTGTCATCTTGCTGACTCTTAGATCTGTGAAATCGGCTTCTCGTGTTCCCGGCGTGACTGTCTTTTCGACATAGCCGTCGTTTCCATAAAGCGCGATCGCGAACCTGTTCGCAAG
>PCVE01000067.1 GCA_002762705.1 Candidatus Woesearchaeota archaeon CG11_big_fil_rev_8_21_14_0_20_43_8 | reverse complement strand
GGCTTAATTTTTTACTGTTGCTACGCAGTCTCTCTATTTATTGGATTTTGAACTAATATTTCTATTAGCGAAATTCCTGTGGACTGTTGCTACGGTTGTTTCGTTTGCTATGCAATTCACTTTCAGAAAATGCTTTAAGTTTCTACTTCACCGCCTACATTTGTCGGAATTGAATTTCCATACTAAACGCTTACACGAGAATATTCTTTATATTCATACCGGGCTTGATTATGGGCCAATATTGACCAAATATCCTTAATTTCACATCTAAATATAGGGTATTTTAAATACTCGAGAGCTTTTTCGATGACTCTTAAGTAGAACTAATCCATCAAAATGATGGTTTTTAGTACAAAGGTGAAAAGTAAAATGAAAGGAACAGTGAAATTTTTCAACGCTGGAAAAGGCTTTGGCTTTATCGCAGCAGAAGACGGCAAAGAATATTTTGTGCATCAGACAGCACTTCCAGAAGGCGTAAACCTTCGTGACGAAGATGCAGTCGAGTTTGATGTAGAAGAGGGCGACAGAGGCCCAAAAGCAGTCAATGTTAAAGTAGTATAATTATTACTCTAATAACATAATTCGATTTATTTTTTTTATTCTATTTTGTGTTGCAAGATCTATATTGGATAAAACAGCTCTGAGTGCCTAAAATAAGCATTTTAAGGCATTTGCCCCCATTTCTATGCGAAGTTTTATAAACTATGGTGCTCCTACGAAGGAAATTAACGAAAATTAGCCATCAAAGATGGTAGTTTTTAGTACAAAGGTGAAAAGTAAAATGAAAGGAACAGTAAAGTTTTTCAACGCAGGAAAAGGCTTCGGCTTTATCACAGCAGAAGACGGAAAAGACTATTTCGTACACCAGACAGCACTTCCAGAAGGAGTCAACCTCCGAGATGGCGATGCAGTCGAATTCGACGTAGAACGTGGCGATAGAGGCCCAAAAGCAGTTAATGTTAAAGTTGAATGATTCTTCTATTTAACATGATTTGATTATTTTTCTTTTCTTTATATTTATTTTCGAAAAGTTTAAATACTGTCACTAGTGGCATTTTCCATAAGAAAGGAGAAAAATACAATTTCTCAGAAGACGATTAAAAATGATAGACAAATTCAAAGAATTAGGCATTTCAGATGCCATACTACAGACAATACAAGAGATGGGCTTCACTGCCCCTACAGACGTACAAAGTCAGGCTATACCGCTTGCATTAGACGGAAAAGACGTGATCGCAGGATCCGCCACTGGATCTGGAAAGACCCTTGCATTCGCGGCTGGCATCATACAGAAGACAGAGCGGGGCAAAGGCATCCAGGCTCTTGTCATGACACCTACAAGAGAACTTGCAGAACAGATAAAGAAAGAGTTCGAGAAATTCTCAAAACATGATCCAATCAATATCGCCCTCATATTCGGCGGTGTGTCGATAACTCCTCAGATGGAAGCCCTCACGATGTCAGAAGTCGTGGTTGGGACTCCTGGAAGGATCCTTGATCATATATCCAGAAGGACGATGGATCTTTCAAAAGTGAAGACACTTGTCCTTGACGAAGCGGATAGGATGCTTGACATGGGTTTCATCGATGATGTGAAACAGATAATCAGCCAATGTCCAAAACAGAGGCAGACACTTCTTTTTTCAGCGACGATCCCACTTGATATCGAGCGGTTGATCGAACGGATCATGAACCAGCCAATCAAGGTCTCGGTCGATTCAATGGTAGATCCGACGATGCTTCATCAGGTATACTATGATGTCGATGACAAAGTCAAGTTCGCGCTTCTAGTGCATCTATTGAAGAGCGAGAAGACAGGTCTTGCAATGATATTCTGCAACACGAAATCGAACACTGATTTTGTTGTGAACAATCTCAAAGCGCTAGGTTTCAAAGCGCTTGCGTTGCATGGCGGTTTCACACAGGACAAAAGAAGCAAAACGATGGACCAGTTCCATAACCAGGATTTCGAATTGCTTGTCTGCACTGATGTCGCAGCGCGTGGCCTTGATATCAAAGGAGTCACGCATGTGTATAACTATGACATCCCAAAAGAAAGCAAGCAATATATCCACAGGATCGGCAGGACGGCGCGTGCCGGCGAGAACGGTCTTGCGATAAACCTGCTAACTCAGAGAGATCATGATAATTTCTCAAGAGTCCTAAGAGATTATGATGTTCTTGTGAAGAAGATGCAGATGCCGCAGGTCGAGCGTGTCCGCATCGCATGGAAAGGATTCTCAAGTGATTTCAGCCAGGAAGAAGGACGTCTTCCGATGAGAGGACGCGGTGGTCCACGTCATGGTGGTCCAAGGGGACATCATAGCGGCGGCCCAAGAAGAGACAATCGCCAAAGAAGGGATTGATTTCTTTTTGCTTGATGTTCATTCCTTGCCGAACGCAAGGAATCTCATCCATTGTTTGGATTTGATTATATTCTTTTATTAGTAAATTATTTAACATCCGTTCTGCAACAATTTATTTGATGAGGAAATCGTTGTTGAAATCGAACTGGTTGCATGTGGTTATAGTCCTAATAATCACACTGCTCACTTTCATAAACATCTATCAGAACAATATAGTCTGGGATGACCATGATTTCATCGAGAGGTGGGACACACCAAAAGATGCGAAGAATATCGGCAGATTACTTGCTGGCGATACACCAGACGGACACCAGGGAGTATATCGGCCACTTAGGGGCGTGCTATATATCTTCTATAACTGGCTTTTTGGCGAGAACGCAGCTGGTTACCACACATTAGCGCTATTTGTCCATCTATCATGCACGCTGTTAATCTACTTGATAGCAAAAAAACTTTCTTCGAATCACTGGCTCGCGCTCATGGCATCGGCTTTATTTGGTGTGCATCCAATCCATACAGAATCAATAACATACATAGCGGCCGCAGTCGACATGCTCGCAGTCGTCTTCATGCTAGCATCATTCTATCTGTATCTGCTTGCCGTGTCATCCGGAAGATTACGCTTATATATTATCTCTATTCTGCTGAGCGCATGCGCATTCTTCATATATGAACTGACTCTGTCGCTGCCATTATTGATCTTATTTTATGAGGTCTGTTTTGAAAAAAGAAAAGCCATGGTCCGATCGATCCCGTATTTTGCTGTCCTTGGAATATTCTTGTTTCTCAGGAGCACAGCTTCTTCGATGGGCGCGAGGGGTGGTTACATCGCAGGAAGTTTCTACTTAACGATGCTTGTAACATCAAAGGCGATATTGAAATATCTCTTATTACTATTTTTCCCATTGCGTCTCTCGATCGACCATGAGCTTTCAAAAGGAATATTATCATACAAGAAAGAGATCACAAGCGCGGCCGCATTGTCGCAGAACATCCTGGAGATCGAAGTCATCGCAGCTGTGGTAATCATGCTTGGACTTCTGTACATAGCATACAAGAATCACAAAAAATCTCCTTTAATCACATTCTCGATCGGATGGTTCTTCATCGCGCTCGCTCCAGTATCAAACATAATTCCCGGTGCTACGTTGATGGCAGAGAGATATGCATACATCCCATCGGTCGGATTCTGTATAGGCATCGCGATACTTTTCTCTGCGTTGCACAAGTCATTGAAAGGAAAGCCAGCGAAGAAGGCGCTTATATCTATCTTCATCTTGATGACGCTTCTATTCGCAGCACGGACAGTCGCACGTAACTCTGATTGGAGATCTGATGAATCCATATGGAAAAGCGCGACAATAGTGACTCCGGAAAGCTGTATGTCTCACCTGAATCTAGGTGCCGCATACTATGAAGAAGGAGAGATAGACAAAGCGTTGTCTGAATATATGCTCTCTATCGTTGCTAATCCTGAGTTCGCAGATCCATACAATAATCTTGGCAATGTGTACATGGACAAAGGAGATCCAAAGTCTGCAGAAGAGTATTATAAAAAAGCCCTCACGCTGAATCCATTGTTCGCAAAAGCGCATTATAATCTAGCATATCTGTATCATACGTCTGGGCAGCTTGACCTTGCGAAGGCCGGTTATGAGAAAACAATCGAGCTGAGACCTGACCTCGCAGAGGCATACAATAATCTTGGATTGATCTATCGGGCAAGAAAAGAGTTCGACAAAGCGATAGCGATGCACAAAAGAGCGATATATCTCTCGCCAAGATATGCGGATGCATACACGAATCTGGGCGCGGCATACAAAAGCGAAGGAGATATCGATTCTGCTATAATGAATTACCAGAAAGCGATCTCAATAGACTCAGTATCATACCAGGCATATTTCAATCTTGGAATCGCGTATCGTGACAAAGGCGATACAGATCTTGCCAAAGCAGCGTTCCAAAAAGCGCTCGCGATCGAGCCATCATTGACACAGGCGAAAGATAATCTAGATGCGCTTATTTAAGCTATCATCTCTATCTTCACCATCTGGCTCGCAGCGGTGACAAGCTCAGCGAACGATCCTTCGAGTTTCTTTTTCTTGACCTGTTCCTGGGCTTTCGCATACCATTGTGTCAGAATCGATCTTGTGCCTGAGATTGCCAAGTTGAAATCATCCATCGTGATCTTCCGCCGTTTCTTTGTCTTCAGGCTCTCTCTGAGCGGGATGTCTGTTGCCATCTCGCATGCTGCTTTTATGTCGGCTCCTGTGAAGCCATCAGTCGCTTCAGTGAGCTTTGCGTAATCTATCTCTTTAGTCGGCCGTCTTGACATTATGAGCGAGAATATATGTTTCCTTGCTTCCGCATCAGGCTGAGGGATGAAAAGTGTCCTTCCAAATCTTCCTTCACGTCTGAGCGCAGGATCGATCGACCATGGTTCATTCGTCGCTGCAAGCAACAAGATCTGCTGCTCTTTTGAATCCATCCCATCCATCTCAGTCAATAGCTGGGCGACTGCGCTTCTCTCATGCGAGTGGCTTTCAGATCTGTCGCCACCAAGCGCCTCGAATTCATCGAAGAATATGATGGATGGCTGTTTCTCTCTTGCTTTCTTGAAGAGTTCGGCGATATTCTTTTCTGTCTCGCCCACGAATTTACTCTTCAGATCTGAACTTTTGACATGGAAGAAAGTCGCATGGGCTTCGTTTGCTGTTGCCATAGCAATCAGGCTCTTGCCGCAGCCGGGTGGGCCGTACATGAGTATGCCGCCACCTATGTTCTTTCCATAATGCCTGAACAGGTCTGGATCCTTG
>PCVE01000122.1:487-5173 GCA_002762705.1 Candidatus Woesearchaeota archaeon CG11_big_fil_rev_8_21_14_0_20_43_8 | reverse complement strand
ATAAGAACCACCGAGAAGGGGGTTCTTCGATTATATATAAAGATGAAGAAATGTTACCCACTTATGTGACTAAACATTAATCATCAAAGAACACAAAATTTAAATAAACGTTAAGGCGTTTATCTACTAAAATATATGTTATTAACTACATAAAAACTGAGGTGATTTTCCATGGCCGAGAAAGAATCCAAAAAAAGTGCTACAAACAGCATTGCCGTGGGCGGTATTATGACACGTTCTGTTGAGACATTCAAGATAAATGCATCATTATACAAAGCTATCGAGAAGATGGGACGAAAAGGCATCAGCTGTGTCCTCATCACGGACGATGGCAGGCCTGTCGGTGTGCTTACTGAAAGAGATGTGATTCGGAAAGTCATCCTGAAAAATCTCGATCCGCATTCTTCATCTGTGAATGATGTTATGAGCACACCAGTCCTGAGCATAGGACCTGATACAGATATAATCAATGCAGGAAACATCATGAGAAAAAACAAGATCAGACGACTCGCGATCGTAGATAATGAAAAACTCATCGGTCTGATAACAGAGACAGATGTCCTTACTGCGACCACACGCTACATAAAGCATCTGAACTGGCGGCTTGTGGAAGGAGAGATAACTCTTAAGGAATACGAGCGCATAATGAAAGATGTAAGGATGCTTGTCGAGATCTGATATTTTCATTACTTCTTTTTTTTTGCTGATTTATGCAGTATTAAAAAGAATTTAAATACTACTTCACAAATTAAGAAGTACTGCGAGGTGAGTATTATGACAGTCACAAGATTAGATGATATGAACTTTGACAAAGAAGTGAAAAAATCAGGATTACCTGTGATAATCGACTTTTGGGCAGAATGGTGCGGGCCATGCAAGATGATGGGGCCTGTATTTGAAGATGTCGCAAATGATTTTTATGGCAAAATCAAATTTGCGAAGCTAAATGTCGATGATTATGGGAATATCGCACAGCAATATAATATAAAGGGCATACCATGCCTTATCGTTACACAATCCGGAAACGAGATTGGCAGGATCATAGGTTATATGGAAAAAGATGACCTAAAGAATGAGATAGACAAGATTATAGGTCAATGAAAGCAAAAAAAATCCGGAAAGGCCTAACATGTAATGGTCCAGGATGTCCATTATGTACAAAAGAAGGTATTGCTCTGATGCTAGTCGGTTTTGGATTGATGCTGCTGCTACCAGGAAGATTGTCATACATCGGGCTGGTAGTATTGCTGTCTGCGTACCTATTACCATCCATCAAAAGAATCCAGGGTGAAAAAAAATGATAGATTTCGCATGTAAGACATTCCAATTGTCAGAGATAGTAAAATGTGCTCTTGGATTGTCCAGATCAGATATCAAACTGATGAATTTTTTCATGGACAACCGTGACATATGGTATACAACAGAACAACTCTCAAATGAACATGATCTTAACCTGACAACGATACAAAGATCAGTGAAACGCCTGCATGAGAAATCTGTTATCAAGAGAAGACAGGAGAATCTCGATGGCGGCGGCTACATATTCTTATATACAATTGTTGAGCGAGACCATTTTAGAGAATTGATATGGAACATCGTCAAAGGATGGTCTGAACGAGTGCATGAAGAGCTTAAGAAGTGGTGACGCTTTTTTCAAGAGCTAAATTTTTAAATCATGCATCCCGTATCTGATATATGGACAGACCTGACTACGAAAAGATAATTGTCGGAGGATTGCTTCTGCTTTTCCTTGTGTTCTCAGTATCAAGCATGGCACGTGAAGGACTCACGAATGATGAGCTCGCACACATAGCTGCCAGCTATTCTTATATCACTGAATTTGATTTCAGATTGAACCCTGAGCATCCCCCGCTTGTGAAACTCATGTCGGATGTCCCATTGCTTTTCACAGACATGAAACTGCCTGCTGACTGGAGACAGATGGACCAGAATTCTGTCGGAAAGGCTCTCCTTTACAATGAAGATCTTGGAAGGAATCTTTTTTTGGCACGGCTTCCTATCGTCCTGATCGGTCTTTTGATAGGATTTGTCATATTCATTTTTGCAAAAGGGCTACACTCAAAAAGAGCAGGCTATCTTGCGTTGTTTCTGTTCGCGTTCTCTCCTTTGATGATCGCGCATTCGCATTATGTGACTACTGATGCAGGGATCACTCTTTTCATGCTGCTTAGTGTCTATTCTTTCTGGAGATACACAAATGATCAGAGCAGGAAGAATCTTATATACACGGGCATCTCTCTTGGTCTTTCGCTCGCAGCGAAATTCACAGGGTTATATGTGATAGGTATACTCGGTATCATCGGAATCATCTTCGCTTTGAAGAAGCATAAGACAAAAGTCTCATTTTTCAGGTCGAAACAGACTTGGAAGATCGCGTCTGCACTCATACTTATCGTCGCGATCGGGTTCTCAGTCCTGATTTTGACTTATGGCATCAAAGAATCACCACGATACATCGCGGGACTGAAGTTCGTGGTCGCGCATTCCAGTGATTTTGGCCATGCGCAATATCTGATGGGTATGCATTCGATAGATGGATGGTGGTATTATTTCCCTCTGGCGTTCCTGTTCAAGACACCGATCCCGACATTGTTGTTGGTCATATTATCGATTATATTCTACAGGAAGAGAGAAGATGATTATTTCTTATTCGCCCCTATAGCAGTGTATCTGTTCTTTTTCATGACAGGTAAGATCGATATCGGCATAAGACACATCATGCCGATCTACCCATTCATCTTCATACTGATCAGCAGACTTGCTGATCATAAAGATAAGATATTGAAATTTGTCATCCCTTTGCTCTGCATTTGGTATGCGGTCTCGTCGCTCATGATATTCCCGCATTATATCTCATATTTCAACGAAGCGATAAGGTCTGACAACGGACACAAATACCTGATCGACTCGAATATTGATTGGGGACAGGGATTACCTGAATTGAAGAGATATCTTGACAAAAATGGAATCGAAGAACAGATATATCTTGGATACAGTGGATTCGACAACGCGACAATTCACGGCATAGATTGGCAGAAGGAGCATTGCTTTCCGCAGGAAGGGATCCATGCTATCAGCGTGAACAATCTGATGAACATTTATAATGAAGAACAGCCTTGTATAGATTGGATACTTGATTATGAACCTATCGCGAAAGTAGGGTATTCGATATGGATATATGATATCAAAGGAGATTTCGATGCAGAACCACAGAGATATTGCGATGTGTTCTGCGAAGATGGCTGCGAAAAAGCAGGCCTATCATTCAAGAGCAGCACATATGAAAGTGGCTGCAGATGCAAGTGCCATGGAAAGAAGGTGATCTGATGCTAACAGATGCATTGAAAAAGATAGTTTTGAATGCGACGATGATCAAAGGACTGACATCTGACGCATTGAGAGATCTTGCGAGATATGAAGAGACGACAACTGAATTCGGCAGCGCGCGCTATGTGACAAAGATAAGGAGCAGGAGCGCGAAGTTCACTGAGATCGCGATCGATGGGACGCTCACTGATGATCAAAAAAGAGTCGTCGAAGAAGTCATTACATTTCTGAAAGGAAAAGAACTCATCTGCGTAGAACGCACCATGTGCGACAATCCGGATATGAAGATACATTGCAAAACCTATTATACAAAAGATTATGCGCGCATCGGTTACATGTGGCACAACTCTCTATTCGATCTGTCTGAGAAACATGTCGCGGAGCAGACTGTACTCCAGGTGCCTGAGTGGAAAGAACGAAAGATCATAGTCGACGCAAAGAACAAAGTGACATTCATACTTGGTTCAGATTATTTCGGCGAATGCAAGAAAGCCCATCTCCGTATGGCGATGTATGTCATGAAACAACGCGGGGGGCTTGGACTCCATGCAGGAAGCAAGCTTGTGCGTGTGAAAGGAGATGATGGAAAGATAATCGAAAAAGGTGTCATATTGTTCGGTCTTTCAGGCACAGGCAAGACAACACTCACAGTACATGATTTTGGATTAGAAGATCCAGAAGGTGTCGTGATCAGACAGGATGATGTGGTGCTCATGGATGACAATGGATTCTGTTATGGAACAGAGGATGGCTTTTTCATAAAGACAGAAGGGCTTGACGAAGATCAGACTGTGCTCTATCACGCAGCCACGATGCCGCACGCGATCCTTGAGAATGTCCATGTGGGCGAGAATGGAAAGGTAGATTTCTGTGACTATGAATTCACGACAAACGGACGTGGCATAATCCGGAGAAGAGACATCGAACAGGCGGATGATTCTGTGGATCTGCGGAAAGCGAATATAATAATATTCATAACACGACGAGAAGACATAATCCCACCTGTCACGAAGCTGACTCCT
The DNA here is from genome assembly GCA_002762705.1 of Candidatus Woesearchaeota archaeon CG11_big_fil_rev_8_21_14_0_20_43_8. Classification (GTDB taxonomy): domain Archaea; phylum Nanobdellota; class Nanobdellia; order Woesearchaeales; family CG08-08-20-14; genus CG08-08-20-14. The sequence goes on along the minus strand of PCVE01000122.1, from coordinate 803 downwards.
GCGCAGGGAGCGGCCGCTTTCATGCTTGGTGAATCGATCGAGACATCTGCAGGGGATCCATCAAAGGCCGGGCAGTCGAAACGTGTTGTAGGGACGAATCCGTTCATCATCGGTCCACCTCATGAAGAGGGAAACCAATTCTATAAGATCCTTAAGGAGAACCCTGACATGGAATGCTACCTGTTGAACACAGGGACAGTCGGGAACACAGATAAGATAACTATCAAAGACTCTGCTGCGATAATCCGCGAGATCGCGCGCGGCAGGATCAGATGGAAGAAGTGTCCTGATTGGAATTACCTGATCGCAGAGGATG
>PCVE01000122.1:0-286 GCA_002762705.1 Candidatus Woesearchaeota archaeon CG11_big_fil_rev_8_21_14_0_20_43_8 | reverse complement strand
TTGAGATAGAAGATAAGAAATTATCGCGCAATTCCAACGCTGGCACAGAAGTCAAAATATCACAAATTGAAAAGAGTTTTCCATCTTTGCGTCCCGAAGAAGCCGTTCAGGAAATCACAATGGGGTTTGCATTGTATATGCGTCAATACCCAAAGGTCTCGCTTTGGTATGATGGAAACAAAATAGATCCTTCCGGGATGGAAATGCACAGCGAAGATTACAAACTGCCTTCGATTACAATGCCGGGTGAGAAAAATATTGAAGCAACGCTGACCGTTATTGAGTG
>PCVE01000044.1 GCA_002762705.1 Candidatus Woesearchaeota archaeon CG11_big_fil_rev_8_21_14_0_20_43_8 | reverse complement strand
TCGTTTAATTTGTACATAAGAACCACCGAGAAGGGGGTTCTTCGATTATATATAAAGATGAAGAAATGTTACCCACTTATGTGACTAAACAATGCCAGAAGTTTTGTAGAAAGCCGTGTTTTGATAATTTAGGTCTATTTATTTTCATATCAACACTTGGCAGAGTCCAGAGCCAAGCGGTCCGGACACTATCTGCTCCCGCCTTTTGATTCATCAAACAGATATTGTCTACTGAGTGGGGCCAAATAGCGCACGCTGACCAAAGAACGGGTCAGGGTACCAATTTCATCCTTATCAGATCAATCCATAGTCAAAACGAAGTATCAAACAGGCATAAAAAATCAAAACCTACAGGTATCAAAAAGGCCAGATAATATATCCTTATGGCTTTTCGCAAGACCAAGATAGTTCTCTGCGTCATGATACAACGCAAATCTTTTGCCAAGATCGGATTCTGCCCTGCCGCTTGAATATGCCTTTTCAGCCTTATTGATATATTCGTCTATCTTCACAGAGATCTGCGATGAGACCCCTTCAAGGCACTTGATCCTATTCTTATATCTCTCAATTTCTGCGCTAGTATCAGATAGTTCAGTCTCAAGACCCCTATCATCATTGAATAAAGCTGGACAGCCAGTAAAGAACACCAATGCTGAAAGTGAAACCCCAACTATCGTATTTCTGATCCCCATTTAAAACCCACCTCTTCTATCAAAAACCACAGCGCCATGCCCTTATAATACTTTTCTATATACAAAAAATGCAAAATTAATTAAATGGTAGATAAAGCCCTATTTGTAGATGGAATCAAATCTAGCCGATATAGTGAGAAAGAACTGCGCTGGTGTATTCTCAATGCCTGCTCTTTCAGGCATCGTCCCATGTCCGCAATTTGGGATCGACGTAGAAGGATCTGGCTTATTATACGCATTAACAGAACGACCGATGGAAAAAACACAGGAAACAGAAATCGCGGTCGAACATTATCCTTTGAAACTGAAGCACCTTGTGAAAAAGCCATCTCGGGATATGTCAAAAGAAAGGACAAAGCTATTCACAGATCGTTTCAAAAAGAAATTTGGGGCAGCATCATGCCTTAGGACCAATAATCCATATTACCCTGCTTTGATAGGTCCTATCGAAACTATGAACTCCGTTATGAAATACATCAAATCCGACCAAAGCGCATTATTCACATTTTTCACAAACATATTCTATTGTGAAGAGAAGAACCGATGCAGGATCATCAGGTATTTCAAGAGCCATGACAGTGATTCTTTTGTAGGGATCATTCAGAATCAATCAAGATCAGACATCAATAATTATTGGATCACTGAATTCACCAACGGAAGATATGGATATGATCAAGTGCATATCAAAGACATGGTCATGCGTCCAAGAAAAGTTATATTGAGAAAGAAGTGAATATCTATTTTTACTTCCCTTTCTTAGGTGGATCAAGTGAAGTTCTCTTTTGACTCTTCTTGATATTGTCATCTGATATCTCTTCTTTTGATCCAATGTCATTGTCCGCGAGACTATTTATCTCAACATCATCGACATCTATATCCGAAAGTGGCTTGTATCCCGGCTTTTTCCATTTCATCCATCCGAGCACCGCAAAAAACATGATAATAATCAACGCGCCGCCGATCAACACCCAACGTAGATTCATGATTTGAACAGGATCGTCCATCTTGTCTGTCACTGTAACGGTTTTCTTTCCTGCCTTAGTGTCAATTGTAGAAGATGTATTCGCTATTGTGAGATTGCTTTGCTTAGAAGAATTCACAACACCAATATCCCAAGATGCGGTCATTACTGAATTATTCGACTCAGGAGAGTAAATAGTGAATATCTTCTCTTCTGAAAATTTCATTCCTTTAGATGATTTGAATGTCAGATTCACTGCGATCGTCGTACTCCGATTCGGGACAGTGAATCCTACATATGCAAGATAGAGCTTCTCATCGCTTTTGATGATGTTGAAAGGTGTATGCTTTATGACTTTGATCACTGTGTCATTTGAGATCACTATCACATCGACATCATTGAAATCATTTGTCTTGTCACGGTTCCATATACTCAGATTGATCCAACCGTCATCACCAGGAACATAAGTTATCTTTGATCTTTGCTGCAATATAGATATGCCCTCAGATGGGACTATCACTGTTATATTCTTATCGTATCTCGCTTTTGCCTGATTAATGATCGCGTCTACAGAAAGTTCCATCTTCATCACACCAGGATAATCTGGCCTGAATCGGATAGAATGTGTTATCTTCTCTCCCTGACCAAGTGAAGCTTTTTCTGTCAGCACGCCGCGTCCACCTGTGCTCAATGTCCGGCTTGTCAACCTCATAGATTCCGGTATCTTCAATTGCATGTCTATCGCAAGCCTTGATTCGGTATCAGAATCATTCATCGCATTCAACACGTCAAAAGAAAATGTCCCTTCTTCGAATTGATCTATTGTGTTCTGGATCCATATGGGGGTGACTTTAAGAAAATCGCTTGGATCTTTCACATCTATCTTTGTTGAATATTGGACAGTCTTGTTATCAAGATAAGACGTGCAGTTTATCTTTCCAGAGAATTCTTTTGTACCAATAAGATTATAAGAGAAGATCGCTGTCCCGCCTTTCTCAAGCTTTCCAGTCCATTGTATTTTGTCCCCTATGCGAGATGAGCCAGCAAAGCTCTGTATCACAAAAGAATCTGGTATCGTCTCGACCACCTTCACATCGTATAACGCCACATCATTGTTGTTCGTGATCGTCACTTTGACAGAGATTGGATCACCGATGATAACTGATTCTTTTGAAAAAAGATGATCCACTCCGAGGTCGATGATATCGACCTCATTTTTATATATCTTCAGGTGGACTTGATGATATTCCTTATCAGTCCCATAATCTATTGTGCCTTGGCCTTCATGCGGATCGAATCTGGTGTCATCGAAACAGAATTTATAAGATCCAAGTGTCTTGCAATCAGACAGAGGGACCAATAATCGATCATCAAGCAATTTCACCTGCACAAGCTCGACATCACCAGATGAGAATATGACCCGAAATCCCAAAGAATCAACAGTATAATTCTTACTTGTGTCGTACCAGTCCTCTTTTTTGAGTGTCTCACTTGCATAGACCACAGGAATCAACAGAAGAACAATCAAGATTAGGAATTTTTTCACCATTAATTTCCAATAGATCACATGACTTATAAAGGTTCACACTGCTGAAACGCGCTGTTGAGTCAGGATTATGCATTCAAATAAATCTGAACATCCATCTGAACCATTAAATTCTAAGTTCTATTATCTTAGAATCAAATAATGGAAGAAAATCAAATGCGGCACACGCAAGCCGCATTCTACATAATGCAAATGAGTAGAATATTAATCATTTTAGATGACATTCAAGAAACCAAATATAGCCAAATCTGCGAATCACCGGGAGTTTATGGAATAAGCGATTCACGAAGGTAGATATTAAAGGGACATTCAATGGTAAAATGAGGCGATATTTCTCATCAAATCCAAAATTATTTAGATGAAGGGCAGATCTGATCTCACTCTGTTTAGGCCACCGATGTGGTCCCTCGTGTTTAAGATTGAAAAATTCTGCGACTTCTGAGATCCATGACATCATATAATTTGTTACCCAAATATAAACCCTAGTATCTTCAGTACAGAGGTGTCTCACGCTTTGTATTGTCTTTTCCACACTTGTGACATGTTCAAGTACATCTGCCAAGATAATTATATCAAACGTTTGATTAAGTCTCAGATTCTCTGCTGCGGATACTTTGAATTTAAGAGTTGAGTAATGTTTGAAGCGTTTTTTTGCAATGTTCACCATCCCAGGTGAAATATCTATGCCCATGCCATTTTTTGCTTTGAGCGAACTCAATAGATCTCCTGTGCCGCATCCGACATCTAATATTTTTTTCCCAGGCGGTATTGTTTCTTTAAAGGTTTTGATGAGTTCAGATAGATAATATGGATGCTCACGTTTCTCTCGTATAAATCCAGAACTGGTCTTATTGAAATAATCTCTATTTTTCAGACGAAAATTTGATTGCCTATCTTTTATTTTACTCATGTATAATTCCTCTATTGATTAATACAACTGGGGTGAGATTATATAATTATATTGAAAAAAATGAATGACTGTTGAGTCACGTAAATGGTTTACAGTTCTAATAGTTTATAAAACCTCTAAAATTTCTTTTCAAAATCATTATGAGAAGTAATTACAGTATCATTAAAAAAACACAAATTATTAACCCCTTTCGGCAGTATACAACTGCTGAAACACGCCCACAAAAAATCACATGAACTGTTGATATGCGAACATTATCAGGAGGACTGAACAGAACAAGACCCCGACTCTCCAGAATATAATTTTCATGTCATACCTCCGTAGGACAAGTGCCCCCTGTTTTGGTCCAGGAATCCCCGCCTTGTCTGGAGGCATCAAGTCCATAAGCATAGACAAATCCCCCAAACCAGATGTAACTGGAAATACTTCCTTATTCTTGAGAATGAGGTAACTCCTATTAAAGAAGAGATTGCTACGCTAGAGTGATTCAGATAAGACCATCATCCTTCAGGGCATGATATTGATCACAACCGATAGGAATCGATATCTGCTTTTATTGATCCTTCGAATGAGATCTCAAAACTGCATGTCTGATTGACAGCATCAATGAATGTGGTCTTGTCACTCAAAATCTCATACCCCGCAAGTTCATCGTAACGACCCAGATTTTGATGAAGGCACTTTTCAACTAAACCATCAAGAATCCCGTATTCAAGAACTGTTTTCCGTAGATAACTTAAAAATCCACTTCTTTCAGCTGGCATAAAATCAACATCCGAAATATCGATAGTGATCTTTGCACCGCCTTCAAAATGCCCATTAGTATATCTGTATCCAGAATATCCGATTCTTCGTGGACTAATGATATCAATATCTAATTCAGATAATGTGACTGGTTGATCTTTTTCATATATCCGATCACACAATGATTCAAATCGTTCGTTCTTTTCCATCATAAATCACTATCTGATGGATTAGAGCAAAGTATTTAAGTCTTACTATCCAGCCGATAGTGTGTCCTATGCTAGTCTTTCTTTTCATAACTGCGAGTTAGTCAATCGAAAACGACCACCCCTGGTCA
>PCVE01000118.1 GCA_002762705.1 Candidatus Woesearchaeota archaeon CG11_big_fil_rev_8_21_14_0_20_43_8 | reverse complement strand
TCGATAAGATAAAATCAGCAGGAGGAGAGGCTATACCTCTCATTTCTGCGGATGTCGCGACTTCTGAAGGGAAAAAAGCAGACTCTGTTAAAGTCGACAAGGATTAAATTTATAAATCTAAGCCGTTTTAATTGTAACAGAAAAAGGGGGCTGTCGTTATATGGGTTTTAAAGATATTTTAATGAACCTCCCAGAGGTCAAAGCACCCAGCCAAAAGAAGCTTGCATTCAAAGAGAAGCTCAAATGGACTGGAATCACACTTGTATTATTCTTCGTACTTGGCTTAGTACCACTATTTGGTCTCGGCCAGAATGCGCTTCAGCAATTCGAATTCTTATCAGTCATCATGGCTGCTAAATTCGGAAGTATAATCTCTCTTGGGATCGGTCCATTAGTCACAGCATCTATCGTGCTGCAGCTATTGAATGGATCTGGCCTTTTGAAGTTCGATCTGCAGTCTGCTGAGGGGAAAAGATTCTTCCAAGGTCTTCAGAAGCTCTTAGCACTTGTATTCATCCTTTTTGAAGGGTTCATATATGTTTTCATGGGAGGCCTTGCTCCACCTGCAGAACTTGTCGGCACAAGCCTGTTCTTCACACTTGAATTATTGCTTGTGTTCCAACTATTCATCGGCGGCATCCTTATCATGTTCATGGATGAGGTCGTCAGCAAATGGGGCTTTGGATCGGGCCTGAGTCTGTTCATCGCTGCTGGCGTATCTGAAGAGATAATAATAAGGGCACTTTCACCATTTCCAAGCCCGGCAAACCCAGATATGCCGACTGGTGCTATCCCCGCTCTTATCAAATCATTGATTGGTGGAGATCCTGTCAGCGCAGGACTTATGCTCGCAGCGATACTTGCAACTGCCTTTGTATTTGTCATGTCAGTATATGTACAATCAATGAATGTAGAGATTCCGCTTTCCTTTGGAAGGATACGTGGACACAGCATCAGATGGCCATTAAATTTCTTGTATACAAGCAACATACCAGTTATCCTTGTGGCTGCTTTGCTTGCAAACGTACAATTATGGGCCCGGCTGCTCGAGAGATGGGGGCACCCTATCTTAGGGACTTTCAGTGGTAACTCTCCTGCGAGCGGATTTGTGTTCTGGTTGCATTCACCAAATATTGTCGAAAAGATAATCACAGGCAGTTTCACATGGTCAAACATTGGCCAGACAGGCATTTATATGGTTTTCATGATGATTGGATCAGTTGTCTTCGCTTACTTCTGGGTACAGACTTCTGGCATGGATGCGCGAAGCCAGGCAAAAAACATCCTTAATTCGGGATTGCAGATACCTGGTTTCAGAAATGATCCACGTGTGCTTGAGAATATATTGAATAGATACATCATGCCATTGACAGTCATGGGAGGACTTACCGTAGGACTTCTTGCAAGTGTCGCTGATGTAGCAGGCGCCTTATCGAGAGGCACAGGCATCCTTCTTGCAGTGATGATTATCTATAAACTCTACGAAGAGATCGCAAAGCAACACATGATGGATATGCATCCGATGCTTCGGAGGTTCATGGGAGGATGAGTTTCTTAGATCCAGTATTAGGGCCGCTACTTAAGCTGCCACCCATATGGGGTATCTTGATCGTCGCTGTCGTTATTTCTGTAGTTATTACATTCGCTTACAAATGGCTTACTGATCAGAATGAAATGAAAGCTCTGAAAGATGACATAAAGAAGATTCAGGAAAAGATGAAGGAACATAAGAAAGATCCTGAAAAAATGATGAAGATACAGAAACAGGCCATGGACAAGAACATGAAATATATGATGAAGTCCATGAAACCTACATTATTCACATTCATCCCGATAATCCTGATATTTGGATGGCTCAATTCTCACATGGCATATTACCCGCTTGTCGAGAATGTTCCTTTCACAGCGACACTCCAGTTCAATGATGGTGTCACTGGTGATGCGACCATCGTCCTCCCAAATGGCATATCTTTTGTGATGGACAACGAGACAAAAATCATAAATGACGCATCTGTCACATGGACATTGACAGGCCCTGCGAGTCCTGTCGCATATTCATTGTCTTTTAAGAAAGGCGATTTGGTATTCAATAAAGACATCATCATAACCCAATCAAAAGAAGATCGTCGATATGAAGCGCCAAACGAGATCGTCAAAAAAAATGGTCTTAAAAATATCGTCATCGGCAATGAGAAGATCAAGGGACTCAACCTGTTCGGATGGCAGCTTGGATGGCTCGGGACATATATCATATTCTCTTTGATAGTCAGCATCGGACTTAGAAAACTGCTCAAGATCTATTAAGGTCCTTATAGATCAATTCATTTTCGTATATACATCAGAACCCGTTGATCATCTCTTCAAAAGAGAGACCTTTCATCTCAGCTATCTTCTCAGAGACCAGATGGCTCTTGTCTGTCTCGGAAAGATCCTCTGGATTTAAGAAAAACCATTTTCGTCCTGAGAACCTGATACCAATCCATGCCTCGGCGCCGAATGTATGTGAGAACAAAAGAAGCTGTATCATCTCATCTTTACTTATGTACTTCTTGTCATCACCGACAGACTTACATTCGATGGCGACACGCCTCATGCCGTTCCCTGCGATGACATCAGGTGAAGGGTGTTGAGTGCTCCCAGAACCAGCTGCTCTCATGGCCGCCCAGGAATTCTCCCAAAACATATGGATAAGTTCCCGTTCAGCAGCGCTCCCTTTGTCTTTTGTGCGGATCATATTTTTATCTTCAAAAAATCATACGCGCATTGTGTGTTCGCAAAGACTGTCTGTGCCTCTTCTTCAAGCACTTCCATGGTCTTATATCGTTGCGAGAAATGTGTGATTATCAGTTTCTTAGCATTCGCATGATTAGCAAGCATAGCCGCCTGCTTTGCAGTCATATGTTTATAGTTCTCAGCTTTCTCTTCTATTGTGTCGCTAAGAGTCGCTTCAGTGATCAAAAGATCAGCATCAAGAGAGAGCCCGACTGCGCTATTGCAGAACAAAGTATCACCTATGTAGACCACTTTTTTCCCATGCACGACTCTGGTCGCTTCATCGACCGTGATGTTCTTTCCTTCCCATACAACATCGATGCCTCGCTGGAGTTTCCCTAATAGAGGACCATCAGGTATACCAAGTTTTCGTATAAATGGGACAATTATTCTCCTTCTGTCTTTCTCGATGAAAGAGAAACCGAAGCATTCGATCGAATGCTCTAGAGGTGCGCATGAAAGCATATATAGATCATTCTCAAATATCATCCCTTGCGCGATCTCATGCACTTCGACATCAATAGATATCTTCTCTGCAAAACCAGACATCATGTTCCCTAGATATTCTTTTGAACCACTTGGCCCATATAGATGCAGGACACCAGTATAACCGCATGCGCCAAGAGTCAATAATAGCCCAGGAAGGCCAAGCACATGATCACCATGCCAATGTGTTATGCATATCCGCCTTATCTTGGTAGGCGCTATCCCCGCAATCTTGAACTGCCTTTGGATGCCCTCTCCGCAATCGAAAAGGATGCCTTCTCCATTGAATTCAAGATAGATGCCACTATGGTTCCTATCCTTTGTCGGCACCATAGCAGATGTGCCAAGGAATGTTATTTCAATCATTATTTCCAGAAGGAGTCATGTTCCATATTAATGGTTTTTGGTTTGATCTGGTCAAAACGGTTTGATCATTTCTTGTACTGTTTGATATCTCGTAATTTCTGATATAGTTCTTTTTCTTCAAATGTGAGATTCTCTGGGGGTTCGATGTAAAGGTTCACATACATGTCGCCACCAGCGATACCTACACCTTTCATCCTTATTGGTCTTGCTAAGTCGACACCCGGTGTGACATTCATCTTGACCCTGCCTTTCACATAATATCCTTCACGAGTCCTTCCTATGACCTGTACCACCACTTTCCTGCCATACAGTGCATCAGTTATATCGATTGGTATCCTGGTCTCCAGATGCACATCCTGGCTGTCCCGGACAGTATATTCAAGCCCACCGAGATTGACATATTCTATCTTATGCGCGCTTTTCTCTTCTTCAGACAGGACATCTTTCATAATCCTATAGGCAGTCTTCAACTTGCCAAACAAAGACGTCACACCCATGTCGGACTTCTTATCATTACAGGTTTTTTCTTTCGCTGTCGTGTCGCTTGTGCATGAAGAACAGAATGGATCACCGACGTTTCGTCCTGACTTTCGTCCGGTATCACGTCTCAGATCCTGTGCTATGGACGCATTCTCCCGCAGGATCTCTTCGACACTTTTCGACTGCTTTGGGACAGTCGTGAGCATATCATATTCTTCACGTCTATCCTTCTTGCTAAGAACACTAAAAGCGTCTGTCGCATCTTTGAAACAGACGGTCTTACATTCATCGCCGCCATTTATATCAGGGTGAGTCTCTCTAGCAATCTGCCTATAAGCCTGTTTTATCTCATCAAGAGTGGCATCTTTTGAGACTCCAAGGATCCCATAATAATCTTTTTTGGTATCCAAAATATATTTCCCTCCCGAAAGTTTCAAATCAAACTCAAAAAAGTAAAAAAATCATTATTTGTAATTTATAGCAGCCTTGATCGCACCATAGCCATTTATGAACTTGCCTATCGGCTTATCTTTCTCTGTCACTGGATCTGATCCGCTCTCCTTCAAAATACGGGTTATGTCATCTCTCTTGCCCCGTAGATTAGGATTGACGGCTATTGTAAGCCCTACCAACCCAGCGACATGCGGTGTCGCCATGCTTGTCCCTTGGATAGCGATATACAGATTGCCTCGGCTCATCCGGTTGTTCTTTGGAACAGTCGACCAGATGACCATGCCTGGCGCAGATACATCGACTATATCACCATAATTCGAGAATGGCGCTCTTTTGACTTTCTTGCCGTATTGTCCGACAGCTCCGACAGTAATCACACCTGGCACATTGGCTGGTGCAGAATTATCTGCATTGCCGTTCTCGTTTCCTGCTGCCGCCACAATGATTGTCCCTTTGCTCATCGCATATTTACATGCTTTCTCAAGGACTGTCGATTTTCCCGGACCGCCAAGACTCATGCTGATGACATCGGCTCCTTTGTTCGCTGCTTCGATTATCGCTTTTGCGATCCCTGCTGTCGATCCGCTGCCCCAATCACTGAGCACTTTTATGCTATAAAGCTCGATGAACTTGTTGTTTAGTGAAAGACTGCTGACACCTTTGCCGTTATTTGTCAATGCACCGATAGTCCCTGCGCAATGCGTCCCATGGCCATGGCCGTCT
>PCVE01000081.1 GCA_002762705.1 Candidatus Woesearchaeota archaeon CG11_big_fil_rev_8_21_14_0_20_43_8 | reverse complement strand
GATACAACAATATATGGTTTCCGCTCGCCATACCTGAGCATCATAAAGGATCCAGCGACGCATGCGAAGGCAGTGAGCGATGCTGGCTATAAGTATTATTCACAGGCCCAGGATTGGTATGTCGGGAAGGTACCCGGACTGTCTTTAATAGACAAGAACTGGAACACTGTGGAATATCTCGCATACATGGATGAGAGCAAAGTGATCGATCTTGTGGCAGAGAATGGATATCTCATCACACTTGATCACCCTTGGGACCTTTTCTACGATGATGGCGCGTATCTTTTAGAAAACCCAGAGAATGCGGTGCAATATCGAAAGAACCTTCTGACCACTATCTCTGAAGGCGCGATACCCGCGAAGGCTAAAGACATGAGGCTTGTGTATCCGATAGGGGATTGATGCCGCTAGTAGTTTCTTTTTCTGTATTTATCAGAAAACATTATAAAATTCAGCTACATTAACTCTAATTATCAATCAGGAGGGATCAGTATGGACAATCCATTGATGAAGAAGACATTTGAGATACCATTTGAACAGATAAAGCCAGAGCATGTTGTGCCGGCGATTGACCATCTTTTGGAAGATGCTGTGAAGAAGTCTGAAGACCTTGCGAAAAGCAGGCCATCTATGCGTACATTTGAGAACACTCTTCTCGCATTCGAAGCGATAACAGAGGACCTTGAATATGCTGCCAATATCGCAGGTCTTCTGAAGTCCGTAGATGACAACAAAGATATCCGGGAAGCATACGATGTGATCAATCCGAAGATAACTGAATTTACCACGAACCTATTTTTCAATGATGGCTTATATAATGTCATCAAAGAATATTCGACCACTGATGAGGCAAAGAATCTGCCTGGACCAAAGAAACGATTCTTGAAGCAGACACTTGACGCGTTCATATACAACGGCGCTGAACTTGATGACGGAAAGAAAGCCCAGCTAAAAGAGATCAATGTGAGTCTTGCGAAGCTCACGACTGAATATGCAAAGAACGCCCTTGATGCGACGAACGCATATGAAAAGATAATCACTGATGAGGCTAGATTGGCTGGTCTTCCGGACAGGGTGAAAGAGCAGGCACGTCAGGCAGCAGAAGAGAAGGGCATCGAGGGCTGGCTTTTTACGTTACATGTCCCAAGCTGTAGCCCAGTATTCCAGTTCTGCGATGACAGAGAGCTAAGAAAGGAGCTTTATATGGCTTACAATACCCGGGCATCAGGCGGTGATCTGGATAATGGGAAACTCATGACAGAGATAATCTGTCTTCGGAACAGGAGAGCGAAGCTGCTTGGCTTTGAGAACTGGGCTGATTTCACGACAAAGGACCGGATGGCAAAAGATGGGAAGACCGCACGGAATTTCCTTGAGGCTGTCAAGACAAAAGTGATCGATCATTTCAAAAAGGAGAACCAAGAGCTCGATGAATTCTACAGGGGTCTTGAAGGTGATGATGCCCAACAGATGGAACTATGGGATATCGGGTATTACGCAGAGAAACTAAGGAAAGCACGGTTCGATTTCGATGTTGAGAAGACACGGCCTTATTTCTCTTTTGGCGATGCGGCTGATGGGCTTTTTGGGCTTATGGAAACATTGTTCGGCATCACTATCAAGAAGACAGAGATGCAGAAATGGAAAGGAAAGGGTATCGAGACATTCAAGGCAGTGGATGAAGATGGCACATGGATGGGATCTTTCCTTCTGGATTATATCCCAAGAAAGGAAAAACGCGGCGGCGCATGGATGGATTGCCTTTATGCTGGCGGACCAAAGCCGGATGGATCGTTCCAGCCGCATCTTGCTTATAATTGCGGGAATCTCACTCCACCGACTGGAGACAAGCCTGCGCTTCTGTCGATTGATGAGGTGAGCACAATATATCATGAATCCGGCCATCTTCTGCACCAGATATTGAGCAAGGCAGAGATCAAGAGCCAATCCGGTCCGACAGTCGCCTGGGATTTTGTCGAGGTGCCATCTCAGATCATGGAGAATTGGACTATACAACGCGAGCATCTGAAGAGGATCGGGCGTCACTATAAGACTGGCGAGCAGATCCCTGATGCGTTGATCGATAAGATGGAGAATGCGCAGAATTTTCGTGCTGCGAACTTTATCATGAGGCAGCTGTCATTTGGGATAATGGATCTTTGTCTCCATACTGAATACGATGTGGCGAAGCATGGTGATGTGGTTGGATATTGCAGAGATCTCATGCAGGAATTCGTACCTGCAAAACTGCCTGACGAATATTCGATGGTGACGACTTTCTCTCATCTCTTCAGCAGTCCTGTCGGTTATTCATGTGGATACTATTCTTATTTGTGGGCAGAATCCCATGAAGCGGATATATTCATGAACAAGATAAAACCGATGGGCATCTATAGCAGGGAAGCCGGCATGGAATTTAGGAGCAAGATCCTTGCGATGGGGGATAGCATGGATTCAGGTGAGCTTTTCAGGGATCTCATGGGAAGAGATGTCAATCCTGATGCGTTGCTTGCAAGAAAAGGCCTTAAATGAATCTTTTGATTTAACTTTTTAGATGTACCAATATTAGTCTAGTATATGAGATTTTTTAAGGTTCTATCTGACTTGAAGTCAGCAAAAGGTTTTTATTTGAGGTTGCTTCTTAGCCATATCAGGTGATCCTCAATGGGTATAAAAGATCAATTCGTCAAACTGAAAGATAACTGGCTTATCATCGTGCTGGTCATCGTATTGCTTCTATTCATGAATCTGGATCTCTTTGGCAGCACAGCAATGCAGTTCTCAGAGATGGCAAGCGATTCTGCTGGGGGCGCTTATTACAACACGAAATCTATTCGCGCAGATACTGATGATTTCGCGCCTGGCGTAGAAGACCGGAAAGTCATAAAGTCCGCTCTGCTCTCAACTGAGACTGAGAGGGGCGAATTTCGGACTGTCGAGCAGAAGATGAAGGATATTGTCAAGGATTCTGGTTCTTACATATTAAATGAAAATGTCATGGTATATGGGACTGAGCGGAATGCATACCTGTATGGCAGCTATCAGCTGAAAGTCGAGACAAAAAAACTCTCATCTGTCGCCGACCAATTAAAGCTGCTTGGTGAAGTGAAATCGTTCAGTGAATCATCTGTGGATGTGACTGGGCAATACACTAATTCTAATATCAACCTTGGACTTGAGCAATCAAGACTTGAAAGATACTGGAAGCTTTATGCAGAAGCAAAAGACATGGAAGACAAAATCACTCTCAACGACAGGATCTTTGATCAGGAACGGACAGTGAAATACATAAACGATTCTATCAATAATCTGGACTTGAAGATAGATTATTCCACTTTGCAGTTCACGTTGACTGAAGAGAGGTCAAATTACGCAAATGTGGCTTTTGTCAAGTTCTCGGCGTTGGTAAGAGACCTCGTGTCTAGCGTCAATGGTCTGCTAGTGTTCATCTTCACGGTGGCCCCGTGGGCGATAGTCGGTCTTATCGGACTGGTAGTCTATAAGAAGGTAAAGAATCATAAAGGGAAAAAATGAACGCACGTGTTTTTATCTTTTTGATATTAATGTCTTTTATCTTTGTCTCTTGTAGTGATGAGAATGCTATAAAAAAAGAGATCGAAGATGCGAACTATTGCAATGAAAGATCAGATTGCATGGTGCTTCGTGCAAAATGTCCTTTCGGCTGCCAGGTCGCAGTCAATAAGGATGATGTGAATGAGATCAAAGGCTTGATAGATTCATATGATGAAGATTGCACATATGATTGCGTCATGTTGATGGATCATGTTTGTCATGAAAATAAGTGTGTATTGATATATGACAGTTCGGATTATCCAGACGGATCGCTTGCATGTGATAGTGATTCAGATTGCTGGACGCCGATGGGATATCTCATAAGATCATCCTGTCCGTTCGCTTCGAAGTGCATCGACAATCAGTGCAGGGTGGTCTGTCCGTTGTTCAATCATGCAGCAGGCCCTGATGTGAATCAAAGCTATCATGCATCATGCGATGAAGATTCAGACTGTGTCTGCGATATGCTTTATGGTTCTGAAGAATATGAGACGTGTGGTTGCGTCGACAATCAATGCATGGCTGTTGTCAAATAAATCTTATTTTTTCCCTTGCAATATGTCCAGTATGATCTGGTATTGCAGATCGCGTCCTGATCGTGATATTACACTTGCATCCTTGTCATCATCAAGTCTAAGCACGCAGTAGTTTCCCATGCTCGCGATGCACAGGTAGCCATCCGGCTTGATCACATCGACGATCCTTTCTAGTATCCCATTCAGGAATCTTTTTGGGAGCATGTTGCAGATATCTGTTAGATTGTTCATCGCGAATACGATATCGAATGAGTCATTCTCAAAATATTTATCAATATAATATCCATCTGCATACATGAAGCTGACTCTGTCATCTGCTCTATAAGACGCCGCCTCTAATTGATATGTATTGATGTCGATGCCGATGATAAAAGAATCCGGATACAGAAATGAAAGTTCAGCTGTCGTCGAACCATCAGCGCAGCCGAAGTCAAGGACTTTTCCGGGGGTTATCTTTGGCAGTGAATATCCAAATGTCTCTTTTACTCGATTTGCCCAGGAGAATGTGAATTTGTGATATAATGAAGAATCATATCTTTTCACAGCCATCCTGTCTGCTCGACAGATGGCAGAAGAGTCTGTCAGATCATTCACAGACCTGACAAATCCAAGCAAGATTTCAGTGAGTCTCATGATCGATTGAATCTACGGCCACCGGATTTTTTGCCGCGATTGTTTATCTTCTTTCCTTGCTCCTTATTTCGTTTCGCATGGGCAAGGCTTGGCTTTCTATGAGTAAATGTCTTATATGTCCTTCCCTGCCTGAAATTCTGGCCTTTATCTTCTCTATCGTCGTTGTCATCTGACTTGCGTCGACGACCATACATTTTCTTTGGGCTGGTATGATTCATGCTCTTCTCAGCGATCAGGTTGAGTTTCTTTAGTTCCGGCAGTTTTTTCTGAACGATCTCAGTGGCATTCTCTCGTCTGACTTTCCTGAAATAATCAATATCTCTGTTCGTCAATATCGTGACTGCGAGACCTTCTGCTCCGGCACGTGCAGTTCGTCCGATCCTGTGGATATATTGTCTGCTGTCCTGCGGGACATCATAATTATAGACATGAGTAACATCAGGGATATGAAGACCACGCGCAGCCACATCAGTGCAGACAAGCACACGAAATTCGTTCGCGAAGAACTTCTTTAGTATAGCGCTTCGTCTTTTCTGGATAAGATCGCCATGGATCTCCTCTGCTGGGATATCATTGTCCCTTAGGTTCTTAGCGATAGATGTGCAGAACCGTTTGCAGTTGCAGAACACCATGACACGTCCTTCTTTCTTCTCTTTGAGAAGCTTCACAAGCAGTGAGAATTTCATATTCCTGTCGACACTGTAATAGACTTGTTTCAATAGCTTTGGATCGACATTCAGATCGACAGCGACAGTTATCGGTTTTCTCATGTGCCTCTTCGCAAGATCAGTGATCCTGTCTGAGAGTGTCGCAGTATACAATAAGGTCTGTCTATCCATCGGACATTGATGTATTATCTTCTCGACTTCAGGCAAAAAACCCATATCGACCAACCTATCTGCTTCATCTAAGATCAATGTCTTGACGCCTGCGAGCTTCAATGTCTTCCTCGCGATGTGATCAAGCACCCTTCCTGGAGTGCCTATGACTATATCGGCAGTCTTAAGTTTCTTTATCTGGAAATTTATCGGCACGCCCCCATATACGCAGGCGATCTTCAATTGATGGTATGTTGAGAACAATCGGATACTGCCAGCGACCTGATCCGCAAGCTCTCGTGTCGGGCATAAGATAAGTGACTGGATGCCAGTCTTCTTTGTGCAGTTCTGGATGATGCCGCAGCTGAACGCGAGTGTCTTTCCTGAACCTGTGGCGGAGCTTGCGATCACATCATTTCCTTTGAGTATCAATGGGATAGTCTTCTTCTGTATCTCTGTTGGTGTTGTAAAGGCTTCATTCTTTATCACCTTGAGAATCTCAATGCTTATTCCTAGGTCTTTGAATTCTTGTATCATTGTCTAAAGGCGAGCCAAAGAGTATATAAAGGTTCCGGTTTGTTGTCACCGAAAAGTCAGTACTTTTGGCCCTCTATCTGTTGGTGCCAGGTTTTCTTTTCATTTAGTGGTAACTAAACAATAAATAGCAGTTATACCACCCATACTATATGCTGGAAGCATTGAGCAAACTCAAGACAAGCCTTGAAAATATCTGTTTTTCTTCTGATCTTTTTACGCAGGATGATCTGAAGATGGAGATCAAGTACTCTCCTAGAAAGATGTGGGTATGGCAGTGCCGTTCATCCTGGACAGAACCATTTGTCCAGGAAATAATATACGATAATGATTTTTCTGTGATTTCTTATAAGAGTGGAACTGATACGAGTCTTGTGAAAGCCGATCAAATAATTCTCCAGGGTATGTATGATTCAGGAAATATGGTCAAGCTCCTTAGGTATGATCCTAGATTTGTCCTTGAATTCTGCGACAGAGATATACTCGCAGCTCAGGGGATCTATCAGGCCACAGTGTGGGATGAAGATGCAAAGGATAAATATGTGACTGATGGATACTTAGGCATTATCGATGCATTTACTATTTGTCAGTTCTATATGGATAAGACGATTCTGATGCATATGCTAATCGGCGAGTATGATGTGAAGGAAAAAACTCTGGATACTACGCTATCATTGGGGTTTAGGTTCTAGTAAGTCTGGATTAAGATAATCTTTATTGAGAACTTGTCGGTTTAATACGAGGAAATATTGAACGTATTTCCTGTATAGAAAAGATTCTTGCATTTTCTTGTACCGCGCCCACTGGAAATTCTTTGTATTTCCGTGCATTGTTCCTTTGGAACTATGATCGCGCAGCAATTGATGTCTTGTCAGAATAAAGATCACTAATTGACGATAGAACATTTTACAGAACCCGCCGTTTAGTAAAATACTTAAACATATCAAACGATGATAGACATTATGCCAGCCAATCCGCAGCTCATTGGATATATGAGACAGATGGAATCAAAAGGATATCCCGATCCTCAGATAAGGAATATACTTCTGCAGCAGGGCTGGGATGCGATATCTGTCGATGATAGTCTTTCGGCATTGAAAGGCGAGGTGCAGGCAGTCCAACCGCAGATAGCAAAGAAGAAGTTATGCAAAGAGGCGCTTGTCGGATTCATAATGGTGCTTTTATTCTTCCTGCCTATCGTCCCCCTCATCGGATGGATAATGTGTCTTCATTCGATCTTCAAGATCAAGAATGATCCTGCGCTCTCAGGTATGGGATTCGCTATCGCTGGTGTCGTGTTTGGTGTGCTTGGTCTGTTGCTTGTCTTATTATTATACAGTGTCATACTTGGAGTCATCACTGCTTTTCTGCAGGCGAACAATGTGCCAGTCGATACACTTTTCAATGCCATACTCTGAACCATTAAGAATGACTGCGTATTTAGGTTGTTTTTGCATCAGTACTTAGTCTCTTTTAAATACTACTTCCACAATATATCAGTACTGTTCATGTGAGGTGAATCTAGATGGGCTCTCTATTCGAAGATACGCAGAAATTGCTCGATAATGCGCTGAAACACATAAAGATAAGCGGCGATGCGAAGACGATACTTACGAATCCAAAGGAATCGCTTGAAGTCAGCCTTCCTATCAGGATGGATGATGGTACATTGAAGGTATTCACTGGCTACAGGGTAAGGTATAATGAATCCATGGGTCCGACAAAAGGCGGAGTCAGATTCCATCCTGGTGTCACACTTGATGAAGTGAAGTCTCTTGCGTTCTGGATGACATTCAAGACTGCTGTTGTAGGAATACCTTATGGTGGCGGCAAAGGCGGTGTGATCGTCGATCCAAAGAAGCTATCAAAGCATGAACTCGAACGGCTGAGTCGAGCATACATCGAGGCGATCTATGATTTCATCGGACCAGATAAAGATATCCTTGCGCCTGATGTGTATACAAATGAGATCATCATGGGTTGGATGGCTGATCAATATAACAAGATATCGAGGACTCTGACACCTGGTATAGTCACAGGAAAACCGATTAGTACTGGCGGGAGTCAAGGTAGAGGAGAAGCGACAGCAAGAGGCGGATTCTATGTCCTTGATGAGCTTGTAAAAAAAAACAGGCTTGATCCAAAGAAACTGAAAGTAGCGATCCAGGGTTTTGGCAATGCTGGTTTTACCATGGCAAAGATATTGTACGAAGAAGGATATAATCTTGTCGCAGTGAGCGATTCAAAAGGCGCAGTCTACAGCGCAGATGGGCAGCTCTGTCCGGAATGCATAATGGAGTACAAGCGGAAGAACGGCGGTGTGGATGCGATATACGCTGATGGTCGCGTATGCGATGACACATGCCATGAACACATAGCAAATGAAGAGCTTCTGGAACTTGATGTCGACATCCTGATACCTGCGGCTCTCGAGAATCAGATTACTGAGATGAATGCAGATAAGATCAAAGCAAAATATATAATTTCTCTTGCAAATGGTCCTGTGACACCTGAGGCCAATGAGATCCTTTTTAAGAAAGGGATTACGGTCATACCGGATATCCTTGCAAATGCCGGTGGCGTTACTGTCTCATATTTTGAATGGGTGCAGAACCGTGCAGGGAATTACTGGAAGCTTGAGAAAGTCAATAGCAAGCTGAAGGAATATATGGTCAACGCATTTCATGATATCGCATCGATTGTGGATAAGAATAAGATCGATTTCACAACTGCGGCATACATCCATGCTTTGAAGAGGATAAGCAGCGCCATAGAATCAAAAGGCACGTGCGAGTATTTCAGGAAATGATTACGGCAATTATGCAAAAGAAATAAAAAAACGGTTTAATGTCTATGATGCATGCCAGCGACAGTGCAATATCCGCCCATGATCGCGATGATTCCCCAGAAGAACGCGCTCTTGAATACATTCAGGAATCCATCGATGTTACCTGTTAATGTCATGACTCCTTTTGTCACAAGTATCGCGCCGAGCACGAAGAACAGATGCGAGACGACCATGCCACCGCATCCTCCGTGCTTCCCTTCACAACAACATGCTTCTTTTTTCTTGATTGCCATATTATCACTTGATGAAGTCATCTGGATAATTGGATATAAATCTTTCGGATGATGGGCTTTGTATCATGATCTAGCAATCTGACGGATCGATAATGCTCTAAAGATCATCGCCCGACATTTTTGACACTGGCACTGCCATCAGAATGCATTAGATGCCAGTTGATCATGTCTGCCAGAAGTTCTATGACTTCAATTTTTGGCATGCAATATGTTGTCCGTGTGCGTGGTGCGATAGAGACAAATTCACTGAGTCCATGTCCATGTTTCATAGTTGGGATGAGTTCTGCGCTTTCGATGCCATTCCAGTCTGACATCTTCTCTGCCATCTCATAAAGATATCTTGTCTCATATCTGACATCCTCAGCTTTACCATAGTTTGAAAATCCTGCACGTCGCATAGAGATCATGTGTTTGTTCACAAACCTTTCAAGTCCAGGTATGAATTCATCATCATTCCAAATGTAATCTTGGATGTTTTTTTTCATGATTGAATCAATTGGACTAAGCAATGATGGGTCTTTTGATCGAGCATTGTATGAATCTGCTTCATATCTCATGTAATCTTTGTCGAACCTGATACTTGTTATGTAAATAGTTGTCATTTTTATATGCCTCGTTTATTTGGTGCGAGTGTAATGAGATTGGATATAAACCTTTCGCAAAGAAATATTAATACCCTTTGATATCAATGATAGTATGAATGTATTATTGCTTGGATGCGGGTCGCAGGGGAAAGCTGCGCTTTATGATCTTATCAGGAACAAAGATATAAAAAAGATATTTGTCGTAGAGCGTGATCAAAAAATAAAGTTATTTATCGACGGACTAGGGGATAAGCGGGTCAGACTCAGAAGGACAGATGCAAAAAGCAAGAGACGCATGCTTGGTCTCATGAAGAAAGTGGATGTTATCATAGATCTTCTCCCGACTGAGTTCCGTGCAAGGATTGCGAAGCTCGCTGTCATTTCAGGCACTGATCTAGTCAACACGTCCTATCGCCATCATCTACATGAGCTTTCTGGACAGAAGAAGATCACTCTTCTGCCCGAGATGGGCCTTGATCCAGGAATTGATCTTGTCCTTGCTGGACATGCGATCAGACAATTGGACAAAGTCATATCATTTTCTTCGGCTTGTGGCGGCATTCCAGCAAAAGATGCAGCAGACAATCCGATAAAGTACAAAGTCAGCTGGACTTTCGATGGCGTCCTTGACGCTTACATGCGCGCTGGTGACGTGATAGTCGATGGAAAATTAACAAAGATATTTGCCGGAAAAGCTTTCGACTATAATAAACCAATAACTATAACTGGCATAGGCAAACTTGACTGCTACCCAAACGGACATGCTTCTGTGTACGCAAGGCTTCTTGGCATCCATAAAACTGTGGTGCAGATGGGAAGATACACGTTAAGGTGGGCAGGACACTGTGATTTCTGGAAGAAGATAATCAAGCTTGGTCTATTGGATGATGATCCTGTCGATGGTGTATCTCCAAGGAGATTCCTGGCAAAAGTGCTTGGTCCAAGGTTGCAGTATGGGGTGCATGAGCATGATCTAGTGGTGCTTAGAAATGAGTTTGTCGGCTATAAAGGGAAAATGAAGGTAAAGATTATCCAGAGACTCATCGATAGACGTGACATGAAAACGGGTTTCTTTGCCATGAACCGCACAGTGGGATTCACAGCATCGATCGCCGCGCAGATGATCCTTGATGGGAGGATAAAGAAGAAAGGCATATTGAATCCCGCAAAAGATGTCCCCTATGGCGAGTTCATGTCTGAACTGCGGATGCGCGGGATAGAAATCTCTTGGAGAATCAAGCATTGATCCACTATTTTAGAGAATGTGTATGTTCTTTTCGAAGTGATCTGAATAATTGCCTTGGTGTGCAATAGTTGAATGTGGTCCTGCCAGCACCCGATCTCAGGATCATGCCAAATGCGTCAGCTGCATTTCCGCCGCAGCACCCCATCGCAAAATGGAACGCTGATTCTCTGACTGTATACAGGCATCGTCCATATGTCTCAAGTATGTGGGCATCATCGCCAGCTACCAGTGGCAGGTCATGTCTTTTTGATATGTATTTCGCAGACACGACACAATAGTTCAAAGGGAATGTCGCATAGCCGTTCATCTCGACAGCATCTGCGCCGAGCGCAACCATCTTTCCGACAGAGCCGTGATATATCGCGCCTTTTGCGAAGAGTCCAGGATGGTTCATCACGATGAATCCGCCAGTCTCTTTCCCTATAGTCATCACTGTTTCAAGATCAGTCTCGTCATCAGTGATGTGACCATTATATCCATGTATGCCGATCTCACCATCTTTCGTGTTCTTCTCTATCGAACGGAGAAAATATAATCTTCTGTCGCCATTTTTTATTATCAAGGATCGTCTGTCACTATTGGCTTCTATATCATATCTCAGATCATAACTGCCATCTGCGATCCTATCAAACGCATCTGAATTATCGTGGTCTGTGATCGAGCAGAGTGTGATGCCCATTCCGAACATCTTATCAATGATATCACTAAGTGCCGGTCCATCAGAGAAATCACTGTGTCCATGGATCTGGAAATGTATACCCTCACTTGGTCTTCTATAATGGCTGGTCCAATTGATCAAGGAACATACTGTCTCTTTTGTCATCTCAAAAGGATGTTTCAGGGCAGTCTTTAGAAATCTATTTGCGACATAATGTGGTATGTCTGTCTTCAGCATGTCAAGTATTCTCTGAAGAGCCATCGTGAATCTCACTCTTTCTTTGCCATAAGATCCAGATATTCATTTTGCAGTCGGCGGATGTTATTTGCAGCCTCTTTTAATTTGGCATCAAGCGCTTCCTCAAGCGGCTGGAAAGTCGAGATCGTCTTGTATTCTCTTGCTTTGCCATGACCTTTGATCCCAAGCCATTTGTCCATAGATCTAAGTGCTCTCTCGAAGCGTGTGCTCATGAAGTCGAGCGGAAATTCATCGATCTGTTCGTGTATCTGCATTGGGTATTGTCCGTCATGTATCGAGACTGTCGATATCTGTCTTAAATCACTGCCGCATCTTATATCTAGGACAACATTGCAGACAAATCTCTTATCGTCTGGATGATAATAATCTATCTTCACTTCCACATGCCGCCTTCGATCCAGTTCTTCGATTGGGATATGCGGTATCTGGCCAAGGTAAAGGTCTAGTGCTAGATCGATCTCGTTATCGAATCTCTCTTTGTATCTTTCAAGTTCATTCATTCCTGAGATTGTATCCCATAATTCTCTGTTGGTTCTATCTAGCAGGTCTGAAATGCTTGCAGACATACTGTTGTCGAGTAATGTGTCTATCATCTTTCCCATGATTGAATGGTGTGCTTTTTTTGGATTCATTTTGTTTGGTGGGATACTTGTTCTCTTTATTAAGTTTACTATTAATTAGGGACAAAGTGGCCGGTGTTTATGATGTTTTAATTAGTGGATTAAGTATTTACCAGTTTCATTTAAAAACTATTGTTTATATTTGTCACTTTTTAATAGCAACGTTTATTAACTAGGGCCATTCCCTGATTCACTTATGCTCGAAGATTCGGTTCTAGAACGGATGATGGAGACCTTGAAGCCATTGTACTATGCGATGAGTTATCGTAATACCCGATCTTTGATCTCAGAAAGCTTGGGTATTAAAGTGTGCAATTCTCCTGGTCGGGATATCAAGGAGATAGAAAAATATTGCCTTGCCGAGGGCCTTGATTTTAAGGAAAGGTTAAGGGAAGTCACTGGACGCAAATCTCCTCTGGGTCATTATCCCGGATCAAGTCCCGCTAGCGATGATTCTGTCAATCTAATCTTGTTTAAGTTCTTCCAAAAAGCGACAGAAAAAGTACGGTACGATGTCAATCTTGCTGCGATTGATCAAAAGGATCAAATTGAAGAACCTCATATTGAAGATGAACAATATGCACTTGATCAATTATTGCGTGCTTTTGAATCGGAAAGAGAGTGGGTTTCAAATTTTGAATGCAAAGCTATGGATGATATCGACTTTCCTTTTGATAAATTAGAACAGCTCAATAGTGAGGGAGTCTTGGTATATCGGCCAAGCGATCAATCGCATTATAAACGAATAGTTGGTGATGTTGTATTTGTTCCTATGGATCACGGCGGGCAATGGGTCGAGCAGAGATTTTTCAGTGATTTTTGTCAGGAGCTCATCGGTTCAGATAATATCGCTTCGCCGATCACAACTATTGGTGGGAAGTACCGAGTCATGCTTCGTGAAAGCGCAGACCAGGAATGTTTCATAAAAGATCCCAATGTGGATGATTATGATAAATTCAAAAGTATTGCAGAGCATCTGATGAAACAATGTCTTCTTGAAGATGTACAAGGAGATCATCTTAATAATCTGGATGGAAGCCTAAAACTAGGCATGAATATATTTGTTGGCATGCGTGATGTTAAACTGATGGTGGGTATTGAAAGATTTGATTATGCTGATGAGATAATGCGTTCTGCTATCCTTGGCAGACCTGGTGAGATAAATCGTCTTGCCTGCGTAGATGAAGTGATTGAAGATGATGGGGTGAGAAGATATAAATGCGGCTCAAATCCAAGTCTTGAAGGGCTTATCGATGCTACGGATAGATTTGTAGAATCTTATCTGGATCCACCAGAGCTTAGGTTTCTTCATGGGGTCACAAATCTCGATGCTCAACCATCTAATTATTTTATCAATGGGAAAATAAATGATCTTGATCGGATCGCATATGGTAATTCGATGTATATGGTGGCGAGATTGCTTGGGCATCCTTCTGTTGTCGATTTTCTTTCACGTCTCGTGGATGATGAACAGACTACATTTATGGAACGTTTGCACAAAGAGACTGATGATCTGGAATTGAGATGGGGCATAGAATATGTCCAGCAAAATCCATCTCTTGTCAAGGAGGGAAATCTTCTTTTCAGTCTGTATGCTGCGAGAAAGTTCCTCTGGAATACGGAAAATGCTTCGCAGGATACTTTTGATGTTATGGAGCGTTCATTCCATGCGCATGCGGGGTGGATATCTATGTATCATGTGCTGACGTGCAAATGCAGGATGAATAATTATCCTTATGCCAGAAAATATCTTTCAAGGGGGATGGAATCTCTTGCGCGACCGGAATTTACCGAATTTCGGGAATCATTCCTTGCTGCGATTGGACAGAGCATACATAAGGACATCTTAGAGTGATATCTCTATGTGGTGTAGTTCTTCGAGTATCTGCTTCAGATTCGCAAAGATGATACTGTCTGTCGTCTGTGATTTTCCTATATCAATAAAGTCCAGATACAATTTTGCTCTCAGTTGTTTCAATCTGACGACATCTTTTTCAGTCTTGAAATATTGTATCTGGATCTGGTTGAAATATTCATTTATATCTGCATGGAAATTAAGTATCGCTGTGCTCACTTCAGGCTTGTCATGCCCAAAATATCTGCAAAGTGCGGCAAGTGAATCACCTATCAATTCCAATCTGTTTGTTAGGGAATATGTGGCTGTAATCTGGCTTATGTCTCCAAGATTTGTCCTGTTGAGGACTCGTTTGCAATAATTTGTAAGTTTGTTGACCTCTTTCTCCATGGATAGTGCTTTGATGGATTTTTCTGGTTCATCAGCTTCCATCGAATCATGCATGATATCTGAGAATGATCTTACCACAACAAATAATCGTCTGAGCATAGTCTCAAATTCATCTTCCATTACATTGGCCACATTCTTTATGTGGCATCTGCTATCTGTCTGTTCTATGATCTCGAAGCCAAGGAGCTCTTCTAAGACTGAATATATCTCTTCTAATGGGGTTTCGTCCTTGAATTGAAGAATAAGGTCGTCATATCCCTTGCGATAGAAGTTCAATAGATCTCTTTTTAGGAATATCTGGTTCTTTTTGTAGACCGAGACATGCAAAGCGCCTTTTGTATCTTTCTCCTGCTTGATAAGCAGATTTTTACCTATCTGTTCGAGGATAAGCTCATCACCTTTTTTCAGGTGGTGCTCTTTTGTCCATCTATATGGGAGTGATATTGTCAGTGTGCTGTTTCCATGCTGTACTATCTTTCGGATCATAAGTATATACCTCTCAAAAAAAATGGTTACTGTGTGTATTTTGTACCAATTGGTGTGGGAAAATATATAAACCTTTGGATTTCCCATGTACTGTTAGTCCATTCGATTGGATAGATTAGATAATAAGAGGTGAAAGCTATGGTGAGAACTCATGATATCCGAAAAAAACCTATCAAAGATCGAACACTGGCCAGCAGAAAAGACTTCTTCTTCCATTAACAAAACCAGTTCTGCGCTTCTTGAAACACCTGCAGTGCATATTTTGGATGACACTTTAGATAGCATCCCGGATATGATCTCAATCCATGATAATAACCATAAGATCATCCACGTCAACAGCTCGATGGCGAAATTTATCGGAAAGCGACCTGAAGAATGCATCGGCCTTTCATGTTTCCGTTGTATACATCGTCTACCAAAACCACATCAATTCTGTCCGCATTCTCTCATATTGAAAGATGGCAAGGAACATTCGGCAGAGATATATGATGATGTAAGTGGGAAATATCTGCTTATAATCACTACGCCGCTTTTTGATAAACGAGGAAAGATCACGGGCAGTATCCATATCGTACGGGATATATCAAAACAGACAAAAGAGTTTACTGAACTAGAGATGGTCTCTCGGTTCCCTTCAGAGGATCCATCGCCAGTTCTTCGTGTAGCATATGATGGTAGGATCATGTATGCGAACAAGGCAAGCAGAATGCTTCTGCGTCAATGGAAAGCTGATAATGATGATATAAGCCGCATATTAGGTCATCTTTTCTCTCAAGTCAAAGCCGCGATACGGTCTAAGAAATCTAAAGAAGTCGAGATCGAGGCAAGTGAACATGTTTTTGTGGTCAGCATCGTGCCGATAGTCGAATATGGATATGTCAATCTATATGGAAAAGATGTGACTAAAAAGAAACTTATCGAAAAAAAGCTGCTTGAGAGCAATGAAGAGATCAAGCGTGCCCAATCTGTCGCTAGCATAGGTGGCTGGAGATTTGATGCGACTAACGATGAATTTCATCTATCTGAAGAGGCATGCAGGATGATCGGTCTCTCAAAAGAAGAAAAACATACTAAAAAAGAATTTATAACAAAAGTCCATCCAGACGATCGTGCTCTGATCATAAAAACCTGGGATCTAGCGATGCGTAATGGGCATTTTGATATTGAGCTAAGGATTATAGTAAGTGGAGATGTGCGTTGGGTGAGATTGCTTGGTGATATTGAGATAGACAGCAGAGGCAAGTCACATGATGGTTTTGGTGTCGTGCAAGACATAACTGAGCAAAAAAGAAAAGATGATCTACGTGAACAGCTTCTTTGGGAATTGAGGAAACAAAAAAATATCCTATCTACTGTGCTTGAGAACACTGAGACCAATCTTGCGTATCTTGACAACGATTTCAATATCATAGATGTGAATGCGGCTTATGCAAACGAATCGAATATGAAAAAATCTTCGATGATAGGAAAGAATTGGTTCGATGTCTTTCCAGAAGATAAGAACCAGGAACTGTTTGAGCTTGCCAAGAAGACTGGAAAAGTCATGCGGTTGAAAGCGAATCTGCCGACGTCACAGAAATCTAACGGTGAACCGAAGAAATATTGGGACTGGACCATGGTCTGTGTGCGTGACAGCAAGAAGAAGCCGGATGGTTTTGTCATATCACAGCATAATGTGACTGCTGAGATCCTTTGGCAGAAGAAGCTTGAAGCAGCATTAAACGAGAAAGAGTCGCTTATCAAAGAGATACATCATCGGGTCAAGAACAATTTGCAGATAATCTCAAGCATGCTCAATCTACAATCCAAAAAGTCGGCTGATCCAAGTATCCAGTTCGCATTGAAAGAGAGTAAAAATCGTGTGAAATCGATATCACTTGTCCATGAGCTCCTCTATAAATCCGAAAGCCTCGCAAAGATCAAGATGCAGACTTATGTAAGGGACCTTAAGACATATATCCTGGATTGCTGCAATCAGAAGACTAATGTCAACGTGAGATTTGATGTCGATGATCTTATCTTCTCGACTGATGATGCGATATCCTGCGGACTTATCATAAATGAGCTTGTGACCAATTCACTGAAACATGCCTTTGACAATGTCACTGGGGGCAATATCACAATCAGACTGAAAAAGCATAAACAGAAGATAGAATTATGCGTCATCGATGATGGATCTGGCTTTCCTGATGGGGCCAATATCAAAAAAACGGATTCACTTGGGCTTCAGTTAGTGAGCACGTTTGTCGCGAAACTTAATGGTGAGATTGACATCACCAATAAAGAGGGGGGCTCTGTCCGTATAACTTTTCCAATGAATAATGACCTTAGATATTGATATGCTTAAAATCAAAAAATCGGTGGTCTTTTTTTGTTTTCAAGGCAATGGCCATCAAGTATATATAAATACAGTGCGGTGCGGCTTAAACTGTTCCCTAAAAAATGTTGGTGCATCCAAATGATGAAAAACAAGATATTAGTGGTAGAAGATGAGAAGATTGTCGCAAAAGACATCGAGAGCACATTGACTGCTATCGGTTATGATGTTGTTGGGCTCGCTGAGTCTTATGATGAGGCGATATCGATCTTTGAGAAGACTGACCCTGATCTGGTCCTTATGGATATCAAGATCAAAGGCAAGAAAGACGGCCTGGATGTCGCAAAGCATATCTCTACGCACAATAAGAAGCCGATTGTTTTCCTCACATCATACAGCGACGAAGAGAGCCTCAAGCGCGCCAAAACCTGTGAATCTTATGGATACCTCTTAAAACCATATGATGAACGCTCGCTCAAGAACACGATCGAACTATCTCTTGCCAGGTCTGCTGAATCAGAAAAACTCACCACTGAGAAAGATGATTATAAAAAACTCTATAAAGCAAGCAAAACAATGCCGAACATGGATCTTGATCTTTTTGATCGCCGTATCCTTGGTCTCCTGGATGACAATGCCCGCATGTCGGCGTCAGAGATCGGAAAATGCATACGATTGCCAAAAGAGACAATCAACTATCGTATAAAGAGGCTTATCCGTGATGGTTATATCAAGAATTTCGAGGCACTGATAGATGTCACGCGTCTTGGTATGTTTTATTATCAGATCTTCCTCAAATTCCAGAAGATCACACCTAAGATCGAGAAGGATCTTGTCGAATACCTGCATAAGAATCCTGAAGTACTGAACCTTCAGATGATGCAAGGGGGACATGATGTCTCGATCATGGTCGCATACTCAAGCCCTATCAAAGTCAGAGAGCTCATGAGCGGTATGGAGCGCCTGATGGGCGACCATATCAGCAGCAAGAACATACATGTCATGATCTCGCTGCATAAGCTACAGCAGAAATATCTTCTGCCAGGCAAGCAGTATAATCGGAAATCTATGCTTTTTTCCGGACATCCTGTATTATATGTCCCTGATGAGATAGAGATCAAGATAATCCGATTGCTATCTGCTGATGCAAGGATGAAACTT
The DNA here is from genome assembly GCA_002762705.1 of Candidatus Woesearchaeota archaeon CG11_big_fil_rev_8_21_14_0_20_43_8. Lineage (GTDB taxonomy): Archaea > Nanobdellota > Nanobdellia > Woesearchaeales > CG08-08-20-14 > CG08-08-20-14. The sequence continues at coordinate 4,662 of PCVE01000081.1, read as the reverse complement.
GTCGATGTGGCAAAAGAGGTCGGGCAGGATTCTCGTGTTGTCCAATATCACATCAAAAAACTCGAGAAGAATGGTGTCATCTGCGGTTACACAACAATTTTGGACCAGACAAAATTCGACGATGTGCATGCGCATATGTATATCAAGGTCAAGGATTCTGAGAAGATAATGTCGATCATAGAATATTTTGACAATACAAATGCCTTGCTTTACGCGTATGAATATCTGGGAGATTATGATCTCTCACTCTGCCTGCATGTCGAGAACATGGAACGTCTGAACTCGCTTCTTGAAAAGTTCAAAGAAGATTTCAATAGTCATTATGTCTCCATGGATGTCGCAAATGTCTACAAGGACTATAAGATAAACCCGATAAGTTATGTCCCTGACGATGCGACTAAGAATACAAAGAAAAAACCTCGTGCATGATATCTTTTTCCTTAGATTTTCTTTCTCTTTTTCTCCAAATTTTAATCGGCCTATTCAGAAGATAAGCAATTTATCGGTGATTAATCTTATATAATTTCCTTGTCTATTGTCAGTTATGTCCGGATGGACGAAAATCAATATGTGGGGTGCATGAGATGCGAGAGATAGACAGAATCGAACGGAAATTATTTTTCCAGAAACTTCGGGTAGAATACTGGGATAAGTATGGTATAATACCAAAAGATGCGCTTGAGGTGGTGTGAGATGGTGCTATCAGTGATGGGGGGATCTGTGATCGGAGATTTCTACAAGACAGAGGCGATCGAAGACAAAAACATAATAATCATACAGAAGGATGATTTCCCATGTAAACGACTTTCTGCCTATATGGCTTAGCCATGTAAGGAACCCTTCCCTAGCAAAAGAGGTGATTTTTTTACTTTGTCTTTTCTCAGATTTTTTTGACAAAACGATTTCTTGTCAACAATAATGTACTTCCTTTGATTCTAAGCAAAACAATTGTATAGAAATTCCCTAAAATTTATTAGAACAGCCATCTAGACCAATATCATCAATCTTTTGGCAGTGGAAAAACAATTATGGTATGCATCCCTTTCTTGCTCACGATCTCTAAAGTCCCATCTATCTGTTCTACCAGAGTCTTCACAAGTTTCATGCCAAGTGATGAATAACCCTCTTGGTGCTCTTCTGACAACCCGACTCCATTGTCTTGGTAGATCAATTGGATAGTGTTTTTGTCCTTAGTAAGGGATATCTTTATCACACCTGATTTATTTTCTGGAAACGCATATTTTATGGAATTAGTGATCAATTCACTAAGAATAAGACCACATGTGACACAGATATTCATGTCAAGATATACATTCTTGACATAGGTATCTATCAGGATTTTATTTTGTGAGATATCATAAGAACGGAGAAGACTTTTCCCTATCTTGATTATATAATTCTCCAGATCCACTATCTCTATGTTCTCTGAGCTATAGAGTGTCTCATGTATCAATGCGATAGCTGTTATCCTATTTTGGCTTTCAGTCAATACATCTTTCAATCTTTCATCTTTGGCCTGTTTCGACTGCAACCTGAGGAGGCTTGAGATTATCTGGAGATTATTCTTGACGCGGTGATGCACTTCCTTTAGCAGTGTCTCTTTGATGATTAGCGATCTATTGATCTTCTCTTCGGATCTTTTGCTTTCTGTTATATCTTTTATCGCCAACAAAATCAATGGGTGTTGATCACCGATCTGTGTAATCATATGCGCACTCAATAGCAGGGTCATATGTCCGATATCCAGAAAATCATGTTCTATGAAATGATTACTTATGTGTGGTCTATCTAGACTTATGTTCTCAAGAAGGCCCCTGAGGCTTTTCAGATCCCATTGATTATTGCTCAGCTGGAATAATACCTTTCCGAGGGTCAGGTCTGCTGTGAGATTGAATGTGTCATAGAATGCCTGGTTTGCTGTGTTTACGACCATCCTTTTGTCAATCACAATCAGAGGCTCAGGCACAATCTTCACAATCGCTTCCGCATAATCCTTGGCTGTCTTAGCTTCGTTAAGCAGTTGCGTGAGTCGATTGACATCTTTTATCGAATGTATATTCAGATAAGACAGCACAACTCCATCGATCTTTCTTTTTTCATCGATATATGGCTTTATCTGTATCTGATACCAGATCCCTTCTTTATTCTGTATCTCCCATGATTTTGCTTTCACCGAGTCCATCACTTCTATGATCTCTGACTCCTGATTCGGTATCTGGATGCTTGGCCTGATGTCTGTGATCGATCTTCCGATGTCTGTCGGTATGAGATGCAATATGTTCTCTGCTTTTTGGGAGAATCTTCGGATACGAAGATCGCTATCAAGCATGACGAGCGCGATATCGATGCTATTGAATATATTGTTGAAATCGCTGTTCATCTTGCTAAGCTCAAGATTGTTGTTCTCAATCCCTTCATTGACAGTTATAAGCTCTTCATTTGTGGATTGCAGCTCCTCTTTTGCTGTCTCAAGCTCTTCATTCATGCTCTGTAGCTCTTCATTGCTTGAAAGTATCTCTTCGTTAGCAGATTTCAGCTCTTCTGATGTCGCATCACTATCTTCAATTGTGGTCTGGAGCTCTCTTTTTGCATCTTCAAGTTCCTCAAGCAGTCGGCTTACCTCATGAAGTTTCTGATTTTTTTTGACACTTTTCGTTGTCTTGCTGTGTTCTCTTTTATTTTTTGGAACATTTAAGTCAGATCTCTCAAATAGGACAATGAAACACTGAGCAGACGGCAAGTTGAGCGGGATCACCTGTATATCTACATCAATTATCTTTCGTTCATAATGGACTTTTACGTTATTTCTGTGGACACTGCGCCCTTTCCTTGCTTCGTTCATGGCGTTGCGAAGACTTGGCCCAAGTCCATCACGTAACATCTTCATAAGATTCAGACTTGCTTTGCCCGGCGACGGGATGAGATAATGGCTTGTATCTCCACGGAACTGCAATATGTCCATCTTGTCATTGATCAGGACACCTACAGGATTATACTTGTTCAATATCGCTCGATCAGCTTCTTTGAACACATCGAATTCCTTTCTTGGCATAAATTCTATCGGTCTGTCTATATGTTGTTGCATCTTTTCACGCCCGACCTTTATCTGGTATTTTTTCACAGAAAAAAAATCTACTGGATGTGGGCTTATGGTCGCCTGCCGAGTATATATCCTATTCTTCTTGTCGATGATATTGAATATGTCTGTGAACGTGCCGATAGTCTCTGATCCACCAAGCATAAGGTGGCCATTTTGCTTGAGAGCATAATGGAAGATCGGGATGACTTTTTTCTGGACATGGTTCTCTAAATATATGAGCACGTTTCGGCAACTTATAAGATCAAGATTGGAAAATGGCGGATCGCTGCAAAGATCATGTCTTGCAAAAGTGCATAAGTCACGGACTGATTTGTTTATCTGGTATCTGTTATCGACGATTGAGAAGAAGCGCCGCAATCTTTCCGGAGATACATCTGCCGCGATATTCTCAAGATATATGCCATTCCTTGCATTGATCAACGCTTCTTCATCGATATCGGTCGCGAATAGATTTATCTGGAACCGTGAAGCTTTATCCTCGAGATATTCAAGGAGAGATATGATGATCGAATATGCCTCTTCTCCATTGGCACAGCCACCCACCCATATCCGAAGAGATTTCTTTGCGCCAGACAGGTTCTTGATCATGTTTGGGAAGACTTTTGTTTTCAGTGCGTCAAAAGAATCAGGATCGCGAAAGAATGTCGACACTTTGATCAGCAGGTCGTGATACAGGGCTATGATCTCATCTGGGTTCTTTGTGCAATATGCGGCATAATTTTCATAAGTGTCTGCTTTGCATAAGAGCATACGTCTCTTGATCCGACGAAGTATGGTGGTCTGTTTGTAGCCCGAAAAATCGACACCGCGTGCGTCATATAACAGTCTGAGCAATTGCCCAAGACCCCTGTTTGTCGTAAGTTGCAAGTTCTCTTCAACAGTGTTGCTGTTGGCTTTTGAATGGATATAATCATGCTTTGTTATCCTGATAAGCTCATCCGCGATTTCTTTTGGAGGAAGCACAAAATCGATTGATCCATTCGCGATGGCACTATGTGGCATCCCGTTGAATTTTGCGGTTTTTGCATCCTGCACAAAAGCGACTCCACCATGCTCCTTGATATCAGCAAGTCCAAAAGTCCCATCAGAACCGCTGCCAGACAGGATTATCCCAATGGCATTATTGCCTAAGTCAGTTGCTAGTGACTTGAAGAAGTAATCGATAGACATCCGTGGTCCTTGCGATTTGACATTTGAACTGAGCTTTAGTATGCGATTCTTTATTGTGATATATGTATTTGGTGGTATGACATAGACATTGTCTTTCTCTATCTTCATGTTGTTCTGTGCATGCTTGACATCCATCTTTGTCACTCTGGAAAGCAGTTCTGGGAGGATGCTTGGGTGATTTGGGTCAAGGTGCTGCACAATGACAAAAGCCATGCCATTCTTCGCTGGCAGTTGTTTCAAGAATTCGATCAATGCCTCTAAGCCTCCGGCAGATGCACCGATCCCGACAATAGGATATGACTTCTTAGAATCTACTTGTAAGTTATCTCCGATTGTATCTTTAGAGATCAGTCGTGGTGATGGTTTTTTTTGTTTTTTCACAATGGGCTTTT
>PCVE01000064.1 GCA_002762705.1 Candidatus Woesearchaeota archaeon CG11_big_fil_rev_8_21_14_0_20_43_8 | reverse complement strand
TCGAACTCGATATCATCGTCTTTGTCATATAAAAGCTCTACATCCTGAAGAGTCTTTCCATTTTTAAGAAACATCAATAGCGTGTCATTATCATGTTTTGGTATAAATCCCGGAGCTTTCCCGTCATTGCCGCACATCGAATAACCTACACCGAGCATAGATATAATAGCTGTGCCCACTACACTTTTCTTGAACCAACTAGTCTTTTTTATTTCATTCATTATAACCCCCCCTATCAGTCTTCCGCCTATATAGCGAATCCAGATTATAGAAGCATAATAACATATATAAAGTTTATTAAAGCAGATCGGAAATCAGATAAAGTATGATCCAAGATAGTCATACAAAAATGCCGACTATCGTGAATATGAATATAACGCTTATCGGATCTTCTGCAAGCACCTTCCTATTGAGAAGCTTATAGACAAGGATCATTACAAGGCTGACTTCATCTATGATAACATCTCTTTTCCTAAAAAAACACAATTTATTTATTATCATCCATTTATTTTGAAAGCTTCGCAGCAGCGATACAGAGGCTTTTGTTGAGGCCTTTCTTTGTCGCACATACCGCTTTTTTCCTTGCTGCGGACGTCGCTTTGTTCACCCTACGTTTCACAGAATTGCCTTTTGTCCTCGCTTTTTTTTCAAGAGAACCTTCGATGGCCTTCATCTTATTTAGAAATATCTGTGCTTCTTTCTTTGAGACGATGCCTAATTCTTTCAATCGTCTCTTTGTCTCAGCATCGATCAATGTCTCAAGTTTCTTCTGTTCTTTTTTTATATCTTTCACAAGAGTAGCGACAGTCTGTTTCACTTTTTTATTAGAGACACTGCCTTTCTTTCCGATCTCAACCACTGCTTTTTCAAGCTTATCTTTTGTCAATAATGTCAGTCCAAGACCGAGCTTAACACCTTTTTTGAATACATCAAGCATCTATCAACACCTCTTTTATCACATTAATAATCTTTCTTGAGATAATACTATATTTATAGGTTGCGGTCCTATCACCTAGCTTATCTTCGAAGCATCTGGCGAAATAATGAAAGACCGAAAACTGCTGCGCAGAAGAAACCGATGAATGAAGGATATGGAATCCCATAGATAGTCCTCACTTTGAGATCCAACGCAAGACCGGATCCGATTATCAGAGCCGACACAAGGACACCAAGGACAATCTTGTTCGATGTCCTTTCCATTTGATATATCAAGCTCTCAAGGTCTTTATGCTCAAACTCGACTTTGAATTCTCCGCGGTTCAGTTTGTTGAGAAAATTAAGGGTCTGTTCAGGAAGCACACTCACAAGATGCCTGATACGTTTTGCTTTCTTTATCAGATTCGATTTCATAGAATCGATGCTCATCTCTTTTCGTATGAACTCTTTGATCACTGGTTTTGCGTATTGCACTAGATTGAAACGCGGATACAGCATCTCACCAAGACCTTCGAGCGTCACAAGTGCTTTTAGAAGCAACACAAGGTTCGATGGAAGACTGAGTCCATTCTCCCTCGCCACATTGACTACTGTCGTGAATGCATCACCAAGCTTGAAATCTGAAAGTGAGATATCATAATATCTAGACAGCCTGTCCATCACATCCTGCTTGAATAATTCTTTGTTGAAATCCTTCGAATCAGTCATGCCAAGATCGATTATACCATCAGCTACCCCATTTATATCTCCTTCTAAGAAGGATATGAAAAGCATTGTCATCTTCTCACGCATGCTCTCAGTGAGATGACCCATTATACCAAAATCAAGGAACGCTATCTTGCTGCTTCCAAGGACAAGTATATTCCCCGGATGAGGGTCAGCATGAAAGATCCCATATGTGAAAAGCTGTCGGAAAATAGAATCGACAAGTACCTGAAGCACTTGTTTCTTGTTATAATGCGCTTTTGCAAGCTCTTTTTGATTGCTTATCCTGATACCGTCTATATGCTCCATGACAAGCACATTGTCGGTCACGAAATCATGATATACTTTCGGCACAGTCACATGCTTATCATCACGGAAATGGCTTGCGAACCGTTCGATGTTCTTCGCCTCATTACGAAAATCAAGTTCATCGTGCGTGTAACGTTTGAATTCATTGACTATCTCGACTGGTTTGATAAGATCAAGCTTGAATTTTTTCTCGATAAGTCTCGCAGAATAATGAAGTATATCGATATCAGTCAAAAAGACATGATCGATGTTCGGTCTTTTGATCTTCACGACTACTTTCTCTCCGGTTTTCAAGACAGCCGAATGTACCTGGCCAATCGATGCGCCAGCTATCGGTTTCTCACTGAATGAACGAAAGACATTTTTAATTGGCTTTCCAAGATCAGATTCGATAACCTGGATTATATCTTGATAAGGGACAGGAGGTACGTTGTCCTGCAATTTCTTGAACTCTTCGCAATATTCGATCGGCACAAGGTCAGGTCGTAAAGATAGCAATTGTCCGAATTTGATGAAAGCGCCGCCAAGCTCTTCGAAGGCTTTCCTGAATCTTTCTGGCTTTGTGAGATGCTTTTCTGGCTCATCGAGCTTGATCATGCGTTTGTATATTGGTATCTTATGCTTGAGATCGAGTCTTTCGATGTATATCTCAAATCCTTGCTTGAAAAAAACCTTCAGTATCTGCCTGAATCTTTTCAGGTCTTCTGTCTGTCGTTTTCCGATCAATATTGCCATCTAATCAGATTTTTAGGAATTGATATTTATATATGTTCGTGTCAGAAATCAAAGAATTTCATGCTTCGGCCTTTTCAAAAACTATTTATATCATTCCAAGCAACGAACTAATCATGCTGACATATCTGCTTATCAGGACAAAACATGGCAAGAACAGGATTGCTCATGACAAACTCAAGAAGCATAATGAATTTCTGGAAGTGCATGAGGTCTTTGGCCGTTATGATCTGGTCTGCCTCGTTGAAACAGATGATCTGAAAACGTTGAAGACATTTATCCAGAACAAGATATGGATAATTGAGGATCTTGAGAGCGTAGAGCCGCTCATCATATCTACGCTTGATGAACCTGCCAAAGCTGTTGAAGAACCGATAGATGAAGTGACAGATATCATTGAAGAGACCGATGAAGACGGACAATTTCTTCCACCATAATTATCCCATATTGTCGAGGATAGAATGGGCATTCAATGCGTTCAATTCTGATTGTAATCTCTTGTCCGATTGCATCATGAAACGGATCTTCATCTGCTCAGTCTCCTGCTTCGACACACGTGCGAACCTATCTGCTTCTATCAAACCATATGGATAACCTGGGAACGCTGGATCACTTGAATAATAAGAGAGCACATCCATGATTGAAGTCATATCATTTGGTCTTATCGTCTCTATACGAAATACATATCTCGATTGTTCATGCAGACGCGCAAAAGATATCTCCGGCATATCTGTCACTGCCTTTACGACAGGATGATAGAACCATGCGCCATCTTTCTTTTCTGAGAGCATGGCTGCTGCGCTCCATCCTGACTTGGTCAGCATCCTTGTCGTCTTTGCAAGAGCACATAACATCACACCTTTTTTCGTGGCTGATAACCGCAATTCTGAGAGTATGTCGCTTTCACCAAGATAAGTGCTCTGCAATGTGCCATCAATGAGGATCATCCCGCCAGTTGATATTTTTGCGACAGATATATTTGCAAGCCTAAGCTCTGAAAAACGTCTCACCGCATCACCGACTGCCTTTATGTCTGCACGGACCGGGCTGCGTTCAGATCCCATGTGGAATGGATCGAAGATAAGACCATCAAAACAAGCAGAAAGTCCCACCTCATCATTTATCTTCGTTACGGAAGTGACATATCTCAGATGATCTTTTTCTTGCATGGATCTTATCGTCAGGAAGAATTCAGCTCTTATCGAATCGATCTTTTTTCCTTCTGAATATATCGATCCATATATCCGAATAAACTGTACAGAGAAGGATGGTGATCCGAGCACTTCCATATTGCCACCGTCGATAAAAATGATATCTTTTCCAGAATTGCTCCTGATGGCATGGAAATTCTCTTCTGAGAATAGGATTGACTTATAGTTCTTGACAGAACAGATCATCATATCGTCTTTCGCACCATCCATTGAAGACCTGATTTCAGAGACAATCTTCGCTATCGCTTCTTTCATGTTACCCCTTCTTGATCTTCGCTATGAAGAAGCCTTCGGTATCATTGTCCTGTGGCCAGATGCGTACACATTTCTTCACTTCTGAAGTATATGTATTGCCATTGAATTCAGTGACAGGATCAGATCGTTTGATGTCAAGGTCTATCTTCTGCAGCTTTGCATTTTCGTATTTGCTCAAGATATAATCCATGACACCCTCGTTCTCTTCTGGCTCTGTCGTGCAAGTCGAATAGACCATCGTCCCGCCATCTTTGAGGTTATCAAATGCAGTGCATGCCAATTGCTTCTGTGTCCCTGAGAGCCTTCTGACTGCGTTCGGATTCCACATCTGGATCGTCTTAAATGATTTTCTTATCGTCCCTATCCCTGAACATGGAGCATCGACAAGTATCCTATCGAATTCAAACCCCTTGAACAACCTACCTGGCATCATGGTGACAATTGTATTTGAGATTCCCATACGTTGGAGATTGAAACCAAGCGCTTTCAATCGATCCGCAGTCACATCATTTGCGATCAATAGTCCTGTGTTCTTCAGGTATTGAGCTATCTGCGTCGTCTTAGAACCAGGACTTGCGCACATGTCAAGTATCATGTCATCTTCCTTCGGCGCAAGGACCACAGGCGGGATCATGGATGCTGCTTCCTGGATATAGAAATATCCCAGAAGATGCTCTATCATGTTACCGAAATCCCTTCTTTCGCTCTTCACCCAGAATCCTTCTTTGCACCAGGGAATCGGATCCAATTCCACTGAACCTTCTAACCTTGATACTATCTCTTTCACAGAGGTCTTCAAGGTATTCACCCGGATTGATTTTCTGAGGTATTTCAATGAATATTCCTTGAATACATCAAAATCAGTCAGGGCTGAATATCTTTCGATGAATGCCGGCTTGAATTCCAGATTATATGTCATGCAAAAAAGGTCAGAATACGAGGTATATATATTTTGTTAGAAAATGTTT
>PCVE01000075.1 GCA_002762705.1 Candidatus Woesearchaeota archaeon CG11_big_fil_rev_8_21_14_0_20_43_8 | reverse complement strand
AAAGAGCTTTGTACTGCATAGAATGCTCAAATACGTCAGGCAGCTTCGCGGATCTCAATAGGTGTTGGTGCTCGTTTGGCAGGACAGACATCACAGGACACAGAAATGATCCAAGAGAAAGGCCAGGATATGGGGGTTCTTCATCGACCTTTGCAGACGACACAAGGACATCAGCTAGACTTTCAAAGAGCTCATCAGATCTTTTTCCATGGCAGATCTTTGGGATTATCCTGTCCAGATGCACCCTGCAATATGTCCTTCCAAGATCGCTCATGTAATCCAGTTCCATGCGGCGGTCAACGATATCGAGCGAACATCCCCTCTCGATGCTTCTTTCTATGTTCTTCCTGGTAGTATACCTGCATCTCCCGGGACCATATAATGCCTGGGTGAGCCATTTATACATGTCAGTCACATTGAGCAGCCATCTGTCTGAACAGAACGCTGAGATGACAAGCCTGCATTCTATAGAATCATTGTGTCTCTCTCGATATATTCTCTCGAAGTAAGGCCTGATAAGCGTCTTCTCTTTCACCTGTTCCCATGCGTCTGCCGGATCCATATCGATCACTGTGTATATACTTACTGTGTTATATAGTGTCAAGATTGAATAAGCCAGGCACATATAAATATTTTTGCAGGAGGCACACTTATGGAAGATACATTGGATCGCTTTGATGATTTCTGCTGCAATGAAGAGAGAGTCATAATGTCTGTAGGTCCGCATCATCACAGAGAATTCGCAGAAAAAGATGATACTAGTGAGGCATACATTCTTGCAGGCCATGCTTTCTCTATCATGCTGATGTTTGAGGATGCCGCGGAGATGTTCATAAGGTCCGGTTCTGTCCCGCACATAAAGCAGTGTCTTGACAATTCTATCTATTTCGGATGCTATCCAGCGATCGAGATGATAGAATCAGAAGGCATAACCGCAGATCCAGTCGTGATGTCTGACTATCTCACAAAGAGAGCGATACCGAACATCCCGCTCTATCGCGAGTTCGATATCATGTCTGGCAAGGATGAATACTTCATCGATGGCTCCACTTTACGTGCTATACTTGACCGTAATGGCTGGAAGGAAGATAAGCTTGATGAGGTTGTCGAAGATATGCTGCTCAAGGGAAACGAGAACTATATCAAGCAGAAGTTGCTTCTTAGCTTCAGCAAAGATAGGCGGCTTATCGATGAAGTCGAGCGAAGATATAAGCAGAAACATGATGCTCCACGTGATGGGGTCAGGCACGTCGCGATGGATCACTGTGATTCAAGAGGGCTCATGTTTCTCATGAGTCAGCGCGAGGGCGACACTGACACAACTTTTCCTGAGATGAGCCATGTGTTCCTTGTGACAGATGGCAAAAAGCAATACACACTGAAAGAGAATCTCCATCTGTATCATGATTTCTCTAAAGCGGACGGATATTGCAGGGAAGACAGGATACTTGCGAGGCTGGATCATCCAGCGATACCAAAATTAATCGACTGCTCAACACGCGGCGGCATAGAATTCATAATGTGGGAATACGCAGGCGGTACCCACTTGTCCGATCTTGTTCGCAGCAGATATCCATTGGACGATGTCCAGATAAAAGATGTCATCCACCAGACCGCAGATATCTTGTGTTACCTGAAGGGACAAGGCGTTCTCCATAAAGACATAAAAGCAGAGAACATGATGCTTGAGAACGGAAACGTCTCTCTCTTCGACTTCGGCATCGCGCAGGAAACAGACAAGACCGGAAAATGCAGATCATCATTATCCACTGCTGAATGCATGCCCCCTGAACTGGGAGAATATTTTTGTTCGACATATCAGAGCGAGATATTCCAGCTAGGTGTGCTTGCATATGGTCTGATATCTGGCGAACATCCTTTCGCGACAAGAGTCTGTTCTGAAGAGCGTACAGATCTCCTGATGAACTATTGCCTGGCAAATATGTTTCGGCAGCCCAGGCCATTCAATCGTGAAGTCGACAAGGATCTGTCTGATCTGGTCTTCTCGATGCTTGAGAATAATCCAAATAAGAGACCAACATGTGAGTGGGTCTTGAAGGTGACAAAATGAAAAGGGCGTTATACATAGGAAAATTCCAACCGTTCCATATCGGACATCGCGATGTCGTCAAATACATCGCATCCCAGCCAGACATCGACGAGATCGTGATCCATATCGGCTGCGGGCAATGGAACTACAACAACCCTAATCCTGATAGGACGCCTCTTGAGAATCCGTTCACAAGAGAGCAGAGAAAAGAGATGGTCCTAAAGACTTTGGCAGATGAGATAAACAAACCGGTGCATATATTCCATATCGATGATATATTGCCGATAAGGGATCCATCTACAATCTATCGATGGCGTGATAAGTTCATGGCAGAAGCGCCTGACTTCGATGTCTTCTATTGCAACAGGGAGACGACAGCGAAGGTGTTCCGTGAGCTTGGAAAAGAGATCCGGCCATTCGAGCGGGATTATCAGTTCAGCGCGACATTCATCCGCGAGAAGATAGCGAGAGGCGAGGCCTGGGAACCTATGGTGCCGAAGCAGACCGCGAAAATAATAAAACGCGATGGGATGGAAAGGATAATCACAGGCCTATATGCAGACTGTCCGGTACCAGAGAATTCAGAATGGACCTATTTCGCCGCCACAGACAAGATACCTGGGCTCGAATGGAATTTTGTGGATGAACGGATAGATACCATGATCTTCTCCGCCATAGCTACGCAGGCAGATCTTCGCGTGAAGAATAATAAGCTTTCTGCTGAACGTGTCTGGGCAGTCGCTGATGGCATCGAAGCAAGGCAGACAATAGAGATCCCTTTTCCGATAGAGAACAGCGAGCTTTCTGAAGTGTATTCGTGGCTGAAGTTTCCGCTTGGTGTGGACACAAGTCTGTACTCAGAGAATATAAGCCAATACGAATTCACATCCTGGATGCCGACTGAGCTCAGTCCGAACCTGATGGCCATGGAATTACCGTTGGGATTATTTACTGCGTGGGATGAGCGTTTTGGCATCTATGGCGAGCTTGAATATTATGGTGATGCCTCGATATACAGATTGATGTCTGATGACAGAGACGGACTGCTCAGATTTGTTGAACGTCATGGTCTCAAGAGAGGGCTGAATCCATGCCAGATGCTTGAAAGAAGGATGATTGACTATCACGGAAGCGATTTTTGGGACCTGCTGAAAGTCAGCAAAAATGATAACATTTAAACATGAGTTGCATCCTGGAATAACTTATGGTGCGGTCACGTAATGAGCTTGAGATATTGCTTTCGAAACTGAAAGGTTTTGTTGATCCAAAAGCCAAGGAAGAACAATATGTCACTCCCCCGAACATCGCAGCAGATGTGCTCTGGCAGGCATATATGCATGGCGATATCGATGGAAAGACAGTGGCCGACCTTGGCTCTGGTACTGGCATCCTCGGGATCGGGGCTCTTCTGCTCGGCGCGGACAAGGTATTCTTTGTCGAGCTGGATTTCGCCGCGATAGATGTCCTTCGAGAGAATCTTGAAAAGCATATCTTTGATAAGAAGCGTTATGTAATCGTGCATACTGATGTGAAAGCGTTCTCTGAGAAAGTGGATCTTGTCATACAGAATCCTCCATTCGGCACGAAACGTATCCATGCTGACAAAGGGTTCCTTGAGAAGGCTTTTGACATAGGACAAAAAGTGTATTCATTCCATAAACTTTCAACATCCATTTTTGTCGAGGCTATGGCAAGGGACCATCATTTTGAGATAGAAGGGGTGCTCAGATTCTCATATCCTTTGAAAAAGACACAGAAATTCCATTTCAAGCCAGTTGTTGTGATAAATACTGGATGTTGGATAATGTCTCTTAGCCAGCGAGCATATGATATCAAATCAGAGATTCGGAAAAGTATCTTAAAAAAAAGGAAGATGATGCCAAAAGAAGAGACATTGGAGCGTAGCAATATCATATCAGAGAATCTAAGAGAGCTTCCTTGCTACAAAAGAGCTAGACGAGTGCTCTGCTATGTTGCGACAAAGAATGAGGTCGAGACAAGAGAGCTTATCCAGAAGATGCTTGATGAAGGCAAGACTGTCCTTGTCCCAAGGTGCGATGATTGCGGCATGGTCGCATGCATGATAACTTCCCTCGATATGCTTTCTCCTGGAAAATATGACATACCTGAACCAGCAGGTACTGATGTGTATGATGGCAGTATCGATCTTGCGATAATTCCTTTGGTGGCATTTGATGGCTTCCTGAATCGGATTGGTCAGGGTGGAGGAGACTTTGACAGGTTCCTGCATGCGCATGAGGTGGATTCTATAGTTGGGCTCGCTTATTACTTCCAGAAGGTCCAGAAGGTGCCTTCAGAAGCCCACGATGTACGTATGAATTGTGTCATCACAGACCTTGGCGTGGCAAAGCTTTATTAAGGAATATTCCAAAGATAATCCTATGCTTTATATCTTGAAAAAAAGAGGCCAGAGTGTATCTTTCTATGTCATCTTTGGTGTCATAATACTTGCTGTATTCTTTTTCTTGATGATGTTCTCGAAGAATCTGGTCGCAAGACCTCTATCGTTTGAGGTAGATGATGTCGATTCCCTTAGAGCTTTTGTCAATTCATGTGTGCAGACCGTCGGAGAGAAAGCCCTCTTCATCGTAGGCAGGCAGGGGGGATATACAATCAATGCTCCGTTGGAGACATTGGACACTCCTTATGGAAATATTGGATATATCTTCAAAGATGGGAAGAAGACAGCCATGACCTCAGATGCGATCAAAAAAGAGATCGGTCTGTATGTGAAGAAGGAACTCCCTGCATGTCTCAGTGATTTCTCTGGTTTCAATGATAAAGAGATCGATATCAAGCCAAGAAACATAAAAGCAGATGCTGTCTTTGGCAAGACAGATACTATTGTGATTGTCGATTGTCCTATGTCTGTGAAGACCGGAGATCATACTGTTCAGCTTGAGAGCTTCCAGGCAAGGTTCAATGTCCGGATCAAAGAATTCATCGATGTGACAGATATTCTCGCAGATAGGATGACCTTGAACCCTGGATATATCGATCTGACATATCTTGGGAACCTTGATATGAATTCGACGATACTGACTGAGAAAGACGGGCAGCATGTGATCGTGCTGGAAGACTACAAGTCCTCACTCGGCGGCAAGATATACAAGTATCTTTTCGTCATATCAAAATAGACGACTGATATTTATGGAAATAAAATTAATCATCATATCTTTGTTTCTGATATTTTTCATCCTGGCAAGTGTGCCAGCATCTGGTGATGATATCGATTACACAAAACTCGATGCATCCCAGATCAGTGTTCTTTCTCCTGCTGAAGTCAAGGGCAATATCGGGAAGCTGCTTGATAATCCTAATTTCAACAGTATCCCTGGAAACAGTTTCGATG
>PCVE01000058.1 GCA_002762705.1 Candidatus Woesearchaeota archaeon CG11_big_fil_rev_8_21_14_0_20_43_8 | reverse complement strand
AATATGATAAAAAAGTGAAGATGAAAGGCGCCGATATCACAGTGAAAGTAGAGATATCATTGAAACACGTATATGTCTCTCTTGAACAGGTGCCTGGTGTAGGTGGACTTCCGACTGACCAAAGACAGAAAGTCGTCTGCATGTTGTCTGGCGGATTCGACAGTCCTGTCGCTGCTTACATGATGATGAAGCGCGGCTGCGAAGTGATATTTGTTCATTTCAACAATAAGAATCAGGAGTCCTGCTCTGTGAAGAACAAGATAATCGATCTTGCAAAGCAATTGTCAAAATATCAGATCAAGACAAAACTGTATATTATCCCGTTTGAGAGATTGCAAAAAGAGATAATCATGAATGTCCATTCTGAGCAGAGGATGCTTATCTATCGCAGGTTCATGCTAAAAATATCAAGCGCAATCGCGAAGATCGAAAAAGCAAGATTTTTAGTTGTCGGTGACAGTCTGTCTCAGGTCGCATCGCAGACACTCGACAATCTTGAAGCGACATATTCTGGGATCGACACAAACATATTCACGCCATTGATCGGCCTGCACAAAAAAGAGATAATGGCGATATCGCGTGAGATCGGCACACATGATATCTCTGAGCAGCCATATGGCGACTGCTGCTCATATTTTCTGCCAAAGCATCCGGAGCTGCACGCAAACAAAGGCCTGATCCTCGAAAATGAAGAGAGATTCGATACAGATGCGTCTGTGAAAGATGCTGTCGAAAGCGCAGTGCTGAGTGAATTTTAACGGTATAGATTTTTGTCTAATTGATATTGTTACCAAAAAAGATACGGCAGCCGGGATGCACTCACTGAAACGTTCCTTATCCCAGCTTGATAATCGCATTGATCGCAATTAGTCTATTACAACTGCGAGAAAAGAAAATATACGGCAGCCGGGATTCGAACCCGGGCAGCCACCTTGGGAGGGTGGAATCGTACCGCTTGATCACTGCCGTATGCAAGAACACAGTATATGACATTTAGTATATAATTTTTATCGTTAGCAGAGCTATGGAGATAAATCTCATCTTTTAACTGGGCACCCTGACTCAACTCTTTAGTCAGCGTGCGCTTCCTGGCCCCACCTGAAAGAACATAGATGTATGATGAATCAAAAATAGCAGGGGCAGACAGTGTCCGGACCGCTTAGCGGTCGGGACTCTGCCAAGTGTGGGTATGAAAATGATCCTGCTTAAATCATCAAAACACGACTGCCAATCGAAAACGACCACCACTCGTCAATAGACGAGTGGAAATGCAAGATTCTACAATGCCCGTCACGACATACGGGAATACACACATCATGTGGCAATCTATATATAGACACAAGACTTAGGTGGCCTTACAATGACCAAAATAATGATCAAGAGATGCGAGACATATAACCAGAAAGAGTTAGACAAAGCGATCGAAGACATATTCAAGAAACTAGGCGGTGTGAAAAAGTACATCAAGAAAGGAGATAAAGTGCTCCTCAAACCAAACCTCCTGATGCCAGGAAAACCAGAACACGCAAGGACGACACATCCAAATGTTGTGCTTGCAGTCGCAAAAGTCGTAAGAAAAGCAGGTGGAAAAGTGATCGTCGGTGATTCTCCAGGAATCAAGATGGCGAGATATGTCGCGAAATCTAATGGTCTACTGGATATCTGCAAGAAAAATAAATTAGAATTCACAAGCTTTGAAAAAGCAATAGACACAAAACACTTAGAAGGAAAATTCATAAAGACTTTCCCGCACGCAGAAGAAGTCACAAAAGCAGATGTGATCATCAATCTACCGAAAGTGAAGACACATGGACTTACATCGATGACCTGCGCAGTAAAGAACAACTTTGGCTGCGTCGTCGGACTCAGAAAAGGGCAGTACCATGTGAAATTTCCCGGACGACATGAATTCTCGACAATGTTATTGGACTTGTATAATTGCGTCAAACCAGACCTGACGATAATCGATGGCATACTCGGAATGGAAGGCAAAGGCGGACCTGGGCACGGGATACCTGTCGAGTTAGGGTTCCTGATGGCAGGAACAGATTGCATCGCGATGGATATCGAACTATGCAATGTGCTTGGGATAGATCCATACAAAGTGCCTACCAATGCGATCGCGAAAGAGAAAGGGTATATTTATGATAAAAAGACAGAAGTCATCGGTGACAAGATAACTCTGAAAAAAAGATTTGATTTCCATGAAACAAAAAGAAAGTTGACAGAAGATTCTCCGAATGC
The DNA here is from genome assembly GCA_002762705.1 of Candidatus Woesearchaeota archaeon CG11_big_fil_rev_8_21_14_0_20_43_8. Classification (GTDB taxonomy): domain Archaea; phylum Nanobdellota; class Nanobdellia; order Woesearchaeales; family CG08-08-20-14; genus CG08-08-20-14. The sequence goes on along the minus strand of PCVE01000058.1, from coordinate 3,033 downwards.
ATTTATCAAGTGGATGAATAACCGCCTCACCGCAAGGCCGATCATCAAGGATAATTGTATCGGCTGCGCAGACTGCGAGAAGATATGTCCGGCAAAAGCCATCACGATGGTAGAAAAGAGATCACATATCGACAGAGACAAGTGCATAAAGTGCTACTGCTGCCATGAGATCTGCAGATATGCTGCGATAGAACTTAAGAAGCCACTGCTTGGAAAGATCCTGAAACTTTAATCGTCATCGTATGTGATTGAATAATCGCAAAGCCCTTTCTTATCTATTTTCTCTTTCTTCTTGCTGACCCATTCCTCAAGATTTTCTTTGTAGACAAAACTTGAGACAATCGGTCCGTATGCCGGGCCGTGTGCGGGAACACCAAGTATATGAAATCCTTGAATCGCACCAGGGAAATCTCTTTGTTCTCCGAATTCATTCCTATCTTGAGCGCACGGAACTCCTACGTGGATAGCGTTCTTCGACACAGAAAAGCCTCCTTTGTGATCATGCCCTTTATAGTTTATGGTGGTCCTTCCTTTCGTCGCGAAGAAAGTACGGCCTCGCTTGGTATAAGCATCTCGCATAGTCTTCATAGAATCCTTATTTTTTGATGTGCCTTGTGAATGCCGATGATATTCTGCATATAAATAACCATCATTTGATTCCATGGCTTCTTTTTCAGACATCTCTGGATTTTTTGTAAGACCATAGAGCCCTTCGATTATCGTGTTCTTTCCTAAAACATTTGTCTTGATCTCACGATCAGATGCTCCGGTCTTGATCATCATCTCTCTTTGGAAATCAAGGACAGGTATATGCAACCCGTGGAAAGTATGCTCTTCATGGTTGCCACCAGTCAGACAGATCGCTGGACCATACAACCCTAATTTTCTATTACGGGCGATGATTGAATTCAACAATCTATAGTTGATAAGATTCATAAATTCATACTCCTGCTGTTGGGGAGCGATCAATCCTGAACGTATAGTATTCACTGTAACGAGATTTTCAAGTTCTTCTATTAGTTTAGTCTTGGATTTGATAGTCTGTTTCAACATGGCTTTTCTTTGTTCCAATTGGAATGGCTCCAAAAAATCCGGATGTCTTTCAGTCTCAGTCTCATAGTTCTTTGCCTGGATCTGGTCACCAAGGTCATTGATCCTGACAAGAGGAAGATCATTCGCTAAAAGGAATTCCTGCATCACATCAAATAAATATCTGATCACTTTTCCATCTTTCATCAAAGAAGCATACTTGCTTCCAATATGAAGATCTGAATAGCTCGCACCATAAAGCAATGGAGAGAATGATATATCAGATGGATCACCGAAAACAGTCTCATTTGTCAGAAACGCTTCAAGAAGGATTTTTTCCTTGATTATCCCACCCACATATTCAATAGTCACAGCCGCAGTGGTGAAATCCATCTTCGATGCCAATTTTGTATCAGAATCTTTGGTCCTTACCTGATTTCTTGCGATCTCTTCAAGCTTGTTGCTGTTCAGACATGTCGGAAGCGTGAATAGGTTAACAGTATTGCTTCCGTTCTCGTCGATATTTGCATATGGCAACATAGTGTGTGTTGTCGAAAGCCCACCGCATACGACAGCATTTGGGAAATCTTCACCAGCAGATGTCCTATTTTGAGCGTCAAGAAGCACATAATTCATGATTGTGTCAGATGGCGCTTCGCAGTTCTTCCTTGCGTCATGCATTATCTGGATCACTTTATCACCAAGCTTGATATACCCATCGCCAGTACCGATTACTTTTGAATTAGGAATCGCTGATTCTAACATGTCGATGACAACGCTTGTCATCGCAGCATTCACTTTCTTGACATACCCAGGATCATTGTTCAGATTCTCCCTTGAAAGTCTGCGTTTCTTGAACTTTTCCATGTCTTTTATCGTCTGTTCAAGCGATTCGATGTTCTTTATGGTCCTTGCATATCTTGAATCATCTTCGTCAGTACCAAGATGTTCATTTATGTATTCCTGTTTCTCATCTGGGTGCAGATGCGTTGGATTTATTTCCATATCCTTAAACATCGCAGACACCATTTCTTTTGTCTCTTTCTTCTTCTTGCCAAGATTACTTTTCAGATCCTTTATTTTCTTGGCAATATCTTCTCTTTCAATCTCTAGAGAACGTTTTAGAGCATCATTTGTCAATCTACGGACTAATTTCTCTTCAGTATCGCCAAAAAAAATGTAAACTGGACCATTATAGATCGGGTCATCATTCGCGTCTACAAAAACATCACGCAGATTATTTTCGACCAAGTTTTCAAGATTCTCTCTAAGAGTCATGAACCTTGGTTTTCCTTCTCTTTCCATCTTTGCTGGCGCCTTGCCTTCAGACACCACTTTTGCTGGATACTTCACTCTTTTAAAATCAGATTCAACGCTCGAAAGTCTTGCGAACTCATCGATGAACATAGAAGATTTCTTGAGATTTATCTTCAACAAATTTCCAGTAAGCACAATCGCATCTACATTGTCGTACTTTGAGAATCTTAAAAAGTTCTTTATCATATATGGGTTATCAGCACCGCCAAGATTCATCGTGTTATTAAACCCCACTTTGGGATGATTCTGGTCCTTGACCTTGATGACAAGCGGCTCAAGCAATGATGTCTTTATCGGCTCATAGCCACCAGCCTGCAATATAAGCTCTGGCAAAGTAAGTGTTGGGACACTATAACTAGTTATCCCGGATTCAACAGCTTCTTCAATATTCGCTCCTTTCTTACGAAGGCTCTGTATCCTGCCTTTGATTGAAGATTCAGTCAGTTTCAATCGTTTGGATAGATCATCCAAGGTATAAGTATAGCCATTTTCAAGAATATCGACGACTTTTTCCTCTGCCGCAGTCATCTTTGGTTGTTCTGAATTGAATATCTTTCCCCTAAGTCTTCCTTTCTCTTTAGTAGATAGATTCTCAGCAAAGGGAACATAATATTTTTTATCATCACTGTCAAGAATCGGCACTTCACCGATGTTAGTTGCTTTTTGTCGTAAAGTCTCGATGGTATT
>PCVE01000056.1 GCA_002762705.1 Candidatus Woesearchaeota archaeon CG11_big_fil_rev_8_21_14_0_20_43_8 | reverse complement strand
ACAAGCTTTGGAGGGATCACAAGACCTTTGTCATCGCTATGCACAAGTATCATTATGCCGATTGTCCTTGTCGTGAATCCCCAGCTGTTCTGCCACACATATTTCCATTCAGAATTCTCATCAAGATATTTGATATCGAACACTTTTGCGAAATTCTGACCAAGAGCATGCGAAGTGCAGCCCTGGATGGCTTTTCCGTTTGGCAGGAAACATTCAAGCGATGTGGTGTAATCTGCGCCCGCGAATTTCTCTTTCTCAGATTTTATCCCTTTCAGGACAGGCACAGCGACCAATTTCTCAAAAGTATCGGCATATATGTCCAATATCCTGCGGACCTCTTTGTCTGCGCCTTCTTTTGTCGCATGAGCAGTATGACCCTCCTGCCATAGGAATTCCCGTGTTCTTAGGAAAGGGACTGGGTGCTTGAATTCCCATCTGACTACATTGCACCATTGGTTGAGCAGCAATGGCAAGTCTCTATGGCTCTTTATCCATTTGGCGTAAGAGGGATACATGATCGTCTCAGATGTCGGTCTCACAGCCAATCTCTCAGCTAATTTTGAGGTGCCGGTATGGGTGACCCAGGCGACTTCAGGGGTGAATCCTTCCACATGATCTGTCTCTTTCTGTAGATAGGATTCGGGGATGAACAAAGGGAAATATGCATTTCTGACACCAAGCTCGCTGAATCGCGAGTCAAGATACTGTTGGAGCTTCTCCCAGATCTCATAAGACCCTGGCCTAAAGACGATACAACCAGATACGTCAGTGTATTCTATCAATTCAGCTTTCTGTATCACTTGTGTGTACCATTCTGATGTGTTCTCTGATTTCTTGACTGTGATTCCGAGTAGATTTTTGTCTGCCATGGCTTTAAAGTGGAGAATTTAGGGTATATATACTTTTTGTAATGTATCGGCTCTCTCATCCAAACGAGTAATGATCTTGGGATTGTCTTTCTATATCAACACGTAATATCTCAAATCAAAGACGATCTGTTCTTGATATATAAAAATAATCAAACCTAAAATTTCTTTAACAAAACCAGTTTCGTCAATACTTTATCATCTCAACACTCTCGACATAGAACACCTCACATGCGCCATCGCCTTGATCATCTCTTCTTAGCGAAGTATGCCAATATCTATATGCGCTATTGTCTGCTTTGCCATCGACATCTACAAGATATCCCTTCAGCAATATCACATCTCCCACTTTCAGGGCAGCTACCTGTCTCTCGATTGTGATGTTCGCTGCGATGATGTGGTTGTTCGATGCCATCGTAAATATCTCTTTTACTGAAAGCGGTCCGCCTGAATAAGTGAAATATGTGGCTCTGTATGGTGTTGTATATCTGATATTCTTGCTGTGGTTCTTCTCAGTTATTTTTCCCCATGCGATGCCCAGATCATATGGCGCCAGCCAGGCCCATCTGTCGCTGTATTTTGTTTTCGTCACAATGATCCCTTCCAAAGCATATGACGCGACAGGTTTTATTGTATATTTCATACTACCCATTTGTCGATCCATTATTGAATCCATGCCAAAGAGCCCTTTCTGCTCAGGACCACGAAGAGTATGGTTGCCTTCGACAAAGACCATCTCTGTCTCTTTGTTGATCTTTTCGAGAATATCATCCAAATACAAGTTATAGACTGCTCCGATACCGATCAGGAAGAATATCAGGATGAAGATATTTCGGCCGATCATTGATATATCTCATTGAATAATCAGATATAAACCTTTCTTTTGGCATATTGTGAAGATATAATTCCATCAAATTGAAAATTCCGAGATAAGATTCTCCCCCGTCAGGAGATAATGCTTAAAAGACCCATAATATATTTAAATGACTCTTCATATTGTCTACGTAACAAAGGGGTATCTAACTTGAAACTTGATTGGAGATTTGTTATTGGGTTTGTTATAGCGACCACAATCCTCATTGTATCTGTATATGGCTTCTCAGTAAAAGAGCTTTTTGGGATAGGGGATAATCAAATAGATACCGTTGCACAAGAACCTATAGTTGATGGGCCCTTTGGTCTGGTCGATGACAAGGCAGCAGAGGCAAAAGAGCCAGAGATCAATGCAGCCATAATAAAGACAACGGGCACTAAACCATCTGCCAATACTGGTCAGGATCAGCAAGTAGATCTGAGCAACCTTAGGATGAATGAATATTTTGGCACAGATTCGCTTGGATCGAATTCTCTTAACTCCATAAAATTGAGATATGTACTTGAGAATAGCCAAAAATTCTATGAACTAGAATTTGACTTGTCTGGCATCGGTTCTGGTTTCTATAGAAAAGATGCAGACCAGATAACACCGATCGGTAATCTAAAGGCCGTCAACATCAGGTTTGATTCGATGGAAGATGCGACTGCTCTCTATGATCGGATACTTGATGCTATCGATTATTATGAAAAGAATGATCTGCGGCTGAGCGATGGAAGCATTGATGGGCCATCGTTCTCTCTTGTCACGACACGATGCTATTCAAGCAAGGGTGGGCTGCCAGGCAATGATGAGGGATATAACAGCTGCTATTTGACCCAGGGGCTTGGCGAAGGATATTTCGAGCTTGGTTTTGATGGATATCACAGACTTGCAGATAAATGATCCAGTCTTATGAAATAACGTCTCAAGTATTGTAAGAAAAATGGTCATTTTCCATATGATTTCTTCCATCTTCTTTTCATCTGTTCATATGTCGGATGATTGGTCTGGCAGCCGATCTTCTCGATCACAAAAGAAGAGACGGTATTTCCATATTCGAGACTGGTCCTGATGTCCTTTCCTTCCATAAGGCCTTTGAAGAAACCTGCGATCAAAGCATCGCCTGCTCCGTTCGTCTCGACATATTTTGTCTTGATGCCTTTTACTGCTGTTACCCCATCATCAGAATAAGCTTCTGAACCATGGTCGCCACGAGTCACTATGATGACACGATCAGGCATCGCGTCTATGAGTTTACCAACAGTTATCCCATTCTTTGTCATATAGCTGAATTCTGATTCGTTCACAAATATGTATTTGCATCTCATCAGCACTTTTTTAAGTTTCTTTAGATCAAGCTGGAATATTGGAGGACCAGGATTATAGCTCAATGTGATCTTCTTCTTGAGCATCTTCATGCCTACTTCGATAGGTGTCTGTGAGAGATGGACTATCTTGAAGTTCTTCAATAATTGATTTGGAAATTCCATCTTTTTTAACAATATCCCAACACCCAAGTACCAATATCCTTTCTGCTGTTCTGTCTTTTTGTTTATTATGTATGTGCATAGTGGCGTGCCGCCTTTTTTTTTGACGACTCCAAATACGCCATTCGCCGCAAGGTGCTGTGAATATGAAGTCCCGGTTATATCATCTCCGATCGGAGCTAATAAGTCTGCATCTAACCCTAATTTACGTGCAGCAAGGGTTGTATTCGCGCATCCGCCACCGTATTTCATGTCAGAATGCTCGACTTCTCCTTCTCTTAATGTGCTGCTGAAATCCCTGACAAACAGATACCTGTCAATCGCAAGTGTTCCAATACACAAAAGGTCTCTCATATGTTTATTATGGCATGCTGAGGTTATAAATGTTTTTCCATGGTATACAAATTTAATTTTTGATGCTAGCTAATTAAGAAATAAAATTCTACCAAAAAAGAAAACTTATTATACTCCAACATGTATTTTATACACATGACATCTGAAGCTCAGCTACAGATAGTCCTGATGGGTTGGGAGTGGGATCGCCTGGTAGAAGGCATTAAACATCATATGCCAAAGAAAGTAGTATTCATCTGTCCAAAAGAGAGCAATACGATTGAATGGCCAAAAGAGACAAAGAAATTGGCCGAGAAAATGGGTGGACAGATCAAGGCATTGATTGATTATGAATTCCGCTCTGCAGATTATCAGGACTTTTCGGATTGCTTGTCTGTATTGAAAACAGTGCTTAATGAGCATGCCGATTATCCGCATATATGCATCAATATATCTACAGGATCAAAACTGCTCATAGCTGCTGCTGTCGTGGTCTCGCAATACTATCCATGCAACCTTTTCTATGCTGTGCCAAGCTCATATAATATCAAGGAGAACTGTTTCACATCAGACGGGGTCGATAAGTTTGTGACTGTTCCGACATTCCAGTTCAGCGGAGCGATCGTCCCAAAGAAAATGGAGAAATCGGTCTTTCAGCTGTTGGATAGTTCTGGTCTGACACTCACATCGATTGTCATGAAACATATCGGTCAGGCCACAGATGATTATACGGTAAGAAAGACAAAGTCATTGTTTCTATATCATCTAAAAAATCTAGAAAAAAAGAATTTGGTCACTTTGGAGAGCAAAGGGAGACAGACAATAGTCAGCCTGACAAGCACAGGAGAATTTCTAAGAGATGTCGCGCTGACCAAGCAATAGAATTAAATATTCAGATATACAACTTCTCTACAATGGATGTCAAGATAATAAAAGGCTGCGGATTCTGTGCGGGATTGGTCGGCGCTTTGAAAAAAGCACGCGACGCAAGAGATAAAGACGGAGCAGTGTCGGTGTTTGGAAAGCTGATGCATAATGATCTGTTTATAGCAGAGCTTGAGAAAGAGGGGATAAAGACAATAGATGACCCAAAGAAAGCAACAACAAAGACAATCATCATGAGACCGCATGGGGCTAGACCTGATGTTTTTGATAAAATAAAAAGATCTGGTATGGATATGATAGACGCCACATGTCCATTTGTCAAAAAAGTGCAGGACACAGGTATCGAATATCATAAGAAAGGATATAAAATTGCTATCATCGGGAAAAAGGCACACCCAGAGGTCGATGGAATACTTGGACATGTCGATGATTCATTCGCGATAAAGTCTCCAGATGAGATAACTGGTTATGTGAGATTCAAGAAACTATGTGTCATCTCACAGACCACGACATTACAGAAGAATTTCGATGCATGTGTTGCGAAACTTAAGCCACTTGTGGGCGATCTTGTAGTAAAGGATACAATATGTCCTGCAGCCAAGAACAGACAGAAGGATACTGAAGAGCTCGCAAAAGAAGCAGATGTGATGGTCATAATCGGAGGCAAGAACTCTTCGAACACGAGGCATCTTTTTGAAGCAGCTGAGAAACACTGCGAAGCATATCATATAGAATCAAAAGAAGAGCTAAAAACAGATTGGTTCAAAGGGAAAAAGCTCTGTGGTATCGCTGCTGGCGCGTCGACTCCGATCGAGAAGGTTGATGAAGTCGTCGATGCTATAAACGGTCTTTGAGTCGCTTCATCACGGTGACGATGTCTTCTTTTAGCCATTTCGGAAGGTCTTTCTTCTCGATCTCTGATAATTTGATCCATTCGTATCCATCGTGCTCATGGCTGAGCTTCTCACTGCCACCGATCAATCGGCAAAAATACGTGATCCCTATGGTGTGTGTGTCATCAATAACAAAATCCCAGATGCGGGTTGGAGCGATGACATTTATCATCAATCCGATCTCCTCTTCTACTTCTCTCTTCAGTCCAAGGATGGGATTCTCCCCATGTTCGACCTTTCCACCTGGCAGATCATATGTCCCTGGTCTGAAATTATCATCACTGCTTCTTTTCAGCACAATGACTTTTTCATTCTCGATTATGACTGCTTTTCCTGCCACTATGGTCTTCATTTTATGGAGAAATAAATGAAATAATATAAAATCATTGGTTTGGTTTCTTTGTGTATTGTGTGCACACATATCCTAGGTTGTCCTTGATGAAATGATATTTCTGTGTGGATACAAAAGACGTGGGCTGTGCTTTTTCGACTTTCATCTCCAGAGCGGATGGTTTTTTTGTGTCTGGATTCTTCATCATGTTATATGTGATCCCTGCACCGATGGCGCCACCCGCTGCGCATGACAATGCGGTGAATGTCGCACCGACAGGGCTTGCCAGAAAGGCAATACCCGCTATGAATAATAGCTCTCTTGTTCTCATCTTGATCTACCTCGCTATTGATTTGTTAAAATATTGCATATATGCATCATCCTGGCCTATGAAGTATTTGCTGCTCTTCTGTATTAGTGCCTGCTTCTCAACTTTCATTTCAAGCACAGACTTCTGCATGTAGTCGATCATGTTGGAGATATGGTGATAGGCACCTATGCCGCATGTTGCCCACAAGGCAATGGCTCCAAGCACGATCGGAGCGAAAAAAAGATGCTCATACGTTATCCCAAATCCTTTTTTATCATTCATTTCAACCGACCTCGCTTTGCAGCGCACAGGCTACATATCAGCCCTTCTTTATATGGAATTTCAAATATCTTGTTCTCGACATTCCCACATAAAGGACAGGTGTATTCTTCGACTTTCATCTCTCCAGTCTGTCTTCGATGCTTATCCTGTATGTCTGGACGATCGGCTTGCCTGTCTTATCCAGTTTCAAGAGGTAGCTTTTCCCTTCATATCTCATTATTGTCTCGTTGTTTCCATCTCTGTCCAGATCGATCAGCTTGAATCCAAGCTTGTCTGGATCTGCATATCCGGTCTGGATCCTCTCTGCCGAAGGGATCCTGTCTTCTTTGAAAAAATTTACAATGTGGGTTCCACCGTATCCAACGGCAGCACCAATCCCCAAAGGGACTGTAGCGAGCAATCCGAAAGTTATCAAAAATTCACCTGTGGTCGGCATCTTTCATCACCTCTTCCATAGCTCATTTGGTATGACCTTGTAATGCATCTTCTGTTGTTGTCCCCCTGAATAGACTGCTTTTACCTTTCCAAGCAGTTCGATATTCGCTTCGCCGTCGTTTTGGCTGACTGCCTGGCTTATCATTTTTGAAAGCATCATGTTCGTTTCATCATGGTTATGGTGATTAGGCCTGGTTCTCCTGTCTTCCATATGCTTTCTTGGTCCGACCATGAGGGTCTGTGACATCTCGTATTTTCTGCCAAGCTTCTTATCTGCGTAGAGACCTTTGAATATCTCTGATGCGAAATCAGCGAGGGCTTGTTTCGCTCTGCATCTTGAATTGGTCTCGTATTTCTCCAAGACACTCTGTTTTTCTTTTAGCTCATCTTTGTCTAGATCATGGTCGAGATTATGTCGCTCAAGTGTCTCTTTCTGGAAATGATCAGTCAATGTGTCGATCATCTGCTTGCACGTGACATCATAGCCTTCTGAATCCCTCTTGTTTATGGTTCCCTGGACTTTTGTCATCACGACCTCTTCAAGCACGCTTTGCTTGGCTTTTTTGTAAGATTCGATGATGTAGGATCCTGCCTGGGTCGCTATCGGGATGCCAAGCACCGAGAAACCGATAGGTCCTATCATGGCGACTGCTGTTGTCGTCGCGATTCCATAGCCAACACCTAGGCCAGCAAATGTCAGGACACCGGTAAGTCCCATCCAGCCTTTATGATCGCACTCCATCTTGCCTTCTTCTTCTTGTCTTTTCCATGTAGAGATGCTGTGCATGGCAAAGAAACCTGCCTTCGCGCCTTTGTACACTGGATCGAGGCCGTCTTTCATGCGCTGTGCCCATCTTCTCAAAACCTCTCTCTCTGAATATTTTACTACAGTGTCTTCAAGTTTCTCACCCATTTTGTCTGCCTCCTTTTTTTGGGTTTTGTCCCCATACTAGGTAGAAGGGCTAAAAACAGTATATATTTAGTTATTATATGTCCAATACTAGTTTATACGTATAAACTTATATACTTGGACAATATATCTCCATAAAGGTGGTTTATTCCATGAAACGAAAAGTCGTAAAACAGGGAGCATCGACTCTTATGGTATCATTGCCTACACAATGGGCAAAGAAATTCAATATCAATAAAGGGGATGAGTTAGAGGTAGAAGAGCAGGACAGAAGAGTGGTCATATCGACAGACAAAGAATATGGCATAGAGCGCACAGAGATCGATGTGGATGACCTAAATCCGATGATTTTGAGGACACTTGCGGCCCTATACAAAGCAGGGTATGATGAAGTGAAAGTCAATTTCAGCCAGCCTGAAAGGATAATAGATGTACAGGAAGCGCTGAGAAATGAGATATCAGGGTTTGAGATAATAGAGCAGGGCAAGACATTTTGCACCATCAGAAATATCGAAGGCTCGCTTGAGGATGGGTTCGATCCAGTACTACGAAGGACATTCATGCTGTTGAATACCATGGCAGATGATTCTCTTGAGGCGATCAGGGAAGGCGATTATGGGCGTCTCAAAAGCATAAGGTTCCTTGAGGAGAGCAACAACCGTTTCACGACGTTCTGCAGGCGTACATTATCAAAGAAAGGATTTAGGCAATACAACAAGATCCAGTTCATCTATCATATCGTGGAGCAGCTTGAGAGGGTGGCTGACCAGTACAAGTACATGTTCGATTATCTGATGAGAGAAGAGAACGCAAAGCTGAAGCTCTCAGATGAGACTCTGAAACATTATGGGGATGTCAACGCATTGCTCAGAATCTACTATGAGCTTTTCTACAAGTTCGACAAGGCAAAGGTTGTCGAGATGGGCAGGATGAGGAAGAAGATCGTCGCGGAGCTCTTCATGTCATTTGAGGACAAACCACAAAAAGAATGCGTCATCATCCATTATCTCATAATCCAGGTGCAGATGATATTCGAGATGCTTGGTCCGTATCTGGCCATGGTGCTTTGATCTATCCAGAAAATAGCATGAATAATTGGGCTGCAAGTATCATTCCTGATGCTATTGCAAGGAAGAATAGAAATATCATCATAGTCCTGGATCCTTGTGTGAGAGATTCTTCAGGTTCCTTTGACATCATGAATGCAGAATGGTTCTTGCCTTTTTTTATTACGGTCTCACCAGGAGATTTCTTATCCATTGAGGCTGTACCAAGGACATACAGTTCGTCGCCAGGTTCCAATGTGTATTCATAGTATCTATAATCACCATGTTTCTCTCCAGGGAATAAAGTATCTTCCTGAAGTATTGATATGGGGAGTTTTGGCATCTTCAATGCTCTTGAATAATGCTGATTCCACTCATCCAGAAATTTTTCTGGTTTCAGTTTCTCCTCATGCATCTTTTTTGGGACACGATATATCCTTGATGGTAATCGATTGAATTCAACACCATCTGTATCTATCTTGACTTTTCCAGTATCATCCCGCAGGTAGAAAAATGGATTCTTGCCTTCATTAAGTGTTTTCCAATAATGTGTTTTTCCCATGAAGAAACATTGTTTGATGGAATACATGCAATGGCTGCATTTGAGACCAGAAAATGGTGCAGTGATAGGTTTTGCCATTCTTGCGACTTTGCCTTTCAATTCAACAAGGCCCATAGCGATCCCACGTATTTTTGAAGTGGGGATATCGCGCATGATCAGATAATTTCGAAGGCAAATAAATCCTCCAACCATGGAGGCGATGAAGATTGCACTAAAATATGGGATTACTCTTATCGCGGCTTCCGACATAGCCATCATAATATCCTCTCCAAGAAAAGTATATCCTCTCCATCAGGCACGCATGATATCTGATGGGCATGACGGAACATCTTCAGCTTGAATCCGTGCTTGTAATAGAACGGTATCGCGCGAGCGTCGGTCCAGTGTATCCAAAGACGGACTTTCGTGATTCCATTCTCTTTGAACCTGTCAAGCAGCTTCTTCATGAGTCTGTCGCCTATTCCATTGCATCTGTGTTTCCGATCGACAGCTATGTCTTCGACAACACCAAGATTCCTTCTGTGCAGCGTCCCAGATATCCCGCCGATAACCTTGCCTTCGTTCTCGAACACAAAATGATATTTTGGGAATCTGCGGAAATCATCTCCGCTCCATCTTATGATGCAGGGCCTTGTCGTGAACTTGTTTGCGTCCTGGTAGAGTGTCGAGACTCTTTTCAGGTCGCTGTCTTTCATCTGTCTTATCTTTCCTTTTATCATATGGGATCACCTATGTTTTCAGTGATGTGACCTCAAAGATGTCAGCATTGTGCCGGCTCCTGCGAATATTGGCAATCCAAACAAGATATGCCTCTTTCTCTTGAGCCCGCAGGCCTGTCGCCAGATCTGCTGCAAGCTCAAGTGGGTCGTGTCGTGGTATCTAGATTCCTCTAGAACTCTACTTTGACATCCTCTCTGTCTTTCTCAGCTACTTTGAACAGCTCTTTCTTTGTATATTTCAGCATATTCGCGACAAAGACGTATGGGATCTGCTCGATCCTGATGTTGAAGGTGTTGACAGAATCGTTGTAGAACTCACGTCGATCAGCTATCTGGTTCTCGATGCCTGATACCCTGTCCTGGAACTGGATGAAATTCTGGTTAGCTTTCAGGTCAGGATAGTTCTCTGACACAGCGAAAAGAGATTTCAATGTCTGTGACATGAAATTGTCTGCTTTTGCTTTCTCTGCAACTGAACCCGCATTCATGAACTGTGTCCTTGCTTTGGTAACATCAGTTAGGACTTGCTTTTCGTGTTTCATATAACCCTTCACAGATGCCATCAATTTGGTCAGCTCATCGACTCTTTGTTTCAAAAGAACATCGATATTTGACCACGCCTTCTCTATGTTGTTCTTCAATCTAACCAGGCTGTTGTATATGGAGATCACGTAGCCGCCGATTATCAGCGCAAGCAACCCAAAGACAACAATCAATATTATTCCAAGTATTCCCATTTTATTTCCTCCTTTAGGCTATTCCAATTAAAATCAACAATATATATACTGCTAAGATAGCAAGTCCTATGCCGAGCGCGAACATCCCTATCATCGTCCATTTCAATGATTTCACGAGCTCTTTCTCGCTTTTGTCAGATATCAAGAATGTGGGCTCATTCGTCCCTTTCTTGATGGCCACTGTCTGACCCTCGTTTTCAGCAGTCCCAAGCACATATAATGGCTCTTCTGGCGTAAGATAATATTCATAGTACTTCCTGTCGCCGACACCATACATCCGCAAGGCGAATTTTTTCTCATCGATCGGTTCAAGCCGCAGGGCATTCATATCGACCTTTCCGCTGCCTTTCTTGTCAAAGCTTTGAAGGGCGCCTATGACAGCCCCTATGGCCCCAAACAGGCCATTTCGCTGCAGGAAGACCTGTTTGCATGGGATATTGAATTCTGCCCCATCCGGCCTTATAAGCACTTTCCCAGTATCATCCTTGCCATAGAACGGCATCCTTCGTTCGCCAGACCCGACAACATCCCAGCTGTAATGCACTTGTGCCCTGCCTTTAGAATCGCTTGTCACATGCCTCCTATACTCTTTAATGACATAATGATAATACACGCAATCTTTCTGCGAGAATGGGGCCTTAAGATAAACATCTGCGACAGCGTTGCCTTTGATCTCCACAAGGCCCATGGCAAGAGACCTGACTTTTGATGTAGGAGTATCGGCTATGAGCCTGTATTTATGCATCCTGTTGAAGCCATACCATAAAGAACCGGCGCATCCAAGAGAAGATACTGCAGCACCTGCTATCTGTATCCACATTGTCTGTTCTGGAGTCGCCATGATAGAAAGATTCTAGACATTGGATATATAAAAGTTTTCGCGTGAAAATGCGAAATGGATTGTCCTTTGGGATATTAAGAAGGATCGCAATGCTTGGATGACTATTGCGTTCTTTTGGCGTATATCAGAAATAAGACTGTAACGCAAAAGTACGCGCTGCTTAAGAAGAATCATACTTAGAAAGAATAATACAAAGAAAACCAGTAAATTAAAAAAACCATTAAAAAAATAAAAATGGTAGAGAAGAAAGGTCCGACTCAGTAATAAGTCTGACCTGCATCTCCGCTCTCTTCTTCATCTTCGTCATTCTTCATCTTGTTGAATGCGATGATGAGTCCGAGGATGACAAGCAGTACAACTAGCACCACTAGACCAATCTCAAGGCCTTTCTTGACCTTGTCCCAGCCCTGTGATTCAGCTGCTTTTGCTGGTGCTGCTGCACCGCTGACTGAAACACTAGCTGCGATCTGCTGGAGCACATCCTCACCGGATTTGACGGTGATGACGAATGCCATGTCGCCAGCTGAAGTTGTTGCATCTGGAGTCACGGTGACATAAGCAGTCTTGCTTTCGCCGCCGTTGACTAGCACAACGTTGCTTGGGGTAACTTTGAGGTTTGCCCAGCTTGATACGCCCTCGACTGAGAGTGTGTAAGTCTTTGCTGTCTTGCCTGCATTTGTCAGAGTCACTGGGAAGACTGCACCGTTGCCAGCTGCTACCTTCTGTGAGGTTGGGCCGACTGTGATGATTGTTTTCTCAGGAGCTGCTGTGTTGCTTCCAGTGTTACTACCACTGGTTAGATCGCATGCATCATCTGCGACAACAGTGAGTGGGACGGTCTTTTTGACTGTCCTATAACTGCTATCATAGGTGACGACAACATCTACATTATAGGTACCTGCTTTTGCACATGTAGGAAGCTTCATGTAAAGCGCTTCGCTTGTGACTTCTTCATCAGATTCTACTTCATCAATATAATCTGATGCTGAGACTTTGAGTTCTGGGATGCTTACGCTTACCTTGACTCCTTCCTGATCTTTCTGACCTGTGTTTTCTACACGGACGAGTGTAAGGAGACTTCTTCCAGCTTTGATATCATATTCAGGGTTGAAGACGACATCATTGATCTTCATGTCTTTTCTTGGAACATCGATCTTCAGCAAGAAATCCTGCATAAAGTATCCACTGTCTCTATCTGTGACCATGAGTCTTAGTTTATACTCATCTTCCTCTACATTATCTGGTAGGGTCAGGCTGAGTCTCTTGACATAGGTTGTGTTCATGTCCATGTCAAAGGTTGATGTTGAATCGCTTATTGACTTTACATCGTTGTATTCATATCCGCTGATAAAGACGGAAAGTTCTACATCTTTCAAGTCATAGTCGCCGGAGTTCATCTGAATCCTGACGTCGAATGTGTTGCCTCTTTCGAGATCTACTTTTGTTAGCATAGTCGAGCTCAGAGTGGTGCCATCGACCTTGACACTTTCAAGATCCATAACGCTCTGAAGGTTCAGTGAAGCCGCACTGACAAAGACGCTTGCCAATAGCATGCTCACAAGAAGCACAACCAATGCACTTACTTTTTTCCATGTTTTCATTCTTCTCTACCTCACACCATAACGGTATTTCTGGCAATTTAGTGTGCCAAGGGATTACTCACTCGTATATAAAGGTTTCGCTTATGAGTATTCCACAGTGGTTAACAAAATTGTCCATCTTTTTATTACACTCTCTGGGTCAGAAATGCCCCCAGATTGGCAAAAAATGCTAAAATTGAATCAATGATAAGTTGTATGAAACTCTTTTGAGTAATGTCAAGCGCTTCAGGAGCAGCAGTTGTCACCTCTTGCGTTTCATCGAGCACCACATACTCTACTGTGTGGACTCTCTTCTGCAGTGATGGCTGCGAGATCACGATGTCTCTGTATATTACTCTTCGCTTGTCTTGCTGTTTCTCGCTCATTATCTCTATCCTGACTTCATAGGTCCCAGCCTTTGTGTTGCTTGGAATGTCAAATGAGATCTGCTTTGAGACGACATTGCCTGGCTTGAGATCGAATCTGCTTGTTGTCTTTCGTAGCTCAAGACCCGGCACATCGACTGTTATGACGATATCTTCGACTGTCTTCTTATCAATGTTCTCGAGTCCAATGTTGATCTTTATCGTGTTTGACAATGTCGAATCATATGCGCATCCTGTGCTGTCAAGCTTGATATTTGCGCCAAGATCATACTTGCTTAAGTCGCCGTCGCAGTATCTGGTCCCAAGTGTGTCTCCATCAACAAATGCGAACCATTTGACAAAAAGATTGGTATGCTGGGTGTTGACGACAGGATTGCTGTTGCTGTTCTGGTTAGATTCGTCATTATCTGTTGACGAACTGCATCCTGGATCGTTCATGTCAATCTTGCCGTCGCCGTCATTGTCGATCCCATCAGCGCACTGCTTAGGTATCGTCGGATCTGTCTCATCATCATCGCTTGGTGATGAACATCCTGGATCATTCATGTCGATAAGTCCATCATTGTCGTTGTCTTTTCCATCTGAGCATTGTGGAAGCACAACTGGATCTGTCTCATCGTCATCATATTTGTTGGCGCAGCCAGGATCGTTCTGATCTATCAAGTTATCACCATCATTATCCAGGCCATCAGAGCATTGTGGATTTGGACCTTCAGTATTATCATCAAGTGATGAGCATCCTGGATCATTTGGGAAATCTATCCATCCATCATTGTCATTATCGATCCCATCTTTGCACTGAGCAAGAGGTGTTGGATCAGTCTCATCATTGTCTGATGGGTCTGAGCATCCTGGATCGTTCATGTCGATAAGTCCATCATTGTCGTTGTCCTTTCCATCTGAACATTGTGGGAGCACAACTGGCTGATTGACTGTGATCTTGACCTGCTGTGATGCAAGAGGACAAACCATCTTGTTCCCATCGCTTACGCTTGCTGTAACATAATATATGCCAGTGTCGCCTGTCTTAGTCTGCCATTTGCAGTTTGTATCAAGCGGGTTTGTGCATGTAGATACCAATGAGTCTCCATCGACATCAGTACCAGTCACTGTCAAGCTTACTAGATCTCCTTCTGTGACAATCACATCATTGAGCGAATCTATGATCGGGCAATCATTGACTGGATCGACAGATACTTTGAAATCCGTTGTGGCGGTGTATTGTCCATCACTTACTTCGACAGTCACTTCACCATTGCCTGTGCCATCCTGTTTGACTGTTTTACAATCGACGTATCTATCATTATCGACTGTGCAGTCGATAATTGCGTTATTTGTCTGTTTTGTAATCTTGAATGTCAATTGGTCAAGCTGGGTATCAGGATCACTTGTGTATTTATACAGATCGATGACTTTTTTGTTCATCCCAGAATCTTCATTGATATGGACATTGTTCGGGTTGGTTATTGTCGGTCCGACATTTGGATTATCGCCCTCATCATCATCTGTCGATGATGAGCATCCTGGATCATTCATGTCGATGAATCCATCATTGTCGTTGTCGATTCCATCGCTGCATTCTGCGACACGATAGACTCTCACAAGGAATGATGAATATGCTCGTAGATGACCATCATTGACGCTGACTTCAACATGAGCATCACCAAATTGGTCTGCTTTTGTCATACAGTCGATATATCTATTTTTGCTGATAGTGCATTCAACAATATTCATGTTTGTGTGTTGTGATACAACAAATTTTAATTGTGAAAGTGGTGTATCTATATCAGATACATAGTTCTGCAGGTCGATCAGATTTGGATTCAAGCCAGAATTCTCATAGAGATACTGATTCGGAAGCTGATTCATGACCGGTGCATCGTTAACTTCTTCTACTGTCAACCTGAAAAATTGAATGAAGCTAAGGCCTGCAGGATCTTCGACTTTCACAGAGATCATATTGGCTCCGGTCATGTCTTTTCCAGGTGTGCAATAAAGATAATTATCTGTTCTTATTGCACATGATGCAAGTGCTGGATTTGTGTTAGCAACAACACTGTATCTCAACTGGCTTTTTGCATTATCCACATCGGATGAATAATCTGGAAGGTACGATAATCTATTTAGTCCGGAATCTTCAAGGATTGTTTCATCAGGTAATATTGACATTACTGGCGCGTCATTAACGGGTCCTACATCGACACGTAGGGTGCTTGTCGCAGTGTACTGGCCATCCCACACACTCACGACAACATCGCTGAAACCGTATTCGTCTTGTTGCGTGGTGCAGTCGATATATCTGTTTGAATCGATGACACAATTGACCACTTGTGATTTTGATTGGCTCATGATTGAGAATACTTGCATTGTGAATTTCTGGGTCGCAGTGTCAGGATCATATACAAAACTCTTAAGGTCGATCATATTGTCATGGAATCCGCTGTCTTCAGTGACAAATTTATAGCCTAGATTGCTGAATACTGGCTTGTCGTTGACTTCGTCGACAGTGATTCTGGATGTATCATATACATATGCTCCATTCGGATCTGTAACTTTTACTTTCACATCGCTGTAACCGACACTGTTCGCTTGCTTTGTCGTGCAGTCTATATATCTATTACTTCTGACACTGCAGTCGACAAGTCCTGTATTGCTCTCAGATGCTATTGTGAAGATAAGTTGGTTATCTGGTGAATCATCGCTTGTGTATGGCCAAAGATCAATCAAGCCGGAATTATATCCTGAATCTTCATCGATATTTACGTCAGGTAAGTTCATCGATGGAAGCCAATTTGCGATGATTGGTGGAATAACTGATGATTTGATTGCGACACTGGTCTGTCCAACAAAAGTCTCTGGATAATATGAGCTCGATGGTACATATGCCTTACAGGTTATGGAATCTCCTGGTTTTGTATAACTTGTCACAAGAGTCGAACTTGCTCCTGTATTCTGGTATACTTTTGTATTTCCATTATACCAATAATAATTGAATTGAGCATTTGTTCCCGCTACATCACATATCAATGGATCATATGTGGTCGGGTTGCTTGGACTGATAGTCACTGTAGCTGCCATAGCAGCAGTGATTGTGATCGCAAAGATTACCAGAAAACCGATGATGGTTGTGATTGTCTTCCATAATGGCCTTTTCATTTTGTTGTCTCCATTCATTTCTTACCACCTAACATTGCTTCAAGACCAAGCCCGACAAAGAAACCATTCGCATCGGAGACTTCTCCTTCATGCCATTGGCCGCCTGCTTCTCCATATATCCTGACATGCTTTGAATGATATCCAAGCTGTCCTGCTAATTTTGTAGATAGATTGCCTCGTTTTTCATCCTGAAGATCAAGATCTTCGTATCGTAGATTGAACAATATCCTAAGACCGACAGGGATACCCATCCTGAAAAGATGTGCATCGCCTTTCAAGCTGCTCTCAATGAGCAATGGTTGGTCTTCTGTCTTGTCGTTAGTGGTATTTCCTGAACCAATCTCAAGATCGATCTTTGCGTCAAAATATTTTGCATCGAATCCTGCGAATAGTCTTCCAAAATATTCAACGCCATGTGTTGTTTTGCTAAGCACGTCTTTGATCTCAAGTTCTGTGTTATTGTACCTGCCACTCACACCGCCACCAAGCAACAAAGTATTCTCTTTTGGCATCTGGATTCCCCATAGATGCATGAAACTCAGTTCTGCGATGTTCGTGTATAATCCTCCAAGATCTTTCTGGAAGTTTCCCCATCCGTGCCCATATGAACCTTCGAGCAGGATAAAAGTCATATCCGGAAGATTGAATCTATAACTTCCATCCAATCCGATCGAATTCATGAAAAGAAGCGGTTCGCTATCGAGGAACTCTCTTCCGTGTCTGCCGAAAAGCGTCAAGCTGCCTTTCGGAGAATAAAGCACATCTGGTTTTGTTATTTTTCCATCTTTTCCGTTCAATCCCATAAGGATCTTAAGTCCTGAATTGAATTCTTCCCTTGAGATTCCAGGTTTTCTTTTCAGAAGTTCATCCAGCTTCTTATCAAGACCAGCCTGACCATTGATTATTTTGAGGACATTATTATTCAATGTCATGTTGAAATCGCAAAGTCCGTCGAGGCAATCATATTTTTGAAGGAGATCCCTCAATTTTCCATAATCATCTTTGCATTTTTCTACAATTGGTGGCTGTGCTGCAGGGCATGTCTGTTTTGGTGGGCATTGCACTGGTGCCGGGCAATTAGTTTCTGTGCCAGGTATGACTAAGACATAGCCCATTTTTACTCTGTCTCCACGGACACCATCGCCTTTTCTGATTCTTTTGACATTTGATTTCAGATTGATTGTGCATCCATTTCTGATGACTTCTCTTTTCTGAAGAATATATGATGTGTCAGTATTGAGATCTTTTATTTTTTGTCTTAGGTATTTTGCTCGTGCTGAATCTTGATCCAATAATTTAAGTTCTTCTCGATCCCTTGCCACGGTCGCATCGACAATCTTATTGATGAATTGCGGTCCTGTTACTCTAAGGCCACTATCTCTTAAGATGCTGTTCACCGCACTAGTCACAGTCCTGTGTTTTCTTCCAATTGTTATTGTATTTGGTTTCACTAATCTATAAGCAGCAGCAGTCAATGGATCGGTATTTTCATCTGCATATGTTTTGGATATATCTGCATTAGCGATACAGGCACCCATCGCACCTGCGAAGGTGTACATAGTATACTTGTTTTTGATTACGGATCCAATCTGTGAGAATATCCCTTTTTTTTCATCAGACATTTTAATATACCTCTTGATCTTTGTTTTCATGATTATCTAGCAACACCAACATAACACTATTTGTCAGTGGTGATTGTTATGTTTGGTATGGGCAGTAGTATTTAAACCTTTCGATAGTGTACTTCTAGACAGTAGCAACACAAAGCACACAATCTTTTTATACCTTCTGAAACCCTCTAAATCCATGATCTCAATAATCGGAGCAGGCCCAGCGGGCTGTTATCTTGGATACTTATTAGCCAAAAAAGGCCAGAATGTTCAGATATTTGAAGAACATAAAGAGGTGGGCCATCCCATACAATGCACAGGTATCGTGACAAGGCGTATATGTGCTATCCTGGATATTCCTAAGAGTATTATATTGAATAAAGTCAAGCGAATGCAGGTCCATTCACCAGATGGCGCCAAAATAAGCATCCCAAACAATGATCTTGTCATCGATAGGTCATTGTTCGATCAATATCTTGCAAAGCTTGCCAAGGCTTCAGGTGTCAGGATATTGACAGGACACAAGTTCCTGAAGATCACGAAGATGGGTGTCATGGCTATATCAAAAGGTAGATCAAAGGAGTACGGTTGCGATATTTTAATTGGGGCAGATGGTCCTGGATCGAATGTGGCGAAACAGGCTGGTATCTTTGGCTCCAGATCTTTTTATACTGGTATACAGATCCGTGTGAAAGGCAGATTCGACAGGAACGCATACCAGGTACATCTTGATGTGCCGGGATTCTTTGGCTGGATCGTGCCTGAATCTGAAAAGATCGCAAGAATCGGACTTGCTGTACAAAAGCATCCTAATGAGCGATTCAATCGATTTTTAGAAAAGCTAAATCTAAAAGGGGCTGGCTGGAAACGCAATATAATTGATTCTCAAGCAGGATTGATACCTATCTATGATCCGGATCTGCCTATGCATAAGCATCTGCATGGTAAAGATATCTTCCTGCTTGGTGATGCGGCGACCCAAGTGAAAGCAACAACCGGAGGCGGTATTGTGCAGGCTCTGATGGCAGCAGAAGCGCTCTGTGATACTATAACGAACGGTGTTTCTTATGAAAAAAGTATAAAGAAGCTAAGAAAAGAGCTTGGACTCCACTTGAAAATCAGAAAAACACTCAATCGATTCTCAGATCAGGACTATAATAGATTGATCGAAGAATTCAATAGTTCAAAAATCAAGAAAGTGCTCAAAAACAACACCCGCGACCAGCCGATCAAACTCATGATAAGTCTGTTGCTCGCAAAACCAAGGCTACTTCTGTTTGGAAGATTTTTGTTGGGGTTATGATGTGATTGAGTTCGGCTTTACAAAAAACTTTATAAATAGTTCCTTATCTATCAATTCTTTATAACTATTAATAACTATTATAATCATGTGGGGTTTTTGATATGGCAAAGAAGGGGCGCAAGATACGACATACTGAAATTATTAATCATAAAGCAATTGATCATGAGAAAGAAAAAGTAAATGATGAAGTCACACTCGATCTAGATCGATATTGGGCAAAAGCAAAAAGTTTCTTTAGTTCATTCTCCGCAGATGATAGCAAAAAGAGAAAGATCGAGGCTGATCCAGAAGAGTTGGATAAAGAAAGCACTTCAAGCGATGATGTCAACATCGATGTCAAGGCAGCACTCAATTTCCTGAAAAAATATGGGATGTTGTTCTTGTTATTGGTCCCTCTTATCTTATCTGTCAGCATACGTATGCAGACATCATATCTTCCTATCACTGCTGAATGGGCAGAGGATTCTGTCAACCAGCAGATAACAAGCCAGATCGCGAATGTGGTAAACCAGCAGTATCCAAATCTTCCTGCCGCGAATAGAAATGTGCTGATCAACGAACAGGTCACTGAATACAAAAAGCAAAATCAGGCCCAGATCGACCAACAAGTGCAGCAGGTCGCAGATTATTTCAAAGGTCATTTCCAAGACAACAGTGGCAGCACTTATATGCCAGATATAGATCCATATCATTTTTTGAGATATGCTAGGAACCTTATCGAAAAAGGCATGGTCGGCGATGAAGTCAGGAACGGTGTACAATGGGATAACCACCAGATCGCACCTATCGGTATGCCGACAGGGACGAGTGTGCACCCATATGTGATGGCTGGGATATATGAAGTGATAAGTTTTTTCAAACCAAATATCTCACTCATGAGAGCCGCGAGCTATTTCCCGATAATAATGACTGTTCTTAGCATTGTCTTCCTTTTCTTCGTAGGAAGGAGGATAATCGGAGATTTCGGTTCTATCGTCGCATGTATCGTCCTTGCGATAAATATCGCTTTTCTGAATCGTTCTTTGTGGGGGCATTCTGATACTGATTCATACAATATTTTCTTTCCGATCCTTATTGTCTGGTTGTTCTTCGAAGCGCTGTCTTCGAAAGATAATTTCAAGAAAAGAGCCATTTATTCTTCGCTGACCGGTTTTGTCATAGGGTTCTATGGTATCGTGTGGGGTGGATGGTGGTACATGCTCAATTTTGTCATACTCACATGCTTCGCATTGATTGCTATAAATCTGCTATCCAGACGCACGAAAGATCTGTCTTGGGCCGCAATCACTACTGGATTCATTATAGTCTTCAGCGGGATATTCACTACTTTATTCATTGGTTTCACCAGTTTTTTCAATAATGTGACTTTCATCAATTCTTTTGTGTTCACACAGATAAAAGATGTCGGGACAAAGGTATTATGGCCTAATGTCATGACAACTGTCGCTGAATTAAATGCAGTTGACTTAAATGGGATCATAAGTAACATAGCGATCGGGAGCAGGCCAAAACTCATCTTCTTCGCCGCGATGTTCGGTCTTGTGTTGCTTATGTTCCAATTCAATTTCAAGCATAAATATTTCATCATCGGTTCAGGCATATGGTATGTCATTCTTGGATATATGTTGAAATCGCTCAACAAGAACATCTTCTTTGCGATATTCCTGATCGCTGTCCCTATCATGCTTGGCCTTCTTATGCTTGTAGTGAAAAAAGAGACAAATGAGGGTATAGGATATTCTATCATACTGCTCATATGGTTCATGGGCACGATGTATGCCAGCACAAAAGGTATACGTTTCGTGTTGCTCATGGTCCCTGCGTTCTCAATCGCTGTCGGGGCGTTGTTCGGATTCGCATATACTCATCTTTCAAAGACGCTTGGCGAATGGATCCATATCAAGCATTGGATAATCAAGATACTGATAGTCGTCGCGACATGTTTCATCCTTTTCACTCCTATCGAAGCAGCATACAGCATGGGAAAACATGATATCCCTAATGTCAATGATGCCTGGTTCAATTCGCTTGATAAGATACGACTGGAATCTGATAAGGATGCGATAGTCACATCTTGGTGGGATTTTGGACATTGGTTCAAATGGTACACTGATCGCGCAGTCACATTCGATGGCGCTTCGCAGTTAGGCAACAGAGCCCATTGGGTGGGAAAGATACTTCTCACCGACAATGAGGATCTTGCGGTCGGCATACTTCGGATGCTTCATTGCGGTGGTGAGCAGGCATTCAACACATTGTATCCTCTATTTGGTAATGACCATCCAAAGACGATAGATGTATTGAACGAAATAATGGTGCTAGAGAAAGACGAGGCAAAAGACATCCTCATGAAAAAATACGGTCTCTCTGAAACCGATACCGATAAGATGATGAAATACACTCATTGTGATCCCCCAGAATCTTATTTCATCGCAAGCGGTGATATGGTTGGAAAAGCAGGAGTCTGGGGTCATTTTGGCAGCTGGGATTTCAATAGAGCGAATATGTTCTTTGATGTCTATAATTCGAGATCATTGACAGAAGGAGTGCAGCTTCTACAGGATAAGTACAATAAGACAACAGGTCAGGCACAATCTCTTTACCAAGAGATAAAGGCCGCTGACGGCGATCAATGGATAGCGCCTTGGCCAAGTTATGTCACTGGTTTCCAAAGCTGCAAGCTCAACGGCCAGACGCTCGAATGTCCAAACAATATAGGCGGCAACCCTTTGACAGCCAATGTCGATCTTGCGACTGGTGGTGTCAAGATCAAGATCGGAAATGGCGAAGTGATACCGACAAGCATAGGTGTCGTGACAAGTGAAGGGGTCGATGTCTCAAAGTTCAACAATTCGAATTTCCCATATTCCTTGTTGCTTGCGCCTGATGCGAGTGGAACAAATTTCGCAAGTATGTTCATGTTTCCAGAGTTTGTAGATAGCATGTTCACTCGCATGTATTACTTGAAAGGGCATGGTCTGAAGCATTTTGATATGTTCAATTACCAAAAAGACATCACTGGGCTTGAGATATTTGTCTATAAAGTGAATTGGGCAGGCAACAGCACAAACCAGGTTTATCAGATAGAGCAGAAGCAGGTTGTGGATGAGAATCCGATCGATCAGGAATCATCCATGGATAATACATCTGAGTCGGCTGCCACGAATGGTTCAAAGATCTGATTTTCCCGTGCCTGTATACGAAAGCTTTAATAATCTTGTTCTTTATTTTTTATCTGTATGAAAAAGATCATAATACTTGGTGGAGGTCTCTCGGGTCTTGCGGCCGCAGATATCTTATCACGTAATCATAATGTCATCGTCCTTGAGCGGAGCAAGCAACTTGGCGGGCTCGCTGCATCGTTTGTGCAGGATGGCATGATGATCCCTGCGTATTATCATCATGTCGTCTCGCATAATGCATTCACCAGAAGCTATCTGGATCGTTATGGTCTCATGGACGGATCCGAATGGAAACCTGTGAAGATCGTCATCGGCGTGGATGGCAGATTGCATGATATAACCAATCCGTTCGGTCTGCTCAGATTCAATCATCTGAGTCTATCTGGTCGGATCAGGTTCGGTGTCTTTGGTCTTTATTCTATATTTGCTATGGATCCAAAGAAGATACCTGAAGGGATGGATGCTAAAGATTGGCTGTATTCCGTCGCTGGACAGGAAGTCACAGATAAAGTGTTCTCGAACCTGTATGCAAGGAACAAGTTCAATATCCCTCTTACGCAGATATCAGCCAACCAGCTTGCTAATCGGCTGAAAGAAAAGGAAGTATACGATGATTTCACCTATCCACCAGGTGGCCTTAATAGTCTTGTGAAGTGTCTTGAATCAGACATCAAGAAGAACGGCGGCATAATAATAAAGAATGTGAACATAAAAAGCGTAGATCTTAAGAAAAAGATTGTGAAGACCCAATCTATAAAATATGAAGGTGATATGATCATAAGCACCATCCCATTGCCGGAATTGTTGCCTTTGTCTTCTGGTATACCATCCGGGACAAAGAAGAAGATGGAGAAGGTCAGATATTGTCCTGGAATCTGTATAACTTTCGGAACAAAAGACTTCCTTGACAAGAATCATTACTGGACAAATCTGTTCGGCGAGCGGATACATGTGATCATCCAGCATTCTATCCTTTCTGACAAG
>PCVE01000074.1 GCA_002762705.1 Candidatus Woesearchaeota archaeon CG11_big_fil_rev_8_21_14_0_20_43_8 | reverse complement strand
TTGCACTTGCAGAGCTGCTCTCAAAAGAGAAGCTTGTCGATGTCATCGCTTTTCCAAATCCGCATGATGAGAACCAGCCAAAGATCCAGACATTTCCTGCCGGAAAAGGCCGCGAGATCGTGACCAAGGCAAAGATGTCAAGCCAGGTGTCATTCAAGAACCAAAATATCCTCATCTTTATAATAGTCCTTATCGCGACATTCCTGCCATATTATTTCTGGCGGAAAGGAGAGATATCAGATATAATCTTTGCGGCATCCATGGTCACAGGAATGGTATTCATCGTCGGATTCATGATGTTCCTGAACCTCAACAAGAAGATGGGACAAAAAGCCCTCGTACCAAAAGTTATCGTCGATAATTTTGGCAGAAAGACCGCACCTTTCTTTGATGTTACTGGTTCGCATGCTGGCGCGCTTCTTGGCGACGTGCTCCATGATCCATTCCAAAGCGGTGGACTTGGGACACCAGCACATGAACGAGTCATCGCAGGCATGATACATAAAACACACAAAGGAGTCCTTTTCATAGATGAGATATCTACATTGAAACCAGCGACACAGCAGGAACTTCTGACTGCACTTCAAGAGAAGAAATATGCTATAACTGGCCAGAGCGAACGAAGCGCGGGAGCTATGGTCCGTACTGAACCTGCTCCATGTGATTTTGTAATGGTAATGGCTGGCAATCTTGAGACTTTGAAACACATGCATCCTGCTTTGAGATCAAGAATATCCGGATATGGGTATGAAATATTTATGAATGATACTATCAAAGACACTGAAGAAAATCGGAACAAGATAGCGATCTTTGTCGCTCAGGAAGTCAACAAAGATGAGAAAATACCACATTTCAACAATGATGCTGTCCAGGAGATAATAACCATAGCAAGGAAACGGGCGAACAGAAAAGGTCATCTAACACTCAGGTTCAGAGAGCTTGGCGGGATAATCCGTGCGGCAGGAGATATCGCGATCGAAGAGAAAGCGAAACTCGTAGAAGCAAGCCATGTAGAGAAAGCTCTTACTGTTGCACGTACTCTTGAGAAACAGATCGCGGATAAATATACTGAAAGAAAGAAAGAATATGACATAATCGTCACTACAGGAAGAGCAGTGGGACGTGTGAACGGGCTTGCCGTAATAGGCGGTGGATCATCATATTCAGGTATAATACTCCCTATAGAATCAGAGATAACCATCGGCGGAAAAGAGACGAACATAATCGCTACTGGGAAGCTCGGTGAGATCGCAAAAGAAGCGATAGTCAATGTATCTGCTATCGTCAAGAGATATTTTGGCCAAGACATAAAAGGGACAAAAGATATCTATGTCCAGTTTCTGCAGACCCATGAAGGCGTCGAGGGAGATTCTGCAAGTATTGCAGTCGCCACATCAGTGGTATCAGCCCTCCAGAACATCCCAGTCAAGCAGGATTGCGCAATGACGGGAAGCCTTTCAGTAAGAGGAGAAGTTCTACCGGTCGGCGGCGTGTCTTCAAAAGTCGAAGCAGCCATCGAAGCAGGCATGAAGAAAGTCATCGTGCCAAAATCAAACATGCAGGATATCATAATTGACAAGAAGAAGCTTGCTTTGATAACCATAGTGCCTGTAGAGACACTTGCAGATGTTCTGAAAGAAGCACTCTACTGGAAAGGCAAAGAGAAGATACTAAAGAAGATAAATGACGGAAAGTGAGTTAGAAGTTCTTATGATTATCGTGTCCCATCAATACAATCTAAGATTTAATGATTGGCTCTTGGTAGTCCATTATTAGTTGTTCGTTTGTGGTTTTGGTATTTGCCTTATTTGGTTTTACCAAAGCCAAGACTCATGACCAAGTAATCGACGCCTAAATATCTCAGAAAGCGCAAGACAACACTATCGTAACAGCCATGGCTCGAGACTCAAAATACAAACGACCAGATGAGAGGTCTATTTCAGATTTAGATAAGTTCCCGTGGGCCGTTCAATATCTCTTTATCATACTCTTTATCGACATCGACAGTATGGAGCTTTCCAAGCGCAGTCTCAAGATCGACATATGTTATACGACCATCTTTATATGACACCATCTTTCCGAACTCTTCTCTTGCAATCAGATCGACTGCCGCGATCCCAAAAGCCCTGCCCATCCTCCGATCATATGCGCTTGGTGGACCACCGCGCTGCAGATGAGAAAGAACAACATGCCGCGTGTCATGGCCAGTCTTCTGTTTGATTATCTTCGCGAGACGCTCGCCTACTCCTCCAAGCAATTTATGGCCGAAATCATCAGTCTCTTTTCCCTGGAAGCATTCCTCTCCGCCGCAGATCTTGCAGCCTTCAGCGACGATGATGATCTCATATCTGAGTCCGCTGTCATCGCCCTTCTTGATTAGGTCGCAGACATAATTCGCATTTACTTCATATTCAGGTATAAGTATTATGAATGCGCCAGTGGCTTTTCCGCCTTCAAGAGCGAGCCATCCTGCATGCCTGCCCATAGTCTCTATCACGAAAACACGTTCATGCGATCCAGCTGTCGTCCTAAGCCTGTCGACTTCTTCAGTTATTATCGACACAGCGGATTCAAAACCGAGGCAATATTCTGTCCCTGGAAGATCAAGGTCGATCGTCTTTGGTATGCCGATCATGTTCATGCCTTTCGCTTTCAGTTTCGCAGCCACCCCAAGAGTATCTTCTCCGCCGATCGCAATCACGACATCAAAACCAAGGGCTCTCATATTCGATATGACCTTCTCTGATTGATCATTCTCTGGGTTGAATGGATTTGTCCTCGATGTCCCGAGCATAGTGCCACCATAACGGTCCCATGTCCGGACAGTGGACTTGAAAAGAGGTCGGATATGTTCCTGCACACTTCTTTCATTTGAAGGATCCACCTCAACTATGCCATGCCAACCATCATTGATGCCGAAGCATTCAAAGGACTGTCCCCTCTTGCCTTCAAGATCAGTATCGAGCGCGGTGTTGACTACCCATTTCACTGCGTTATTAAGCCCAGGACAATCGCCACCACCAGTAAGAATACCTATTCTTTTCATATGAACATCACCATCTTTTTATTATAGAGATAGAATCGTGCTGGGAGCTATATATACCTTTTGCATCGATGCAATGCGAGATCTTTGTCAGATGCTATTCCTGTCATCAGCATTATCTGTTTGGCATCGACTCTTTGAGAACAAAAAATAATCATAATCCAAGACTCAAGACAAAGGACTCAAGGCTCGGAGACTCACGTAGTCCAAACAGATAGAATTCATAAAAAAGAATCACTCTTTCTTCTTATCGGTAGAAGGTGCTTTGGCCACTTTTGCAGGCTCTTCCTTTTTCTCAGGGGCTTTCACTGGCTTTTTCTCTTTCTTCTTTGAAAGATCCTTGACCTTGAACCCTAGATCAGAAAGTCCTTTGAGAACTTCTTCAGTGGTCGCTTTCTTCTTCACATCGATTGTCTTGTCCATCGGCTCAAGATGCGTTATATTTACTTTTTTTCGTCGTGTGTTGCCGTCAACAAGCACCATCGTGTCATCGATCACATCGATGACGACACAGTGTCGCTTTGCATCTCTTCCGTGGGTCTTTATGCAGACTCTCCCTATGTCGAAAATCATTCTTTAACACCTGTCTCTCGTGCTTCTGTTATGATCTTCCTTGCTGAGCATTTGCTGCAGAGGACTCCACCATAAGGCCTTTCTGGTCTCTTCTGGCTTTTTGGAAGATTCTCAAGTTTATATGGCCTAACTTTCGGCACACCAGCAAGTGACTTGCCGCAAGTACCACATTTAGCGCTGCTTGGCTTTCTCTTAGCGTAATGGACAGTGACCCGTCCGCCTGGTGTTTTTTTGAAGACTCGGCGCAATGACCGTGATCTATATCTTGGTTCAGTCATGTTGATTACCTTATATATAGCTCTATATGAGCCACTCCCAGAAGAAACTAGTACTTCTTTATAAAGCTTTTTGTTTGGAAACTATCCTACTCTGGTCTCGCAGACCGTCTTACGCGTAGGATCCATTATTCTCTTACATATCGATAGATCACCAAGTCTGACAGCGACTGATTCAAAACAAAGATCCCTATGGACCTCTTTTGAGAGACCTTCGCAAGTCATTGTATCATTCGCCATAGTCGCGATACATGTATAACGGATATCTGTGTTCGAGATGCTCTTGCAATCCTCTTTTGTCTGGCTGTTGAATCTTATGCATTCATCCCGATCATCCGAAGAAGATATCTTCAGACAAGGAGCAAGCGTCCCGATCTTTTGGGCCACCATCTCATAACAATCATCACGAATGGCGATATCCTGCACTTTCTCGCAGTCCTTCGCATCTGAAACAACCTGTTGATAGCATTTTTTCTGCATCTCCGCATCTGATATTTTATCACAGAACTCAAAATCTTTATTTGACTGTGCCTTGTTGAAATAACAGGAATCTCTCATCTTCTTGCTTGTGATCTTCTGGCAATCATTGAAGCAATTCACCTGGAAATCTTTATCGGATATCTTCTTGCATAGATTGTCGTTCAACGGAGCGAACGCATAATAGCAATCATACCTTATGTCTTTGAAAAGTATATCGTTACAATATACGATGTTGCTTTTATAGACTGCAAGATTCTTATAGCATCTATCGGCGTCTTCATTCTCTGTGACCAATCGCCTGATCTTCGCGCATACGATTGGATCATTCACGATAGTCGCAGAATGAAGATAGCAAAGAGCTTTCTTCTGATTATTGAAATGGATCCCGGAACATTCGTCAAGGATATCATTCTTTCCATAAGCATTCAGGTTCTTGATCACAAGATCATTATTCGCATGGATCATGTTCAGAACAGGTATACCTGCAAAAGCGATTATATTCAGCACGACAAAGATCATTATCTTTGTAACCTTGAATTTCGTCTCCGGCGTGAAGACGACATAATCGCCATGCTCTTTTGAGATTCTATGAGCCTGTTTCATGGTGAAGAACAATGAGACACCAAGCGTCACGAAATAAAGTGTCCTTTCACATGACACAAAGCTGCACTTCGATGGACCGATGAATATGAACGGAAGCGATACTAGCACCGGCATGATGACATAGACCAACTTTGGATACTCAGTGAACAAAACCTTGTTCCCCACCGTGCATGCGATGAAGAAAGGGATGATAAAAAAAAGATAATAGAACGCAAAATGATATCTGAGAGTCTCAAACACATTGTATGTTGTATCCTTAAATGCATAATTCACGATGAGAACAATATTTAGCAAAGAGAAATATGTGAATGTGATCGAAAGACCTTTCACAAACCCTTCGCGATATTTTGAATCCATATGATTATTTCGTGGTCAGAGATATAAATATGTTGTGTAATTAGGGCTCCGTAGAACGGTTTTTGCTAATTAGCTCTCGGGGGCTATAAATCCAATATTCAATTTTGAGTTTTTGAACCTAAAAGCTCAAAAA
>PCVE01000011.1 GCA_002762705.1 Candidatus Woesearchaeota archaeon CG11_big_fil_rev_8_21_14_0_20_43_8 | reverse complement strand
CCCATAATCAAAATCTGCGACCTGGAGAGGTGCCCTGTCACTGTACGCATCGCCAACAGCCGTAAAACAGATGTCAAAATTCTTCAAGTATCCCTGCTGTTCGATCTGTCCATGCAGCATCGGCGCCTTGTCATACACAATACGCGCAAATTCTTTATTGGAACCTGTCACGTCAAGTGCGATCACAATCGGACTATCCCGTGTTGAAATGACACTCTTGTTTTTTGGGTCAAGATCCTTGTGCAGACTGTTGCTGCTAAGGTCGCGTTTTGAACTTGAACTTGATGTCCCACCACTGTAAAAACTTCCAGATGAAGAACTACTTCCTACATCCCTGCTGTAACTTCCGCCGCCCATTTTATTTTATACCTCCTTGATTTCTAAGTTTCTGAATTGTGGAGGTCCAAAGACCTCCCATCTCAATTTTTTGAGATCATGATATTCCTTCCAAGCGTCATTCTTACGCTTGGAGGGATCTTTTTCTAAAAACCCAGAAATGAAACCCGCAAGTCTTGAATCAATTTTTTTGGGTATGGTTCCATCATCTGACCCAAGAAGATAAGTCATTGTCAATCCAAGCGAATACATATCAACAGCTGGATTTGGCTTTTCGCCACTTTCGATCTCCGGCGCGCTGTAATCGTTCGAACCTTTGTACTTTGCGCCTGGACGATGCGCTTCTGGGACAGCAAGCGTGAAATCGATCATGAAACCATTATGGTCTTTTGATGTAATCATCACATTGCCTGGTTCGATTCCACCATGGATGATTTTCTTTGAATGCACATAGCCAAGAACAGATAGAAGCCTTTCAAGGATCCAGCTGGCATGATAAGGATCGATGCCTGCCGGAAATTTTTCTCTTAATGTGTATAGATCATAACTATCAACAATACTTTCCATTATGTTTGCTCGTCTTCCATCTTCGAGTGTAAAAGAATCAATTATCTTTGGCAATGATTTGTGATCGAGCTTGCCAAGAACATAAGCCTCAGTTTTCAGAAGAGAATTGTTTTCTAGATTCGATGCAACTTTGATACAGATCTCTTCTAGATCATTGCTAAGCTTGTTACCATGATAGACCTCAGAAAAATCTCCTTCGACCACATCACCTTTGATTAAGTACTCTTGACCATTAACAATGATATTAGCTCCTTTTTTACTAGTATTTGATTTCTTTGCACCATAAACACCAAGAGTCATCCCTATTTTTGCGGAACCATAAAATTGGTCAAGAAGATCTTTCACTTTTCCGCTGACTTCACGAGAGATATCATCATATTTTTCATCTAAAGATGAAAGATCCTTTACATCGCCAAATATCTCTTCAGGAGAACTTGCAAGAATTATATCCTTGTATCTTGTTGTCTTCCCCATGGCAAGAGTGAAGACATAGCTGAATGTCAATATGCTGTGCTTATAAGAAGTGATACACGACAAATATAGATTGTGTATTTATAAACAAATCATCCCACAAGCTTTTCTCAGCAGTATTTCCAGAAAGACTTAAATATCCCCATAATGCTAATTATACATAGGATGGGGTCCTTAGAAAAGATATTAGCAGACATGGATAGCTATGACTGGGATTCTGTAGATGATTACAGGCAAAGATCACCCGAATCATATAGATTATGGAGGCAGCACTGGATTGATATGCTTGACGCATCTGGGCTTTCACTCACTGGATCATTACTAGATGTCGCATGTGGGCCGGTATCGCTTGGAGCTTATTATCCAGACACGATCGGGCTTGATGCGGATCCGAAATATATCAAGGCGATCAGAAAACAAAGTATAAGAGGAATCATTGGTGATTTTCGCGATATGCCATTCGATGATGATGAATTCGATTATTCTGTGTGTTTCAGCCCTCCTCTCGCCCCATACGAACTAGATACATTGAATATCCAAAGAGACTTAGAGTCATGTGAGTTGGTGAAGGAAGTCACGTCAGAGATGATAAGAGTCACAAAGAAAAAAGTGCTGATTGTCCATACTTACTATGCGAATGCGTTCGCCCCACAAGAGTTCAAGCATCTTGTCGAGAAAAGAGATACAAATTATATTTTATATTCTTGTAGATAGTCCGAAAGTATTTTATTCTGGGTTCCCTAAGAAGATGACAGAGAGGCGATATATATGTCAGATGCGCTAGTTGTCAGGAATCTTAGAAAAGAGTTCGGGGCTGTCACTGCAGTCAATGATATTTCTCTAGATGTAAAAAAAGGCGAGCTTTTTGGGCTTCTTGGACCGAATGGTTCTGGAAAGACCACCATGATAAAGTTGCTCACTGGCCAGCTTGGGATGACATCAGGAGATGCCCATGTGATGGGGATAGATGTGCAGAAAGACTCAATAAAGGTACGTGAGCTTGTCGGCATCATACCTGAACAGGAGACCCCGCCAAGCTTTCTCACAGCAGAAGAGTATCTTGAGTTTGTCGCGCGCATACGAAAATTGGACAAGATAAAAGAGCGATGCGATAAATGGTTCAAGTTACTCGACTTTGAGGATCAAAAAAATGCATTATGCAAAGACCTATCAAGAGGGACCAGGCAGAAACTCATGTTCGCGCAGGCTTTTTTGCATGAACCAAGATTCGCTTTCATCGATGAGCCGTTGATCAATCTTGATCCGATCATACAGAGGAAAGTGAAAGATTTCCTGAAAGGATATGTCAAGAAAGGGAATACCATATTTTTCTCGACACACGTGCTTGAGATCGCTGAAGAGATCTGCACAAATGTCGCCATCATACACAATGGAAAACTTCTGCATAGTGGACCGATCAGTTCATTGAAGAAAAAGAGACAACACTTAGAAGAATTTTTCCTGAGGCTTGTGAAAGATGCTTGAGATATTCAGATCGATGATGAAAGAGGAATGGCGCATGCATGCCACCATGATAGGTGGGACTATGTTCGCAGCATTTCCAGTCATGCTGATGTTCTTCTCATTCATCGCGACATTCTTCCTTCCTATCTTCATGACGGTGTTTTCGATAAAGAGCATCGCTCTTCTCCTGCATTTCTTCTTCGTGTTCTTCGGTCTTTCTGTCGGGTCGTTCGGCCTTGTCGGTCGCGAAGCCATGAACCGGAGATTCGGACAGGCGTCGCTTATCGCATATTCATCACGGTCGCTTCCTGTCTCTGAGAAACAGCTCTTCTTGAATTTCTTCATGAAGGATCTATTATATTATTTCTTATTGTGGATACTCCCAATCGTTGCCGGCTTTGGGATAGGGATGCCTTTTGTGTCGTTCAGCATAGACTTCACATTCATGCATGTAGTTCTACTGCTTGTGTCATTGTCGCTTTCATTCCTTATCGGACTCTCATTTGTCTTCCTGCTCTCGACCATATATGTCCATTCGAGAAAGATGCTGATCGGTCTTGTGTTTCTCATGTTCCTCTTTGGGCTCATAGCGGGAGGATTCTATAACATGGCAACATTATCTTTGCTGCCATCATTCGCATTCATGCTGGATCCAAGATTGAGTCTGCTATTGATATCATTGGCTATGATAATAATTCCAAGCTCACTTTCAATCATATTCCTGAAGATAGATTACCCGGTATCAAAGAAAAAGCACAAGAACATGATGAAGAGCCTCTGCGACTTGTTCCGTCAGAGCAGATATTCACATTTCATCGCGAAGGATTTCATCGACCAGCGAAGGAGCCATGGGGGGGTAGGTAAGATCATCTTCTCTTTCCTGTTTCCGATATTGATCATATGGCTACTCCTTTTTGTGTTCTTCCAGTTCATACCGACAGTCAATTTTCTTGTAATGTTCGCTATCTGCATGGTGATGATATCATCATCGATATATAATTGGGTGACGCAGTATGATCTATTCGTGTCATACGCGTTCCTGCCAGTTTCGGTATCATCTGTCATCAAGGCAAAACTCCGGACATATGTGATCATGAATATCATATCGGTCCTTGTCCTTCTATTTGTAGGTCTTCTGAGTGGGACCATGAATTTTTTTCTTCCGGCATTGTGCGCATTCATTGGAATCTCGGCATATGTGCTTGCGATAACGATATATATCGCAGGTCTGCATCCGAATGTGATGCTCTATAACGCAAAGCTTTTCCTGATGTATGCCATGTCGATACTTCCAGTGCTCATTGTGACATTAGTTGTCTCTGCGGTCAATCCGATATGGCTCTTTTTCAGTCCTTTGCTTGTGCTTGCTTCGCTTCCAATAATGAAGAAGAGTTACAGGAAATGGGACAGCACGGCACAGGCATGGTATTGATAATTGAAACAGAGCCACTTTTCGTGAGCTTTTTCTTTGCGTTAGGTTTATAAATCCTTTAGAAATCCCACCAGTATGTCAAACAAACGTGAACTGGAGCAGATAGTCGCAGGATTTCTTGCACGGAAAGGAGCGCTATTGACACAACAATACGAATTCAGAAAACAGGGCAACGAACTAAAGATTGGTTGGTATATAAGAACAGATAACACAATTGGCGTGGTACATATAGGGGGTAGATTTGGCAGAAAACCATTGCATGACATAACAGATTATTCAGACATCAATTTCAATTTCTCCAGACCAGAGCCGATATATTCATTAGATACGGGAGATTTCATTGATTCATCAACCAAGTATTATGTCAATCTGACTGGTTACTATTCAAACAATGGAAAATTGACAGCAGTCCGTACCATGGCAATCATCGCAGTGGATGATACAGCAATCAATATGGATTCGTATCTGATTGAGAGGGGACTTACGCTAAAAGGCATAATGTTCGAGCCGATGGATTATGTAGACAAGAATGGCAAGGTAGAAGGTGAAACACCACTTAAGATCGAATATGGACTAAGCAAAGAATCTGTATCGACAAAAATAATAAAAGAAGATGAAGATAGTCAGACTTTCTTTCTTCCATTCCACCATCTGCCGACAGAAAAAATATTGAGTGACTTGCTCGATAGATTCTAGATCATATCTTGCAGGTTTTGGTTTTCTTGAATAATATATTTTTTGTCATGCATACAATCCAGTTCCAATGCAGGATAAAATGCAGGAGCACAAATAAAGCCATCGCTATCCCAGCATAACTATGCACATTTCCAAAGGCATCTTTTGTGATACCGAGAAAGATCTGATATCTTCCTTGCTTGACTCCAGATGGCAAGAAAAAGAACATGATCAATCCAGTCACTGCAGAGATCAAAAAAGATATCCCCATCAGGATATCAACGACATAATTTAGTTTTGGTCTATCCATGATAATCACCTATATGCAGTCCGCGCAACTCTGATCGCAGCTGCTCTGTCTTTCATTGTCGTAGTCGATATTGAGCGGCATGACAAAGTCTTTCGCTGCCTGTATGACAATGTTTAACTCGATATCTTTCACTTTTGGATTGCCCCTAAGATGATGATTCACAATCCCTTCAAGTCTCTTAAGATCTGTCGCGGTGAAGAAAAGACAAAGATTGTATCTCCCGGATGTGACGAGGGCGTTTATGAAAAATGGGCAATCGATGAATTCATTGATTATTGCTCTT
>PCVE01000030.1 GCA_002762705.1 Candidatus Woesearchaeota archaeon CG11_big_fil_rev_8_21_14_0_20_43_8 | reverse complement strand
GGACTGCTTTGATCCTTGCAGTGATCTCAGAGACTTCATATGTCTTGTTCTCTGCGAAATATTTATCACATCTTATTGTGAGCTCAGGTCTCTTGATGCATATCTGATCAGAATGGCTGATGACATCGGTGTAAAATCCGGTCATGATCGATTTGTATGTCTCATCAAGTTCATTTAAGAGCGCTTCAAGTTTCTTTGTGTCGATTTTTTTCTTGTTCGCGCCATCGACAAGTCTTGCTATGGCCTTGAATTCATCAGCGACCTTTTCGAGATGAAGCGATACTTGCCAGTAAGACATCATGCCTAATGTCGACAGATGTATGGATTTAGCGATCTCTGGTTGCTGCAGCGCAAGCTTCAGTATCTTAAGGATCAGATAATTAAGGCGGTTCACATCGTAGTCTCTTGCCTCCACAGCATCGACTAGTGATTCTCCGTGTATACTCTGTATCGTGTCGGTGAGCATAGATCGCGCGATGTTATCAATTCGTCTCAAGAGTTTCTCGACAGATGTCTCTTCATAATTCAAGAAGCTTCTTGCGACGACAGATGTCGAGCTCTCATCTATCACTTCGAAAGCCACGAGATCATAGATTAGTTTCTTTATCTTCTGGAGGTGTTTTTGAATCTCGCTTCCCTTGATGATGATCTCATAATAATTGTCGAGATATGCTCGGATTATCTCCCTATAGATCACATAATATTCTTTTTTGTCGACATTGATTATCTTCTTGGTCTTCTCATGTGATTGTTTCTTCATATCAGTGCTCACGACAAGTTCGTTGTTGGTCTTCTCTTCTATGTAGATATCGTCTCCTCTGTGTAGCTTGTTCTTATCTATCCAGCATTTCGGCAGCGCCACAGTGTAAGATGATTGTCCGCTTTTGACTAATTTCCTTATTTCCATTGTATGTTTTATTGGGCCAATCAAGTATTTAAATATTGTGTATCTGTATGTACTTGCCGTGTTTATTGGAGTGTAACCGTCTTAAAACGGCTGTAACAATCAATCCGGGCTTTTTATTGATTTATGTGCAACACCATGTCATTATTTTGCTCAGATAAAACAATATATCCTGCAACACATAATAATACTCGTGACGAGGTGAACAAAATGAAAACTGAATGTCCATCCGAAAGACAGATTGTCTGGTGTCAGGGCCTTGTGAACCCAGCCATGTGCGCAGGCTGTGATTCCTGTGTCATAAACGGAAGGACCCCGATGGCAGCGATGCACGGTTGATCTTTGAACTGATTCAATCGTGCTTAGTGTATTGGATTGTGATTATAGCATCATGATCTTTTTTTGGTCAGGTTCATAGACACGCCCCACGCCCTATCGGGCTTTTGGCCTTCTTTGAGGTATCCAATAGCGTTGCTGCGCCGTAAGGCGCGTAAGTCTTTATCAAGTGGCTGGTTGGAATTGTCCCTTTTTCAAAGAATTTTTCATTGGGTCATGATCTAGCACAACAGCGCATGTTAGAAATCATTTTAAATTCCTCGTTATAGATAATTTTTATGATCTCGATCATCGTTCCGACATACAATGAAGCTGGTAATATCAAAGAGCTTGTGAAGCAGATAGGTACTGTTCTAAAGAGCATGAGATATGAAGTCATAGTTATAGATGATGATTCTCCGGATGGCACTTACAAGATAGCGAGATCGCTTCCAAAGGTGCGTGCATTCTGCAGAAAAAGAAAACGCGGATTGTCTTCTGCTGTCATCGATGGTTTTTCACATGCGAAGGGAGAACATATACTTGTCATGGATGCTGATCTGTCGCATCCTCCGAAATATCTTCCGAAGCTGATCGACAGATTGAAAGATCATGATCTTGTGATCGGCAGCAGATTGGTTAAAGGCGGTTCAGTGCAGGAATGGCCGTTCCATAGAAAACTTCTATCATTTGGTGCGCGGATGATCTCGAGGCCATTGACTTCTGTCAAAGACACCATGTCTGGATTCTTCGCATTCCGACGAGAAATTATCAAAGATGTGAAACTAAACGGACTTGGATACAAAATCCTCCTTGAGGTCATTGTGAAAGGAAAAGCGAAGAAGATCTCTGAAGTGCCTTTCACTTTTGTGAATCGTGGTGTCGGAGAGAGCAAGATAACTGGTAATGTGTGCTTTGAATATCTGCAGCAAGTGTCGTCTCTTATGTTTTATAAGATCAAGAATTTAAAACACTAATTTTCTGTATCCATCCTTTTCGAGCGTGGCAAAAAGTTGTTCATTGTTATCGAACAGGCAGTTCTCTGAAGCATATTTGAGGACGGTGAATGGGCTCTTGCTGTTCGGCATGACGACATATCTCCTGACTCCGCAATTGTAAGCGGCATTCAACTCT
Organism: Candidatus Woesearchaeota archaeon CG11_big_fil_rev_8_21_14_0_20_43_8; assembly: GCA_002762705.1. GTDB lineage: Archaea > Nanobdellota > Nanobdellia > Woesearchaeales > CG08-08-20-14 > CG08-08-20-14. The sequence continues at coordinate 3,148 of PCVE01000030.1, read as the reverse complement.
TCGCACATGCCTGATGAAAAGATTGGGTCTGTGTCATATGGATGGAATGCGACGATCGCATTCTTACTGCTCTGTTTCAGTTTATGGACTGTGTGGTGCAGATCTCTATGGACAGTGTTTGCGTATGTCGCATCTTTGTCAAGTCCTGGCGGGGCGTTCAATTCGATCTCGATTGCCTGTGGGTCGAGCACTACACCGTATTCTCTCAATTGGATGATACCATTGTCGACAATCTTTCTCACTTTCTGCGGCGCATGTGACATTGAATAGCTCGCATAGAATATCGGCACATCCGGTATGGTCACGATCTTATACAGAGATTCTGTAGGTTGTCCTGTGGGCAGGACATATTCTGAGATATTAATCTTGTCCATATTATTGATAAGGTATGTCCAATTCTCGACCTGAAGGATCTCGTTGTTGATCCAGTCAAGGATCTTCTCGAATCTGTTTTGGTACTTGTCAAGTTGTTTTCCAAAAACCCTATCATTCTCTGTCTGCGGGTCTTTGAATCTTTTCTCTATGAGCCATTCAGAATCGATAAGTGTGACAATCTTGTCGATAGAAATCTTTCGTATGACTTCTGAATCGCGTATAAATCCATGGCCGATCGTGTTCCATTCTACTGTCGCATGTGTCTTTATTATGGCATTCTCGACACCAGTAAGTTCATGGGCAATCTCAAGATATGCGTTTCTTCGCATGAGCTCGAATTTTTGGTCATCTATGGTCATCAGGCTTGTGAGGTCTAGTCTATTGTCTTTCATTACCCTGGCCAGGACATCATAGGTCTTTATCTCGATTCCTTTGTCCTGACCCATCTGGACAACTTTCTGGATGTATCCATCAGAATTCATCCCCCCCATGATACCTGCAGCTAATATTATTATCCCGATTCACCCTTGCTTAGGATTCCTGTACGCTTTATATATTTTTCTTTGGACAACTGCTGGGTGATAAAATCGTAATTTATTTAAAGGAAAGTAATATCTTGTATGATAAAGGGATCCTTAATTTTTTTCGAGCGCGATAGTCATGTCTAAAAACAAGAAGATAGCACTTGCACTTGCAGGCGGTGGTGTCGCCGGCATCGAATTCGAGATAGGCGCGCTTATGGCGATGTGGGATCTAGGTATGACTGTCGAGAATCTTGATTTCATCACTGGAATCAGCGCAGGATCGATCCTTGCGGCATTGATAGCGAATGGCGTGACGCCACATGAGATCAATGAATCCTTGCATGGCAGGGCCGACGAATATAATTTTCCGTTCCGTACGCTATACAAATTGAATTATGAAGGATTTGGCAGGAGGCTCATGAAGGTCACTCCAAGGGTGAATGGCATCGTGAAGCGCGCAGTCAATGATGGTCTTTCAAGATTCAAGCGCAGGAACAAGAAAAATCTATTGAAACATGCCATCGGTAGCACACTTGATTCTGTCCTGGATCTTGGAAGCGCAGGTATCGACATCGTGAATGCACTTACTGTGCCGCCATTCAACATGAGTGGTCTTGAGAAGTATTTTAGGGAACGTTTGAATCAACCGACTGGTCTTGACGATAGGGTGGTCTCGGATTCATTCGATGAATTGAAGACAGATCTTGTGATCACTGCGACAGACGCGAACAACAAGTGTAGGGTGCTCATGGGTCCACAACGACTTGAATGCAAGATGCAAAGAGCAAACGCGGATTATTTTGTGTCTAAGGATGTATATCTGCTTGATGTCCCGATATCTAGGGCCATCGCCGCGTCAAGCTCTATCCCTGGGTTGTATGGTCTAACTGATGTGCAAGGCAGGAAATTATTCGATGGTGAGGTGTATGACACGGCGAACGTCGATCTTGCGATAACGCTCGCGAACGCGGATCTTGTGATGGTGGTGAATCCATTGAAGCCGCGTATCGGTGGAAACATAGAACAATGGGGCCTTGTCGACCAGCTTCAGCAATCACTTCGGATGATGATAGAGATGCCTGTCAAAAAATATCTGAAATATCTCAAGATACATGGGAAACATCTTCCCGCACCGTGGAATAAGCATAGGGATATCATACTGATCGAACCAGAAGATTGTGAAGAGGATCCAGTCATGTTCCATTATTTCCTCATGAGATCAAAAGAGAAAGCGGTCAAGCTTGGTTATGGTCGTGTGATGGAAGATGTTGATCGCAGGCGTGACTATCATGCACGTATGGCAGATGAATGCGGTGTAGATCTGGATATGTCTGCTGTCGACGCATGGAAAAAGAAATGATTTTGATCTCGATTTCTATCGATTATTTTTCTATGTTAGTGCTAGGGAACGGAAAGTTTTATTAATCAATGATTCCAGAATCTCATTATGAACGCTACATCTACTGCGATGAATCTGCAGGCATCGACAAATGTTGTCGATTTCGGGATGAAATATATCTTGTCTTTGCCGTCACTTGTCATGCGAGGCGATATGCTTGCGCTTATCATAATGCTGATCGGATTTTTTGTCGCTGTCCTGATCATCAATAAACTAAGCGGCCTTATGCTGATTGTCATAAAACGTGTCATAATCCTTGTGATGATCCTTGCTGGCGTATATTATTTCTCGCAGAAATATTTCGCGCTTCTTGAGATCAAAGGCCTCACTATCGGGACAGTGATACTTGGTGTCCTTGGTTTCTTTGTGGCTTTTGGTGGAGTCAGTCTTGGTGTCTATGCTCTTATCAGGCACACAAGAGAGCATGTGGCGGCTGGCGAGATCAAGCCTGTTGAAGTGAAAGGGAAGAAAGTAGTCGTCGAACCAGTCGCAGAGAAAGGACTCAAGTTCACGGATTTCGCAAAAGTGAAGAGTGTCTTCTCAAAAGATGCGATGAAGAGCAACAAGAGCCTGCTCTCGGTGCTGACTTATCTTCTGATCGGAGAATTCGGTGTCTTCTCTTCAAAGACGATAGCGGCGCCGAATGTGAAGATCGGCCTTGCGATTTTCATATTCTTTTTGGTCGGGTCTTTTCTTTTCATCAAGCAAAGCTATAATGATTATCTTATCGGGCTTCAGCATCTTGGCGTGACTTTTGTCCTTGGGGCTGTCCTCGCTTTTGTGCTTGGGCATTACTGGGCGAACTATCCATTTTCGATACTGTTCTCTCTTGAGTTCTTCCAGACTGAAA
>PCVE01000063.1 GCA_002762705.1 Candidatus Woesearchaeota archaeon CG11_big_fil_rev_8_21_14_0_20_43_8 | reverse complement strand
TGACAGCGTATGGACATTCTGAAAAATGCACATCGATGCCATTCAAAATTGTATAGAGCCTTGTCTCTTTCTCGCTACATAAATAGAGCGGTTTGACTCTCCGTACAAATCCCATGTCTTTAAGCCCTGATACAGGCCCTTGTCGTGCGGCGATCTGCAATTGCGACTTGAAAAGGTTCATCAGGAATGCCTGTGATTCATCGTCTATATTATGTCCTGTCGCTATCACATCGAAACCTTCTGAATATCTTTCAAGCATCTCTCTTCTTCTGGTGCCGCATTCTGTGCATGGCCCCGCGCATTTCTTCTTCAAGATATTATCCAGAGAATCAGCGTATTCATCCTGGAAACTCTTTATCCTCAGATCCATTATACCAAGACTATCACAAAATCTTTTCAGGTCATCAATTGTCTTTTCCCGGTATCCTGCGATACCTTCATCTATCACAAGAACAGAGAATCTGTATCCTAATCCATTCAACACATGAATCAGACAGAGAGAATCTTTCCCACCTGACGCCGCAACCATGATCTTCTCATCTTTTGACAAAAGGCGATGATCTACGATTGTCTTCTTCACATTCGAGATGAAATCAGAAAGAAAATGTTCCTTGCATCGTTCATCGATGACTGCGCGATTCCCACAACGAGAGCAACTGACCACTTAAGTCACCCGCCCGATACCACTGATAGTATCTTAATCGAGTCACTATCATCGATATGGTCTTCTGGAAGGATTATCTCGTCTCTGCAAACGATGATGACCTCTTCTTTATTGATATCCAGTACTTTCAATAATTCAGAGACTTTCCCAGAGAAAGCATGTTCCTCTTCTTTGCCTGTCTTCTCAAAAAATATCTTCATCAGGCAGCACCGGCCTTTTTCTTCTCTCGATAGTTCTTTATCGCATCCAGGAGCGCATCTGCCGCGAGATTAGAGCAATGCATCTTCAATGGAGGAAGCCCGCCAAGTTCGGCCGCGACATCGCTTTTTGTGATCTTCAGCGCTTCATCAAGAGTCTTTCCCTTCGCAAGATCAGTTATCATGGATGATGTGGCTATCGCAGCTGCGCAACCCATCGTCTGGAATCTTATGTCGACAATCACATTGTCTTTTATCTTGAGGTACACATACATCACATCGCCGCATGCAGGGTTTCCTTTTTTTCCTACAGCATCGGCATCTTCCATCTCACCCATATTATGCGGATGTTTGAAATGTTCCATCACTTTCTCTGAGTACATCGCCATCATATTTCACCTCATGCATGGTCGTGATCGACCTCATCCCATTTCATGTCTTCCATCCCTTTTTTCAAGGGGCTCATCTTCCTAAGGTCAGGTATCACTGATCTGACCGCTTCGATAGTGTGATCTATCTCTGCTTCTGTCGTGAATCTGCTCAGCGTGAATCTCACAGAACCATGCGCTTCTTCTGCTTTGAGACCAAGAGCTGTAAGCACATGGCTTGGTCTAAGGCTCTGTGAAGAGCAGGCGCTCCCTGTGCTGACAGATATACCATGCATGTCAAGATGAAGCAGTATGCTCTCGCCTTCGATATATCTGAATGAGATATTCACATTATTTACGCTTCGCTTGTCTTTTGATCCATTGAGGAAACAATCTTTCACTTCGTCTAATATCCCCTCTGCGAGCCTGTCACGCAGCTTCTGCATACGAGCGAGATCATCATCGGTCATGAGCTCTGCTGCTTTTGCGAACCCCATTATCGCAGGCATGTTCTGTGTCCCAGGTCTCAGATCCTTTTCTTGATGACCGCCATAGAGAAGCTTATCTATGCCGATGCCTTTCTTTATGTATAACGCGCCTACACCCTTTGGTCCGTGTATCTTATGCGATGCAAATGAAGCCATGCTAAGATTCATCTTTTCGACATCGATAGGGACCTTTGTGAAAGACTGGACTGTGTCAGAATGGAATATTACACCTTTCTCTTTTGCGATCCTGCCTATCGATTCAAGATCCTGGATGACACCGATCTCATTGTTCACGTGCATGATCGAGATCAGGATGGTCTTGTCAGTGATCGCATCCTCAAGCTCTTTGATATCAATGAAACCTTCTTTGTCAACACCGAGATAAGTGACTGAGAATCCTTCATTCTCAAGTCTTTTGCATGTATTCAAGACAGCAGGGTGCTCTATCTTAGAAGTTATGATATGGCCAGATCCTTTCTTGTGTGCGACACCACGTATCGCGAGGTTGTCTGATTCTGTGCCGCCGGAAGTGAATATTATCTCATCTCTTTTCGCGTTGACCTTCAATGCGATCGTCTCTCTTGCCTTCTCAAGGTGCTCTTCTGCATTCTGCCCAAGAGAATGCACTGAAGAAGGGTTGCCATAGTCTTTTAGCATAAAACTTATCATGACATCTACTGCTCTTGGATCCACTTTTGTTGTCGCTCCATTATCAAGATATACTTCCATCATTTATCACCTTTAATATCTGAATCATCAAAGCAGATCCTGCAATCTGATGGAATACCATCTCCGATAGATTTATGGAGTCTGCACAAAGTCCCGTTCTCTTTTATATCATCCATTATCCTTGCGATCTCTATACGAAGCAGCTTTGGATTCTTAGATATGCGATCAGCAGCCATTTTTATATTTTCTCTTGAATCCTGGCTAAGCACAACCATATCTGCTCTTTTCTTTGATATGTATTGGGAGACGGCTGCCTCTGTCAAAGATAGGATCCCTGCGACCTTTTTCTGCGTCAGTCCCTTTTCTTTTAGACACAACGAAAGCTCCTTTCGGATAGTCGGGAGGATATACCAGACTTCAATTTCTTGCGAGGCATGTATCATGGGAATTAACAATTGTTAATTATTTATATAATTTTCTGTATTATTGCATTTTCCTTCAATTTTTCTTCATATTAACAAGATATATCTTATTCAGAAAACTATATATAGCCGACAAATATCCTCAGGAACAGTCTAATGGAGGAATCTAGATGGATATCAAGCATTGCAGACTGATTGTTTTGCTTCTGTTCTGTATCGCATTATGTCAGACAGCGATCGCAGCATCTGATTTTCAGGCAAGCGCAAGACATGCAAGCCTTGGTCTTTGCAGCTGCGGCGAATATAAGACTGATTTGATGTTGAAAAATACAGGCACAGATATCTTATCTATCGATATAAGCACAGTTTTGGATCCAAAATGGGTCACATCTGTCCCTAAAAAGATTGTTTTGCAGAAAGGGGAACAAAAATCTGTCTATCTCTATATGGATGTCCCATGCGATATCACTGGAGAATATGCGCTGAAGACCAAATTCACTTCTGGGTCTATCACAAAACAGCTCGACCAGATGATGGTCATAAAGAAATGTTCAAACACGCAGATCGCGATGCCGACGCAGGAGATCCAGACATGTCCATGCAAGAAAGAGAGATTGACTTTTGAATTGCGGAATATCGGTGCTTTTGATGAGAACTATATCCTCAATGTCAGTCCTTATTCTGATAATATCAAGATAAGCAATTCCTCATTCACACTTGAGAAGAATAGCAGGAGGAACATAACTATAGACTTTGATCTGCCTTGCGACACCATAGGATTACAGACATTCAATCTTGTCATATATGCGCAAAAAAATGATATATTATCAAAATTGCCTATCGATTATAATATCTCATCATGCTATGATTTCGCTGTCCAAAATACAGACAATGAGATCAGCTTATGCCGCAATGCAAAAAAGACTTATTCGATACAGGTCGAGAACAAAGGAGATATAGATAATATCTACAATATCTCGACTAATCTTGATTGGGTCAAATCAATGGGGTCTCTTATAAAGATCGAGAAAAAAAGCACAAAAGATGTCAATATCATCATATTTCCTGATTCAGTTGGAGAAGGGATATATGATCTTGCGATAACTACCAGATCCATGATAGGCGGTCTGGATAAAGTGATCAATAAGAAGATCGACATCACAGAATGTTATCAGATAGATTATGATAAAAATGATCTCACAGCATGTGAAGGAAATGAGAAAGATATCGGATTCACAATCAAGAATCTTGATGATGCGAAAAAGACTGTGCAGATCGTCCCAGAAGGGCTTGATTGGATAAAGATCAAGGATCCGACAATCGATATGCTACCTGGCCAAGAGAGCAGGATAATGCTTTCAGCAGATGCTCCATCAGGATTACATGGAAAACATAGTATGATATTGAAGATCACTGATGGCAAGGAAACCATCGATTACCCAATGATCATTTCGGTGATTGAAAATGAAAGATGTAGCCTTGTGGGAATATATTCAGATTCAGATATGACTATTGGTCATACGCATGTCCAATTGCCATTTGTGATTGAGAATAAAGGCATATTAAATGATGAATTTTCATTGGCTATCGACACAGGAAGCTGGATCACGCTTGAAAAGAATGAGATCGATCTGAAACAAGGTGAGAAATCCGTACTTTATTTTGATCTTGATCCAGGATCAGATATCCCTGATGGAAAATATGGGGTTGATCTGCAGGTCAAAAGCAAAAAGACTGGTGCTACTTATGAGAAGACTTTCATTGTGAAACTATCTGACCGTAAATATATGCCATGGGTATTGATTATCGTGATCGCATTTGTTTCTCTGATTGCCATCATATCTATCTTGAATCGACGAAAAGATAGAGAGATCATAAAGGTCCAGTTGATGAGAGATGAATCAAATGAAGAAAAGCAGACAAGCTTGCTCTCTATAATAACAATCGGTTTTGTTATCATGCTATCCATCGCTGGTTATTTTATCTTCATATATATCAAGAAATATTCTACAGGGAAATATAGTCTTCTCATCTATTATGCGATCTATGTAATCGTATCTGTCCTTATCTTGGCATTTTTAGTGATGTTGTTTGAAAAAGGAAAAAAGAAAGACCATAAAATAGATATAAAAAGCATAAAAGAAAAAAAACTTGAACAGAACACAAAATCAAGACCAAATAATAAGAAAGTAGAGCAAAAAATACAGAAAAAGACAATCAAGACCACAAGTGATATAGTCGACAATTTCTCAGAGCATGATAAAGCTGAATCAAAAAAGCTTTCTGAAAAGACAAAAAAGCAGATGGCAAGAAGAAAGAAGAATTGATCAGATGAGCATGCATTCTATATGGGGCACATCCTGGATGATCAATATCTTATCATTATCTGTGAAAAATCCATTCTTTTGCACAAATTCTATTGAATGTTTCCCTGTGATATTCAATATATATGCCTTTTTCATAGCCTTCAGAAGTTCTTCTTCATCTATTGGTTCGCCCTTATAGAATGATACAGTGAGATCAAGTATCTTATTGCCTTCTTCAAAGATCTGACCGATGATAGATTCATCACAAATCACTAAGATATATCTTTTATCTCCTACGTGTTGTCTCCTTGCAAGGATCCTTTCAGATTCTGGATTTGACATAATGTTTAGCACCACATGCCTGGCATTTCATATATAGAATATCTCCCTCTTTGATAAGTTTTGTATCTGGTTTACCACAATCTGAACATAATACATATTCTTCAGCATATTGCCTGACTTTATTATTGAAAAGCGATGCAGTTATCTTGGTGCCAAGAATCAA
>PCVE01000103.1 GCA_002762705.1 Candidatus Woesearchaeota archaeon CG11_big_fil_rev_8_21_14_0_20_43_8 | reverse complement strand
GAAACCGAAGAACCCGACATCGAATCTCGCGAATGTCGGACTCTATGTGTTTGATAAATGTGTCTTTGATGAGCTTAAGAAAGTGAAAGTATCAAGACGCGGAGAATATGAACTGACTGATGTCATAGGAAAACTAGGCATCACATGCGCAGTGTCATGTGAGAAAGTGAAAGGATACTGGATACCTATCTGCTATGCATGGAATCTTCTGTGCGCGAACGAGTTCTTCATGAAAGATATCAAAGAGAAGAATGAAGGTGAAGTGGAACCGAATGCCACGATAAAAGGAGAAGTCGTGATAGGAAAAGGGACCATAGTGAAGAACGGCACTTATATCGAAGGGCCTGTCATCATCGGAAAGGATTGTGTGCTCGGACCGAATTGCTATATAAGGTCTAATACAGTCATGGGTGATAACTGCAAGATCGGAAACGCGGTCGAGATCAAGAATTCTATTTTATCTGATAGTGTAAGCATAGGACATCTATCATATATAGGAGATTCTGTGGTCGGTGAAAAAGTGAATATCGCAGCAGGCAATCTAACAGCTAACTTACGACATGATGGAAAAGAGATCTGTACTATATTCTGCGACAAGAAGATTGGGACAAACAGGCGCAAGTTCGGCACGGTTATAGGAGATCATGTCCATACGGGCATAAACACCTCTATATATCCTGGCCGGAAGATCTGGCCACATCTATCGACGATGCCAGGCGAGATAGTGAAAGACGACAAGACTGATTGATATGTGCGGCATAATTGCATACAGAGGCGACGGGGAAAAAGACGCAAACGAAGTCGTCCTGAAAGGACTCAAGAGTCTTGAATATCGCGGCTATGATTCCTGGGGTGTCGCTTCAAGAAAAGACCAGAAGATAAAACAGATCAAGAATATCGGCAAGATCGGCCACATCGAATTAGAGCAGCTTGGACTGGCAAAAAGCAAGACAAGCATAGGCCACACGAGATGGGCGACACACGGCTCTGTCCATAAGCGAAATGCCCATCCGCATGCATCATCCTGCGGCAGTGTGTCTGTCGTCCACAATGGTATAATTGAAAATTTCCAGGAACTTCGCGCAATGTTAAGTGAGGAGGGGATAGAATTCTCGACAGATACAGACACTGAAGTGATTCCACATAATATCATGCATCTTATGAAAGGCGGCGATTCTTTCGAAGAAGCATTCCGAAAGACATTGCTCTCTCTGCGGGGATCTTTTGCCGTCGTCGCTATACATTCTGATCATGATGTGCTTCTCGGCGCACGGAACGGAAGCCCACTTGTGCTTGGCATAGGAGATAATGATCATTTCCTCGCAAGTGATGTGCCCGCGTTCCTTGAGCACACAAGCAAGGTGACATATCTTGATGACGATGACATGGTCGTGATTTCTGATTCAGGCCATAAAGTGATATCTCTTCTTGATGGAAAAGAATCGATACGCGATATCCATACGGTGACATGGGATGTCGAGCAGGCGAAGAAAGGCAAATATGATCATTTCATGACAAAAGAGATCGATGAGCAGAAGACCACGATAAAAAATGCTATCGAGCAGGACAGCGAGTTGATTGATAAATGCATAGAAGCATTGAATGATGCGAATGGTGTCTTTTTCGTCGGCTGCGGTACAAGCTATCATGCATGTGTCTCTGCTTCATACCAATTCTCCCATATCGCAAAAGAGCATGTGAATGTCGTACTCGCCTCTGAATTTAGGAACTATGAAGAGTTCCTGAACGAGAAGACACTCATGGTCGCAGTGTCGCAATCAGGAGAGACCGCTGACCTTCTTGATGCAGTGAAGACAGCTAAACGAAAAGGCGTCAAGATCATGTGCATAGTGAATGTCATGGGTTCTACCCTGATGCGCATCTCTGATATCGCTGTTCTCATGAACGCCGGCCCAGAGATATGCGTGCTTTCGACAAAGAGCTACACATCACAGCTCTCGATACTCACCTTGCTTGCTTATGGTCTCGCGGACAGATTGGATGAAGGCCGGAGACTCATCATGAAAGTGTCAGACTCAGTCGGTTCGATCATAAAAAAGAGCGAGCCTATAGTTTCAGCTCTTGCTGAGCGGTTCAAGACATCATCAAATATGTTCCTTATCGGCAGGGATCTGGCGTATCCTTCGGCACTTGAGGGTGCTTTGAAAATAAAAGAGGTATCCTACATCCACGCAGAAGGGTTTGCGGGCGGGGAGCTAAAACATGGCACGATCGCCCTCATAGAAGAGAACGTGCCTGTGATTGTGCTTTCGACTGATTCCACGCGTGAACTGATTGTGTCTAACGCGATGGAGATAAGGTCCCGTGGCGGTTACATAATAGGGATCGATTCAGTGCCAAACCCAGTCTTCGACACTTTCATAAAAATCGACAGCTTTGGTAATGCTGATCCTATAGCGATGATAATACCGATCCAGCTTCTTTCGTATCATCTTGCCATACAGCGTGGTTGCGACCCTGACAAGCCAAGGAACCTGGCAAAGAGCGTCACGGTCAAGTGATGTTTTGGTATGGGAGATGAGGTATGGGTCTTGGATATCAAACTTTATATATGCGAATTGTCAGTGATATATCATGAAATCGAAAATAACAATCCTGGTATCACTGGCCTCATTTCTTCTTGGGCTTTTCTTTCTCATGGGGACAGGAACAGCAATGGTCGGAGCAGTAATCGGCACATCCCATGATGCGTCATGGGAGAGTGCGATAGGTCTTGTCTTTTTGATGGGCGCAGCAGCGATGCTCGCACTTGGAGTACAGGCGCGACGGATCGATGATCATTTCAAGGTCGAAGAGAACATAAAAGACCCGCATCTTGGAAAGCTTGTCAGAGATGCCATGAAGCATCCAGAGACCGAACGAGAAGTATATCACCTTGAAGCAGAGATGAAAAAAGGCAATTTCAAGGCCGGTCTTGGAACACGACATCTTGAAGGAACCAATCTAAATTACATGCGCGGCAAAAAGGAAGGAAGAATATTCTACCACCAGACCGGTCCGAATGAGCTTGAGATAGTGGGCATCTGTCATAAGCATGATGAGCAGAAAGCGATAGACAAGCTTGTAGAAAAGTATGGCAAAGAAAAAGAATATACAAACTGATTTTTAATCTTATTTTTTTACTTCTTTCTCTATCAATCCGACAAGCTGTTCAGGTCGGTGATATCTCTCAGGATCAAAATATTCCATGGCCGATGAAGTTCTAGCTGTACGCAATCTCTAAAGAGATAATATGATGCAAAGAAATCATCAAGCGTCTTCTTGCCAAATACTCCCTCTGCCAATTCCTCTATACATTGTCTGCCTAATTTCTTTTCGATATCACGCGGGACATAGATAAGTGTCTGTCCTCTGAATCTTCCGATGCTGCATCTGCCTTTAGAAAATGATTCTTCTGCATACATAGGCGTCCCATCCCTATCCAAACATTCTCCGTATCTCATAGAAATCACAAAAAAGAATAAATGGCCCTTCTTAATTAGAAGGGAATATTGATTTTATACCATTTCGATCAGGATAGAAATGCATGTCGAACTGGTCGCTTCCGATGATCATCGTGAGAGTCATAGAACCAGGATCGCCATCTTTCACCATGTTAAGTCTGTCTTTGCTCCATTGCGTATCAGAGAATTTGACTTCTATTTCTTTTGGTCCGCAGTCAGCGAGGACATCATCTTTTTTCCTGTAGAATGATTTGACATAGACTGCCTTGCCATCTATCTCACGTCCCTTGTCAACATCTTTTATGGCTGTCGGGAAAATCTCGACTTTGATGTTTGTCGTCACAGGGATGACTTCATCATCAGCCGATAGCGGATATGCCTTGAATGTGAACCCTTCTGATGTCAGATTGAACGAGTCGACCTTGATCTTCTTGACCTGATGCGATTCAAGCGTGGAACCGCATGCTGATGATTCTTCTTTTCTTGGCGTGACAACATCATTAGTGTCATCAGCTGTATCATCCACTGTCTCATCGTCCTGATCCATTGATTCATCTTCTGTCATGGTCTCAGCGCTTTTCTTCATGACATCGCTGACAGAAGGCATATCATCAAGCTTCTCATTCATCTTGTCAAGAGTAGCCTCGGCTTTTTTCAATGCCTCTTTTGCCAGTTTCTCTTCTTTGCTCTCGCATCCAAACAACCCGAATGCGAGCATGAGTATGATCAATCCAATAAATATCCTTTTCATATATACCACCTTAATCACCCAAAGAGGGTCTTTCCATATATATCTTCTGTTATCATGATTGATTTTCATGGATTCATCATAAACCCTAACTTAAAAATCATTTCTTCAAGGATTCTCTTATCGAATCAGAATATTCTGCCTTGACTGGATCTATACCTAGTTTTCTCGCAAGGATATATGCTGTCCAGTCTCCGAGATGTATCGTCGAAAAGATCTTTGACAACTGACAGTCGCCTGTTATCGCGATCTCTGTGACCCTCACTTTCTTTTTGATGATGTCTTTTGCTATTTTCATGTGCTTCTTCACTTTCGAATAATCCGTATCCTCATTGATTATCAGCACCTCGAAATCTCCTTGGGGCTGCGAGAAGCCATTTATCTCATTATAATTCATATCAGGGAACTCTCCTGTAAATGCGAGAGTCTTCGCTGTCTCATTAAGCATATATTTCCACCTGAGGCCGATGGATTTGAACTTGCTCGATGTATATATCAATGGAATTTTCTTCAGAAGCCTATCCGCGAGCTCAAGCGCTTTGTTCTTGAACATCGGGCTTTTCAGTGTCTTTGCTGTTTTTTCTATCTCATCAGAAAGATCACAGAGTCCAGAGTTCTCAAGCACCTTCAGCATAGGGATGAACATGTAGCCGAGCGCAAGCCGTTGTGGGATACCTTTAGGTATCAATATCTGTTCAGTGTTATTGATCCTGCATAATTGGCCGAGCTTTCCGCCACTTGTGATACATATGACCTGCGCTTTCCTCGAAAGAGAGCTTCTATAAGCGTCGATAGTCTCTTCTGTCTCGCCTGAATACGATATGACAAAAACAAGGCTGCGAGGACCGACGAACTCAGGAATCCTGTATCCTCGATTTACATATACTGCTTTTTTGATATTTAGATAGCTTTTCAGAAGGTCGCCAGGCAATGCCGAATTCCCAACACCGGTGACGACTATGTTGTCTATATTTTCAGGGTCTTTTGCGTAGTATTCTGATGCAAGCTTAGCTGCATGGATGCATTGACTGTGAAATTGTTCAAGATGCTTGAGTATGCTGTCTTGTTCCATATTATTCCCTCCAAGAGACATGATAGTCGACAGGCGTTTTTAAAGTTTATCAAGTAAATACGACAAAGGATAAGGAGATCTGATAAATGGCAATATCTGAACCTGCTGAGCGAACATATATATAACCATCAACACACCATTCAGCCAATGGCAAAAGCAAAAGAGAAATTCAAGACATATGGCGATGTCTTTGACAATTTCACAAACAGAGTGCTCTTCAAATTGATGAGTCAGGAGCATTTTGAGGAAGATACCTTAAGTCCGATCTCTATAGGAAAAGAGGCCAATGTCTTCAGCGCGAAGACAAAAGACGGCGAGTTCGTCGTGGTCAAGATATATCGTCTTGAGACATGCGATTTCACAAGGATGTTCGAATACATAAG
>PCVE01000003.1 GCA_002762705.1 Candidatus Woesearchaeota archaeon CG11_big_fil_rev_8_21_14_0_20_43_8 | reverse complement strand
GGGCAGCGTTTGGCAAGGTGAAGGTGGATATGCATGGCGTCCAGGACAGGCTCGATGAACTTGAAGGCGACATCTATAGAAATATCCGTCTGAATCTAAAAGAGCTCAAGTTCAAGCTCGCTGATGGCTCGATAACAACGCGGGAATACGACGAGAGATACAAGAGGATACTTGACGCCGCATTGAAATGATTTTTTGTTTTTTTAAAATGCGTATGTAGATAGATTTATTTTGTGACACGTCGTCCACTGCTTGGGATCTTTGTCGTGGTGATTTTCTTGATATTGTTATCTGTCTCTTCTATCTGCCTGCGGATCCTTCTCTTCCTGACTGCTTCAGTGAGCATGTCCTTTGCGTAGTTGAGCACTTCGTCTCTTGAAGGAAGGAAATTTGGCCGTCCATTCTCATTAAGGAGCTTTTTGTATTCAAAAAGGAAATCGGCATGCTCGCCACAGGAAAGGAGCTTTCTTTCTATGCCTTCTGGCAATCCGTCTTTCTGTCTTGCATCTTCTAAGAACCTTCTTCGCATATCATCCCATTCAGTCAGGTTTCTTTGCAATGATCTATATGCCCTCTGTCCTCTGTCATTGATGATGTGCTTGCAGTTGAAATAAGAAATGAATGATCCGAGTGTGTAAGCTCCGATCGTCATGTAACCGTTTCTTGTTACAACTGCAGCCAATAATGACCCTACGAATACTGGTCCCTGGAATAACGCCCAGTATGCGTTCTTTGATATGATATAATCATCCTCTCGTGTCATATGCCCGACAGCTTTCCTGATCTCGAGTGAGAGCTTCCGAAAGGATTTGTATTCTTTATGTGTCATCAATTTGTTTATCTTCATGCTCTTGAGGAGAGCTTTGTCATCCAGAGATTCAGCAAAATTGATGAGCGCCTCTTTTCTTCCTTTTCGATCCATATCAGAGATGACCAGCGAATTTCCGACCACGCTTTCCAAAGTGCCGTCCAGGAAACACCGCAGATCACTTTTCATTTCTTCTGCGGTCTTGTATCTTTTGGTGTGATCTGGATCTGTTGCTTTTTGGATTATCTTTGCAAGATCTCTGTCGACATCAAATCTCTGGATGATCTCTGTGAATCCTTTCTCTTCCTGTCTGTAATCTACGCTCAGCGTCGCCACATCCTGGCCAGTAGCACAAAAGAACAACGCTGCGCCGAGTGAATATAAATCGTTACTTCTTGTGTTCCTTCCCATCAATTGTTCATAGCAGACGTAGCCGAGAGACCCTGCGCCCATAGTCGAGCCGTGTCTTGTCTTGTCTATGCCATCTTTCACAATACCAAGATCGATGGTATGCACTTTACCATCACTTCCGACGATCAGGTTGCTTGGTTTCAGATCGCGATGCAGGATATCAAGCGAATGCAGGTATCCGACTGGTTCAAGCGCGCTCAAAATTATCTCTGCGCTCTCTTGTGGGCTCAGCCCTCCATTCTCTTCGACAAATTCTCTTAGATTTTGGCCTTCTATGAATTCATAGACTGCGTGGAAGACAGTGTAGCTTTTGTTCTTGATATTCAAATCTTCTTCATAATGTCCGATGAGGTGCGGGACCTGCGCATGATCTATCCTCTGGCAGATCTCTATCTGATTCACGAAATGCTCAAGGTCCTTCGCATCAGAATTAGATGGATTGAACTCCTTGTCGACTGCCTTGCATGTTCCATCTTTCGATGTGACAAGATATGCTTCTCCCTGGCCGCCTTTTCCGAGCAATGTGCGATTCTCCAGGTCATAATCATTAAGTACAGTCTTCACTCTCTCTTTAGGTTCTTCTTGTTCTTTAACTGTTCCACCATAAAAGTATATTGACATATCAGTATCTCCAGATGCTGCCGAGTGGATATTATGGGGATTTATAAGCGTTTCCCACCAAATCTCCGGTTCCGGAGCAATCCTCGCTTTATCCAAAAACATTAAAAATAGCAACATGTCGTGATTCATAGAAAATGGACAAGCATTACACGTTGGAACAGACATATGACAGATGCACGATCGATGGCTACATTGTCGCTCATGATAGTCTTGATATAAGAAAAGCTGATTCTTTTTTTGAGATGGCCATAGGAGATTTGCAAGTTATTGAAAATCTGAAAGAAAAAGGAGATCTTTGGTCTAGCATATTTAGATTGCAGTACCAAGCATTTTGTAATTTAGCAAGGGCTTCGATGTGGCTTGACAATATGACTACTGAAAATGACCAGGCATTGTTTGCATATCTATGTTTAAAGCACCCTGAACTCGATCTTGATTGGGGTTTCTTTGAAAAAGTCAGAGTGAAAAATGAGGCTCTTCAAAGCAATGACCAACCAATGGATAAGAAAGAATGGAAAAGCATTGAACTCCAGGCGATGCTTTATATCAACGCAATAAAAAGACATATCGAAGAGCGGATCAATTGATCTTTTTATTGACTGTATCTAACGCATCCATGAAATTCTCACGGACATCTTTTGCGAAGCGATTATATCTGTTCATATCCAGAAATAATTGGGACGTGTCGTTCTGCACGACCCCAAGTATCTTCAGAAGACGCTTATATCCTTCTGTGTCTATCTCATGGTTTTTTGCATCCATCTCCATGAGCGTCCTGCCTATGAAGTGTGGAAGCACAAGGGTATTCGCGATCTGCCTGTCATGTTCTTCTGGGTTGGTCTCAATGATTTTTAGGCTTTTTCTAGTGAGGTACTCCTTGATTTTTTCATATTGTCTATCATTGATCCGTTCTTTGCAAAGAACAAGTTTTCTGCCGTTAAGTGAATCGGATGCGCTGTCTGGTCCGAACATAGGATGTGTCGCCAAGATCTGAACATCATCTGGAAGAATCTCTTTCATCATTTTCACGGGATATTCTTTCACAGAGCAAACATCGACGACCAATGTATTCTTCGCAAGATGATTCTTCATATCGACAAGCGTTTTCTCAAATTCAGAAATAGGGACACAAATAATCACCATACTTTTTTTGCAGACATCAGAAAATCCAAGAACACTTGCACCAATTTCATTGATTTCTTTGGTTTTGTCATCTTTATCAAAAACAGATATCCTGAAATCCGGTGAAAGATATCTGACTAAAAGCTTTCCAAATCTGCCAAACCCAATCACACCTATCTCCACATCATCCCTCTTTTTCCTGCTCTTCTCTTGAATTCTTTAAAATCTCGTCAAATAATCTCAAAATGAATTCTTGATCAAGCCCAAGTCCAGACGCTTTTTCTTTTAGTTTGGCCTTGATCTTGGTTTCTCGTCTCGCGTCAAATGTGGAAAGTCCTTCCATCTTTTTTATTTCTGCAATTTGCCGCACAATTGATCTTCTTTTTGACAGAAGTTCTAGAATATCATTGTCGACCAAGTCGATTTCTTTTCGAAGATCTTCTAAACCCATTTTTCTATAATCTCTTCCCCATCAATTCACAGAATGGCCTTAATTCTGTAGTCAATGATTTCAACATATCCGGAGTCAAAGACTGCGCGCCATCGCATAGTGCTTTCTCTGGAAAGGGGTGCATCTCTATCAGAAGGCCATCAGCTCCCGCAGCGATAGATGCTTTGCACAGCGGCCCGATTAGGTCGCGCCTGCCAGCAGCATGGCTTGGGTCGACTATGACCGGAAGATGCGTATCCTTCTTCAGCAATGCGACAGCACTCAGATCAAGCGTGTTTCTATAAGCCGTCTCAAATGTGCGGATGCCTCTTTCGCAGAGTATGACATTCTTGTTTCCGCTGTGGATTATATATTCTGCTGCCATGATGAACTCTTTCACTGTCGCTGCCATGCCTCTTTTCAGGATCACTGGGTTCTTGATTTTGCCCATCTCTTTTAGAAGATCGAAATTCTGCATGTTCCTGGCTCCGACTCTTAAAATATCGACATGCTCAGATGCGATTTTCACATCACGGACATCCATGACTTCTGTCTCCACAAGAAGCCCGGTTGTCTCGCGTACCTTCTTGAGCATCTTCAGGCCCTCAAGTCCAAGTCCCTGGAAATCATATGGGCTTGTCCTTGGTTTGAAACAGGAAGCGCGCATTATCTTTATGCCTATCTTCTTCAGGTGTCTTGCCGCTTCCATCACCTGCTCCTCACTTTCTGCAGAGCATGGTCCTGCGATCATAGCGAAATCACCATCTCCAATAGAAAGGCCGCCGATCTCTACAACAGTCTTCTGTGCATGATGCTCTTTTGTAGTCAATTTATATGGCTTTAGCACACGTATCGCTTTCTCGACGAATTTCAATGAATCTAATTGATCGACAGGGGCGCTCCTTGTGTCGCCAAGGACATGAATCACAACTCTCTCAGTCCCCTCAGAGATCACTGGTTTGAGCCCAAGATCAGTGATCAATGTCGTCACATGATCGATCTCATCTTTTGTCGCGCCTGGCTTTAATACAATTATCATCGTTGCTTCTCCATACGTTTTTTATCAAGAATCATGGTATCATTTAAGTGTTTTTGGTTTCTTTGTAATAATCAAGAGATTCACTTTGAGCCTAGAGCATCATAGAATGCGTCAAAAACATCTTTGTCTGTGCTGATGGTCACGAATTTCGCACCGATCTGCTCGCAGAAGTCCTTTATCTTATATGTATGTCCTTCAAGGCCAGTCTTATATTTGTTACGCAGGCGATTTGAGATGAGCGCCTTTATCGAGAAGCCTGTCTCTGAATCCACAAGATTATAGTCTCCTTCCAGGCTGAACTTCGCCTCGACAGGGTCAAGCACTTGTATTAGCAGAAGCTCACTTTTCTTGTACTTGTACAATGACTCTCTAAGTTCATCGATGTCGAATAGAAAATCAGAGATTATAACTATCATCGACTTTGATTTTATCAGTTCCTTGTATGTCGATAGAGATTCCTTGAAATTGGATTTTCCGGTGAGTTTTGTGAAATTCAATGTGTCGACAATCGAGAGTATCTGATTCACCCCTTTCCTCGCCTTTATCGGTGTCAGCTTGTTCGCGAAAGTAGTGAATTCAAATTTTTCGTTGTTCTTCAGGGCTATATGGGCGAAACCAAGGCCGAGCATCGCAGCATAATCGAATTTTCTCGTGTGCTCGCCAAAATCCATGCTGGCGCTAGCATCGACGATTATGTGGATAGTCATGTTCCTCTCTTCTTCATAACGTCTTATATAGAATTTATCTGTGCGTGCATAGACACGCCAGTCGATCTTACGGAAATCATCACCTTGCACGTAGTCTTTGTAATCCCGAAACACAAGTCCAGAACCAGGATTCTTCGATTCTCTAGAACCAGCATATGCGCTGTGGACTTTTTTCTTCAGCATCAACGTGAATCTGTTGAGCTGTTTTAGATAATCTGTCTGTATTACCATATTATTTTAGGTGATTTTTATCGGATATTATCTGCGATCTGTGTGCTGTCTATTTGGGTATATGTTATGAGTTCACTGCCCAAAGCTCAGATCTCATGCCAAAGTGTATAGTGCGGATATAATGATATAATTATACCGCATTCCCCTTATTTTATCAACTCCTTGATCACATCATCGGCTGATTTGCCTTCACGTTCAGCCTTGAAGCTCAGTATGATCCTGTGTCTGAGTATCGGAAGCGCCATCTCTTCTATGTCTTCTTTAGTGACACATTTCCTGCCGTCGATCAGCGCACGCGCTTTCGCAGCGAGTATCAGACCAAGCGAGGCTCTTGGAGAGGCGCCGAATTCAACAAGGTCCTTATTCTTTCTTGTCCTATTGATGATC
>PCVE01000066.1 GCA_002762705.1 Candidatus Woesearchaeota archaeon CG11_big_fil_rev_8_21_14_0_20_43_8 | reverse complement strand
AGAGTTTTTATGGATTCAGAAATGGGACATATCATCTGAAAAGTTTCCTGATTGGCAGCGGCATAATCTCAAAGACCGTGCCGATGGACACGATATCATTCTATGTGACGGAAGAGAATGATGCCAAAAATACAGATACAAATGAGACAAGCAATTTTGAGATCATATATACGATACTTAGCAGATCAAAGACCACAAAAGGAAGCAATGTTTTCCTGACACTTGATGCCAAGGATCATGTTGGGATAGAAAAAATAGATGCATTAGTAGAAAATTCAAACGGTGAGACACAAGTGATTCTCCTTAGTATGACAACTGGAAAGAGTACATACGGCACATGGCGCGGCATGATCTCGGCTGATGAACCTGACACGACCTATTCAGTCAGATCAATCACAATGATGAACTTTGAAGGGATAGAGAAAGAGATCATTGTCGATAGCAGGTCGTTCTATGTCGAAGCAGACCCAAAATCAGGGGTTGAAGGATTGAACGTTAGTGGAGAGCGGAATAGATCTTCCGGCATCACTGGATTTAACATATTAGATGCGATAAAAGAACCATTCTTTCCGACAAAAGTTGGGTTTATCATGATGGCCATCATTGGTGGATTTTTCATGATCCCTATGGTCGCGAATATTGATGGGCGGGCCAGGAAAGGCAAGATACCAGATGATTATCAAGACGAATATGGGCCATTTGCTGAGATTCTCAGATCAAAGAAGACAAGAAAGAAAAGGTAGATTAAGATGAAAAAAGTTTTGAACCGACAAGCTTGGAAATATAAGATATACTATGCTGTCTTTGGTATCGGAAGCCTGCTTCTCCTGATCTATTATCTATCTGACACAGTCATACATTTCACGACAACACACCAATTCCCGATCAATTCCCTTAGTAGATACCCTTTATCCCTGTTGATATTCCCAGCAGAGATATTCACGCTGCTATTCTCATTGTATTTTGTATACCTGCTCCTGACAGAATCAAAGAAGAGAGATGCACCAGAACAGTTTAAAGACCGTAAAAACACACGGGTGGCTGTCCTTATCCCCGTATATAATGAACCGCGGGATATAGTCGAGCGGACTCTTGATGCAGTGAGAAAGCTCAAGTGGCCAGGTGGCATCCGGATATATCTCCTTGATGATTCAAAAGATAAAGCAAGCCTAAAAGACATGGATGCAATCGCTAAAAAATACAGACTTTCAATAGTGACGGACAGCATGAAAACCCCTATGTCCGGTGATCTTATGCTTAGAAGGAAAGGGCGAATCGGCTTCAAAGCAGGAAACATAAACAACGCGATAAAAAGACATGTCACGGAAGAATATTTCATAGTCCTTGATTCAGATCAGGCACCCTCTGAAGAGTTCCTTCTTGAGACAATGGATTATTTCAGCGACCCGACAGTCGGGTTTGTCCAGACCCCGCAATATTTCGTCAATGACGGCACACCTCTTGAGCGTGCTGCAAAACTTGGGGCCAATATATTTTTTTTCGCTCAGACTGATAGCAAGGCAAAAGATGGTGCCATACCGTTCTGCGGAACAAACGTGGTCATAAGGTCCGAGGCATTTAGGAAGGTGAATGGTTTTGTCTATTATACATCGACAGAAGATATCGAACTTGGTATAAGGCTCAATGATGCGGGCTATCATGGAGAATATGTCTCTGACATCCTGGTCTATGGATATGCGCCATCCGATTTCAAGGCTTATAGCGTACAGCAGCGTAGGTGGTCCAATGGGAATCTTGCCATACTGCGTGAGAGTTTTATAAAACTCATTTTCGGCAGAAGATTCAGTATAAAATATCTCATCCATACATTTTTCACACTTGGATGGTGGATGATAGGGATATGCACATTAATATTCATACTTGTACCAATAATCTCATTGACAACTGGGCTCGCGACTCACCACACATGGCTTCCAGGGTCAGTACTGGGCTTATTATACATAAATGTCGTTCTTGGCATATTGATGATATATGTCTCGCTTCACGGCAGAGATCCAAAAGACGAAGTGACTATCATGGATGCTTTTCTCCAATACAGCCTGATAACAAACAGCATGTTCATATATATCCAATCTGCAATCGGTGTGTTTTTTAAGAGGTATATAGGCTTCCAACGCACAGATAAAGGAAAAGCGACATCAGGACTTGGTCATGTGAAATGGAACCTTGTTCTTTCAGCATTATGCTTTGGGTTGAGCACATATGCATTATACCAAAGTAGTATCCAATCAACATTACAGGGATTAAGGACATTCATACCAGTATCATTATGGTTGCTCTTCTATTCAACAGTGCTTGCTAGCTCAGTGTTATTTGTGAGCACGAAAAAAGAGCTTGCGATAGCTAATGTGCCTGCCCCTGCATCATTCAGAGCGCCATCGATAGCTGACCTATTCACAACGCAGAGACATTTCTTCGATATGGTCTCGACAAAGAGAGATATGTCTTCGATGTTCACTGGAAGCACCCTCACCAGACATTCAACAGATATGAAAACTAACCAATATCGGGAAACAAATATCAAACATCGAGGCTGGGCTGAGAACAGGATGAAAGATATACAATCGGTGAATAGAGAATGAGATCCACAAAATACGGTTATCTGGATGATGAACTTGTTGTGAACAGACCAATCGTCGGCACAAAAAAGATAATCTCATTCATCTTCGCGATCCTCTTGATATGCGCAGTCTGGTTCTATCTTGATCAGAAACTTATCTTCGGTGAGGACTGGCTCTCGCAGACATACGACCGCGAAGACTGGCGGACAAATGAAGGGAACCTCCACACATTCGGCGCGTGGGACCTTGAGACCCACGTATGGAAGACTGAATATATTATGGAGAACTTCCCAAATTTCCATTGGAATCCGTATTGGTATCTAGGGATGCCCCTCCTAAAATATTACCAGCTTGGATTCTATCTTGTGCATGCATTTTTCATAATCCTGACAGGTCTTTCAGCAGCAAAGACTGCTTTACTCATGATCGTGTTCGGCCATCTCATAGCAACACTCCTCACCTTTGTGCTGTGCTATAAGGTGTCAAGGCGGATACTTGTGTCAGCGCTCGCATCGATATTCCTATTATCAAATACTTTCCTATCGATCAGGAGCTATGGATGGGAGCCGATAACTGTCGTCTTCATGTTCATCTTTCCGATAGGACTCATGTTATACCTTAGAGAACCTATGCGGCCCTTCCGCCTTTCCTTGATACTGCTCCTTGGACTTGCGTATCTGGCCCATCCATTGATATGGTTTTCACTCCTTATGTACATGGGTGTGTATCTCTTATTGATCGCTCTCAGGAAAGACAAGAGCAATCCTGAACCTAATCTATACCCTTTATTTGGATATGTCCTGCTTGCTATCTGTTCTATGCTGATCGGCGCAGTACAGTTCTTCCCGCAGATCACATACACACAGGTGACATCCGGAGCTCACATGGGAGTGAAATATCTGCCATTCTATCAAGTGCCGTTCAATATAATCTCGCCGATAGATTTTCTATCCGATACTGGTAATCTGAAGGGCCCTGGTCCGATCATCATGATCGCGCTTGTCCTGCTGATATATTTCGCATTCGCAGATTTCCTGAAAAACAGAAATAGGACACCTAAGACACCTGCAAAAACTAAAAAATCGATCTATACAAATCAGATCATCGGTGGTACTGCTATTGTGCTCTTCCTGATGGTGATGTTCTATTATCTTGAATTGTATAATATATTCCCGATGAATATACTAAGATCCATCCAATATCATCGGATCATCCCAGAATTCATCATAACAGCAGCGCTCTTAGTCGCGGCGATGTCAAACATAGCTGACACGCGATTAAGAAAAGCGTTCTATTACCCACTGCTCATCGCATTTGTACTCGCATCTGGGATAATTATCTATAAGGTCCAGCTTGAGTGGTCTACCGTCGACACGATAAGCGATCGGCCGGAATTCATATATGATGATATCAAAGGCAGGATATCTTTTCCATACACTGATCAAAGCCTTTCAGTAAGAAGCTCATTTACGAAAATACCGCAGACGTACGGCTATTATGAGCAAGGGATAACCAATCCATATCTTGATGAGATATTTTCGGTCTCATCTGGATTCCATGCCGCAGAATACACAATAACGTATCTAAAAGCGGTGAATGTCGGAAGGCTGTATGTCAACACAGAAGAAGGCGAAAAATCAAAAGTGCTTATGCAACGTGTCAATGGATCGCTTTCACCATTGATAAAACAGAATGAGAGGTATTCGTACTTTGAGATACCGCTCAAAGACCCTGGTTTCGCGCAGGCGCTGAGCTACAGTAGATCACGCGAAGTGGCAGAGCTAGAGCCTGAATGCAAAAGAGAGATGTACAAAGAACAGTACTGTGGAAGCGCTGGAGAAGAATTTGTGACAAATGACCCCGTCGAATACCGATACATATCAGCCTATGTCGAACTTCTGGATGAAGGCGATCAGGCAACAGCCGAATATGAAATGATAGATCCAGACCATTACAACATCCATGTGACTGATGCAGATAATGATACCGCTGTCATCGTGAAAATGACATTTGATAATGATTTCTCAGCGGTTATCGATGGTAAGGAGATCAGCATCGAACCTTTCGGACCTGACTTCATGCTCATCTGGCCAAATCGATCGGGCGATTATACAATCGAGCTCAAATATTCATTCAACACACCTGCAAAAGTAGGTCTTGTCGTGACGATCCTAACTATCATCACACTCATAATCTATTTCATTTTTCTGCCGAAAAGATTGAAGACAGATATCCACAGATTCAAAAGGGGTGACATGTGATGACAACAAAGATAAACAGATCCAAGATCATATTCATGATCAGCATAATAACAGCATACCTTACATTCGGCACAATATTCTATGGCCTGGTGACGTTTGGTATAATCGATAAGCTTCCACTGCCTGTTGATGCATATGAGCTCAGTGTGGCAAAAAAGAACCAGACCAATTTTGCAGAGAACCTTGAAGCGGCTCAGGATTTTTTTATTGATAAGATGATAAAAGATAATGGTCATGTCGACCTATATTATGCCATCGACAAATCAAAAACCATTGATGGGCAATATGATACAAACAGTGAAGCCATAAGTTACCTGATGCTCTGGACTGCAAAAGCGGGCATGAAAGAAGAGTTTGACAGGGCGGTCATGTTTGTTGAAAACCATATGTTGCAGCCGGATTTCAGATATATGATGTGGCGTCTGGATCAAAGTGACATCGCAAGAGGGGATGGCATCAATATGGCGACTGATGCGGATCTTCGTGCGATTCATGCCTTGAAGATCGCTTCGGAACGATGGCCTGAAAAGAGATATGATATCTTGTCAAAACAACTCGCAGATGCGCTCCTTAAGATAGGTCTCACTGATGATGGACTGCTTGCGCCATACGGTGGAGCATCTGGAAAGGAATCTATCTGGAACACCCAGGAAGTATGGCTATCATACACATATTTCCCTGCATTCGCAGAGCTGTCTGAACGATATGGCGAACCATGGGATGAAGTATATCTGAACATGAAAAAAGCGGTGCTTGATGCCCAGATCGCGAATGGATTGTATAATCAACAGCTCACGTTGAAACGTGATCATGGCACTGGTCCTGATGGCGGCGGTTACAGCATCAATTCACTTTGGATCATGGTAAGATCTGCGGAGAGCAACGACACTGAATTGATGGATAGCGCACGAAAGGGCCTT
>PCVE01000104.1:3090-8692 GCA_002762705.1 Candidatus Woesearchaeota archaeon CG11_big_fil_rev_8_21_14_0_20_43_8 | reverse complement strand
TACCTGCATCTATCAGTGCATCTTCTCTTTGATATTGACATTGAAAGAAAAGCCGCTCCGCAGGCTGTGCAATGTCTTCTTATCTCTTCATGTTTTCTTGGCCATCTGAAGTGGCTGATGCTCTCTGCTTTCTTTATCCTGCATTCTTTGATGTCTTTACCTGGATCCCATGATGCATAGCTTCCACATGAGGAGCAAGTCACAAGGCTTGGATCATAAAAACCAGAAAGTTCGCAGACTGGATGATCATATTCTTTCACAGCGGTATCAGTCCGATAGTAAAGGCAGGCGTTCCTTTTCTTTCTTCCTGCTTTTATCTTTTCAGCATACGATTTTTCTTTTATAAGTGTTGTCTGGATCATTTTTCTCTGATGATCCACCTGACGGAGAAATCGAAAATTATATATATGAAGTGGCCTTATTTCCCTTTGCGCGTAATTAATGGGAATCTGTCGATTTCTCCGGAATCGATGGATCTCTCATTTTTTTTATGAGTGTGAGTTATATTGATTTGATTTTTTTATGGCGATGTCTCTATTCTCTGCCACATCTTTGTTCGATCAGTCAGTTTTGTGCAACTGAGACTATCGTTTCCAGTCTCAAAGTCTTCTACAAACTGAACAGTCCAAATTACCCCCTAGCAATATCTACGTCACTAGTCCTATATAAACATTTCGACATGGCACATACCGCATCAAATGGCAGATTTCACGGGCAATACGACATCTTTTCGTATATTTTGCGCACCAATAACTGTTCATTTCAAGATCTAAAATTGTCTGATGTCTTATATATAGTCTTATACGCATCAGCAAGTGGAAAACAATTTAAATCACTGCCCGAATAGTAAGATTATGACAGAATTAAAACAAGTCATTCTCATAAGGCAGGATCTTGGCCTTCCAAAAGGCAAGATGGCAGCCCAGGCAGCACATGCATCTGTAGAAGCAGTGCTCAGAGCTGAAAAAGAGATTGTCAAAGAATGGCGGTCTTCTGGCATGAAGAAAATCGCATTGAAAGTCAAGGATGAGAAAGATCTTCATCGTTATATACAGATGGCGAAAGATGCTGGTCTTGTCACAAGTGTGATAACTGATGCAGGTCGGACAATAGTAGAGCCAGGCACAGTGACATGTGGCGCTATCGGTCCAGCTTCAGAGGATTCGATCGACCAGATCACAGGCGAACTTGGCATGATGTGAGCATATGCTTTCTTCTTAGATATTTTCTGAAGGCATTTTGGGGATCAGTTCTACACAATCCTTATATATCTGAAAAGTACTCTTCTGTGCATCGAAGGTGAACATATGTCAGCATTAGGCAACCAATTCAAGACTGTATTGCTATTAGGTGTACTGACAGCGCTGCTGCTGTTTGTCGGTCAACTGGTCGGAGGCATGAACGGACTTCTTGTCGGGCTGGTCTTTGCGGTAGTGATGAACCTATTTTCATATCTTTTCTCAGATAGGATAGTGCTCGCGATGTATAGAGCAAAGCCTGCTGACAAGAAAGATTATCCTGTTCTTCATAGGATCGCAGAAGAAGTGGCGCAGCTAGCAGAAATACCTAAGCCGAAACTATATATCATCAACAATCCGACACCTAATGCATTCGCGACAGGCAGAGGTCCAAAAAAGAGCGCAGTAGCATGCACCGACGGTATATTGAGACTGCTTTCAAAAGATGAATTGAAAGGGGTGATTGCCCATGAGATGAGCCATATAAAAAACAGAGATATATTGGTGGCGACAATCGCGGCGACAATCGCAGGAGTCATATCGTATGTCGCGATGATGGCGAGATGGGCTGCGATATTTGGTGGGTTCGGAAATCGTGACAGGGACGGAGGAAATATATTATCATTTCTTTTTCTTGCAATAGTCACGCCATTGATCGCAGTGATAATCCAGCTTGCTATCTCGCGTTCACGAGAATATCTTGCGGACGAGACAGGCGCGAAGATGATCAATAATCCACGGGCCCTTGCAAGCGCACTTGAGAAGCTTGAAGGCGCGAACATGCACATGCCGATGAGATCATCAAACACTTCGGCAAGCTCATTGTTCATAGTCAATCCATTCAGGGGGAACGCGCTTGTCAGATTGTTCTCGACGCATCCGCCGATACAAGAAAGGGTGCGCAGACTCAACGAGATGGATTGATTTTTGATGGATCATGTGCCTGCGTTTTGTTTTTCATGAGTGATAAGATTTATATAGCATGATATTATCCCCTATTCAGTTAAAAGGGGTGCGTTTAGGGGATCACCTAAAGAGAATTAGTGTGAATACTGTTTGAATGATACAGGATGGGGGTTATTGATTATGGCAAAAGACTATAAGAAAGATGCGAATGATGCTGATTTCGAAGGCGAGTTTGATGACGAAGATTTTGGACATGCTCCTAAAAATGGTGGATATCTGAACCAGGTCGAAGAAGCAAGCAAGCTTGGCACTATTCTTACTGAGAATTTCAGGCAGATGATTACTCTTGAAGATGACTATGCTAGCAAGAACAGGGCACTTAGATGGCTGCATAAAAGGAAACAGAAGACACTTCGTAAGGATCTTGAGTCTACCATCGAATCGAATATGAAGAAATTCGAGCGGAAATGCAGATATCTAAAAGAGTTGCATGATATCAATTATAAGACTCTGCAGGAAAGATATGAGATGATCAATAAGTACAATGCCGAAGAGAGACAGATAGTAACTCTGAGAAGCCAGGCATTGGATAAAAAGAAAAAGTATCTTGAACTCCAGGAATTGAAGAAAAAAGCTTATCAAGAAGCTTATGAAGAGACAGTCAGAAATGATCCAGAATCGAACCCTACTTTGGATCCGACTGTCACGAAATTGTCTAATGATCTAATACAGCTTGATGGTGCTATCGATAATGTCACAGTCAGGATAAGCAAATACGAGACACAGATCAACAACCTAAGAATAGATAAGGAAGAAGCCATCCAGGAGAGACGCACGATGAAGGTCGAACTTGATGGCATCGCAGAGTTCAATACAGATCTGACGAGGAATCTTCCTAAATACAGATCGATACTTCGACAGTACGGCCAGAAGACTGATCTATTGACTGCTTATGAAAGCGCAAATCTTGCCAAAGCTACCATAGAACAAGCGATCAATAACCAGGCGACAGATCTGCAGAAAGTCTCAGAGAGGATGCAGGAATTGCGTCTGGATAATTCAAGGCATGGGATATATAGACCAGAGACTGTCCTTGAACAGAGAAAATCCCTTCAGAGGATGCGAGCTGTAGAGCGTGAGGAGACACGTCTGATTGAAGCTAACAGCCGTGCAGAACTAAAGAAGCTAGAAGAAGCGAAAGAGAATGAGAGAAAGCTTCTCACAGCGAAAGTGACTGGCGAACCAGATGCTATGCTGAATCCTGACCTGGAGCCAGAAGAGGATCTTGGCGAACTTGCAAAAGAATTAGAAACTATGGAATCCAAAGAATGATATTTCTTGCTTTTTTTCCCATCTTTCTCAGGTGATAGACTATCGAATTGATCAAGCTCGCGAAATATACTCCATTAGATACGAAAAGCCTTTTTTTGGGCGCATCAAGGCAGTATACAACCTGCGCGAATCTCTGCGACCTTGCGACAGATGTATTTTACAAGAACACTGAGATGCATTATAACTTAAAAGGGAAACATGATTGCTATTTTGATTCAAATACTTCTGTGAAAGTAGGTCTGGAATGCCTTTCAGATATAGCTTCAAATGATAATAAGATCATAAATTATGAAACAGATAAAGTCAGATTGAAGATAGGGAATCTTTCAGATACAATAAAAGCACTTGAAGAAGATGCGATAAAATATGCTGAAAAGACATCTTCTTCAGTCCATATAGAACGGTTATACCTTCAGCCAGAAGGAAAAGAGAAGACAACACCGTATTTTGAGATCTCATCAAGGGCGATACAGATCGAGGCGCTTGTCCTTGATGTCAAGGCTCCATTTCAGCAGGTCGCATCTGTGAGGATATTCTCAAGAGACTTCCCTACAGATGATGAACTAAGAGACAGTTTCGCTTTCATCAAAGGGCTTCTGTCAGAAGATTATCTTGTCATAAAAGTGAATGATGAATTCAAGAAAAGATATAATAAAACCGTCGGAAGTTTCTTTGGAAGGAAAAATCGAATATCACTTTCGAACAAGCTTCCTGGGATCCCAAAGAAAGGATCTTTACGAAAGATAGCAAAGCAACTTCCTGAATATCTTCGTCAGGCAAGCGCTTTTGAAGATATAATAAAAAAACATGAGAGATCTATAATTGACTATGAACTGCTGATCGAAAAAGATAAAGCAGATATAACTGTATATGAAAAGCAAAAAGAAGATATCATGAAAGAA
Source organism: Candidatus Woesearchaeota archaeon CG11_big_fil_rev_8_21_14_0_20_43_8 (assembly GCA_002762705.1). Lineage (GTDB taxonomy): Archaea > Nanobdellota > Nanobdellia > Woesearchaeales > CG08-08-20-14 > CG08-08-20-14. The sequence continues at coordinate 4,314 of PCVE01000104.1, read as the reverse complement.
TTCAATGATGCCAGAGTGAACGCGATGGAAGTCGTGTCGACTGGTCTTTCTGATGAAGTAGCTGAATGCAATACCATTCTCGATGACCTTAATGAAAGCTACAAGAATGCCTGCCTAAAACTTTCCCAGAAAAAGACTGATCTTATATATATGGAAAGTGCTTTGGAATCTATGTATAATGACCTTGAAGCTGGCACAGAAAGTCTTCTAACTCTTCAAGGAAGCATTGAAAAATTGAAATCTGCTATAATCAGTGAAAAAGGTTTATAAAGAGCACCTTCTTACCTGCAGGACAATGAAGCTTGTGACAAATATCTGTGGATGTTTCGCAGTTGATGATGATGGTATGATAATAGATTTCATGCTCCATGATGGCAGGAATGAGAAAGATACAGAAGGAACGATGACTTCAAAGCACAAAGCAGAAAGATCAGATATATTAGATACAAAAGCCCTTGGTTCATTACGTGGTTCATGTCCAAAAGATGTGATTGTCGCTCTGACAATAAAGAAAGCCAAATCTGATATCAAGAGATCAGTATCATCTGAAGTACATATAATCCAAGCCATAAAGAATATCGATGATCTGCAGAGAGTGACGAACCATCTTGCGAAACGTCTTCGTGAATGGTATGGTTATTATTCTCCAGAAGTCGAACGCGCGATATCAGATCATAAGACATTCGCTGAACTGATAAGATCAAAGAGCAGAGATACCTTACTGTCTGAAGTTGATGGGCCGTCCGCCGCAGAATCGATGGGTGCGGATTTCCCAAAAAACCTGCTCGATCCGATGATGAACCTGGCAGATGAACTTCTGTCGATGTACAAGCTCGCTGATGCTCATACTGCTTTTCTAGAAGAGATGATGCAGCAGATATGTCCGAATACGACCGCTGTCGCAGGAGCTTTGATCGGCGCGAAACTCATCGAGCTCGCAGGCTCTATCAAGAGACTTGCTATGTTCCCAGCATCGACTGTGCAGACGCTCGGTGCAGAGAAGGCTCTGTTCCGTCATCTTAGATCAAATTCACGGCCGCCAAAACATGGTGTCCTGATAAAACATCCTATATTGGTCGCAGCGGACAAATGTAACAAAGGAAAAGTCGCACGAGCCCTTGCGAACAAGATAAGTCTCGCATGCAGGGTGGACTATTATGGTGGCGATCCATATCTTGGTTATGCGATGCGTGAAGAACTTGAGAAGAGATTTAAGGTGTGAAG
>PCVE01000104.1:0-2972 GCA_002762705.1 Candidatus Woesearchaeota archaeon CG11_big_fil_rev_8_21_14_0_20_43_8 | reverse complement strand
ACTGGGATAGTCCCTGGTTGTTATGTCTTATATCTTGGATGCGCGTCAGGAACCACTGTTTCGCATGTAAGCGATATCGTCGGAAAGAAAGGGTTGATATTCGCAGTCGATCTCTCTTCAAGGGTGCTTAGGGAACTTGTCTTCATATCTGAAGAGAGAGGCAACATAGCTCCTATCCTTGCTGATGCGTCAAAGATCGGTGAGCTCGCAAAGACAGTCGTCCTTTGCGATGTGCTGTTTCAAGATATCGCGCAGAAGACGCAGCTCGCTATCTTCTTAAAAAACCTTGTCTTCCTGAAAAAAGACGGCTATGCGATTCTGTGCGTCAAATCAAGAAGCATCGATGTGACAAAAGAGCCAAAGAAGATATTCGCAGAGATAAAACGCGAGCTTTCTAAACACATCACAATCATCGATGAGAAGAACCTCTATCCATACGAGAAAGACCATTACATCTTCCTGTGCAGGAAGAGATGAACTAATGATTACATTTTTCTGCTTAGTAGAAGCGTCTTTTGATATATCCACAGCGCATCTTTCTCCAACACATTTTTATATCTATAACCCATAATCTTTGCTATGATTCTAGGTATCACAGGCAACATAGGGAGCGGCAAGAGCACAGTGGCATTCATGTTCGCGAAACTCGGCGCTCAAGTGATAGATGCAGACAAGATAGGTCATGGGCTCCAGAAAAAAGGCACAGGAGTATATGACCGGCTTGTGGAGACTTTTGGAGAGCAGATCCTTGGTCAGGATGGTGAGATCAGCAGGAGCATACTTGGTGGGATGGTCTTCTCAGATCCGACAGCTCGGCTCACACTAAATAGCATCATGCATCCGATGATAAGAGAAGAGATACAGAAGATTATAAGCCAGAAAGAAGAAAATAAGATGGTCATCATAGACGCGGCGCTTCTGGTCGAGGCCGGCTTTCTATCAGATATCCACAAATTGATCGTTGTCATAGCGAAAAAAGACATAAGGTTCATGAGATTGATAGATAAAGGCATTCCCCGCGAACGGATCATCTCAGTGATGCAGACTCAATCACCACAGATAGAGCTCATCAAAGATGCAGATTATATCATCGACAACAGCAAGACATTAGGTGACACAGAGATCCAGGTCAGGACAATCTGGGAGGAATTGCAATGAAGACAGCGATATATGCAGGATCATTCGACCCGATAACGAACGGACATCTCGATATCCTTGACAGGGCTTTGAAACTATTCGATAGGATCATAATCGCAGTAGGAAAGAATATAGAAAAAAATACCCTCTTCACGACAGAAGAACAGATAGAGATGATAAAAACTGCGACAAAAGGGAAGAATGTCGAAGTGAACGCATTCACTGGATTGTTGGTGGATTATGCCAAAAAGAAAAAAATCAGGCATATCATCCGGGGCTTACGAGCTGTGTCTGACTTTGACTATGAATTTCAGATGGCCACATTGAACCGCAGATTGTCTCATGAGATAGATTCTGTGTTCCTCATGACAGACAAAGAATATTTCTATCTGAGCTCAAGCATGGTGAAGCAGCTTGCGGCAGCAGGCGGCGCGATAAATGATTATGTCCCAAAGAACGTACGAATAGAACTGGAAAAGAAATTCAAATGAAACCAGCAAAGTATTTCGAAAGAAGAGACAATAAGAAAGTGCAGTGCACACTTTGTCCACATATGTGTATCATAGAAAATAACAGTCGCGGCATCTGCGGTGTGAGAGAGAATCAGGGTGGAGAATTGATATCACTCATCTATGCGAGACCATCAGCGATGAACATCGATCCGATAGAGAAAAAGCCGCTTTTTCATTTTCTTCCAGGAAGCAAGACGTTCTCGATCGGTACCGTGGGATGCAACATGACATGTGACCATTGCCAGAACCACACGCTATCAAGAGGATCCCCAAACGTTGGTGGGAATCTGCTGCCAAAAAGAGCGGTCGAACTGGCTGAAGAAAATGGATGCCGAAGCATATCATATACCTACAACGAACCAACCATTTTCTATGAATACATGCTCGATACAGCCATGATGGCAAGAGACGAGGGCCTGAAAAACGTGATAGTGTCGAATGGATATATGAACAAAGAGCCTCTCGCAGAACTGTTGCCATATATCGATGCTGCCAATATAGACCTGAAATCATTCTCAGATGACTTCTATAGAAAGATATGCGGCGCAAGACTGGATCTTGTGCTAGAGACAATCAAGACCATCCATAAAAGCTGTCATCTTGAGATAACTACCCTTGTGATCCCCGGCCTTAATGACGGTCAGGATGAGATACGGAAACTGACTGGCTGGATCGCTTCAGAGCTTGGATCTGACGTGCCATTCCATCTCTCGCGCTTTTTCCCTCATCATAGGATGGAACACTTTGAACCCACATCGAAAGACACGCTTCTTATGTGTCTTGATGCGGCAAAAGAGAATCTAAAACATGTCTATTTAGGCAATATCCGAATAGAGAAGACAGAGAATACTTATTGTCCTTCATGTAATAAACTTCTGATAGGAAGGACTGGTTTTGGGATTCTGATAAACAAGATCAAAGAAGGCAGATGTCCATGCGGAAAGAAGATAAATGGGATATTCACTTCTTGAGCTTCTTCCTTGCCTTGTTCAGATCATCGACAAGTTTCTTTATATCTTCATCTGACAGCCCATGTGCCTTCGCGCCGTCTTCAATCGATTCATGCGCAGCGACATGGCATCCGATGCAATGCAGACCATAGTCTGAGAATACTTTGAATATCTCCTCAGCAAAGTACTTCTCGACAACCTCTCCGATGACCATCTCTTTTGTTATCTCTTCTTTTGTTGCCATATCTCTGATGAACCTTTCGATATTTTTAAAGCTTTCCAGGAAATCGAAATCTTGAGAATCAAGGCCGAAATAAAAGAAATATATCATTATCGCATTTCAATGACAATGTATGTGGGGCTTTGTAGAAAA